>CAYOWF010000051.1:0-11509 GCA_964407585.1 uncultured Qipengyuania sp.
CTCAAGGACATCCAGTCGGGCCGTTTCGTGAAGGATTTCGTGCTCGACAACCAGGCCGGCCAGCCCGAATTGAAGGCCAGCCGCAAGGCCGCCGCCGCGCATCCGATCGAAAAGACCGGCGCGCAGCTGCGGGCGATGATGCCGTGGATCGGTGCGAACAAGCTGGTCGACAAGGACAAGAACTGACCCGGCGGCGGGTGTCCGGCGGGGAGCAAGTGCATATTCCCGCTCGACAATTTTCGTGGCTCTCTCCAGGCCTCGCCGCATGAGGGACGCAAACTCCAATGCGCTGGTCTACGTGCTGTGCGCGATCGCCTTCGCGGTGATCGTGTTCAACCAGCTGACGCGGGAGCGCGCGCCTGCTCGCGAGCGGGTGGTTTCCGCCGATACGCTGACCCGCTACGCCCGCGCCGAGCTGGAGCAGCTGCAGGCGCGCTCGATCCAGAACAACCAGGAATATTGCGGTGTCATCTTCGAGGACGAGGCGGGCAATCTTGAAACGTCACGCGTATACCAGGGCGGTCGGGCGCAATGCGCATTCGACTGGGGAGTGCCGCTGGGCAATCACGTGGTGGCGAGCTTCCATACCCACGGCGGACACGATATCGCTTTCGATAGCGAGGTTCCGTCGGTGGAAGACCTCGCTACCGATATCGATGCGCGCATCGATGGTTTCGTCTCCACTCCCGGCGGGCGCCTCTGGCACAATCAGTGGCAGGAAGAGACCGCCATCCAGCTGTGCGGAGTGGGCTGTCTCGATCAGGACCCGCGCTACGCCCGCTCTCAGCAAGAACGATTGCCGTCGGCATTTACACTAGACGACTTGCAAGCGCGGGGGAGCTACGCCACCAGACCTGAGTGAGACTCTCCGACTGCCATAACATCGACGATTTCCGCGCCCTGGCGAAGGCACGCCTGCCGTGGCCGGTGTTCGACTATATCGACGGGGCCGCGGACGACGAGCTGACCAAGGCGCGCAATAGCGACGCGTTCAACGATGTGGACCTCGTGCCCGCCGTTCTGGCGGGGGTGGAAAGTATCGATACCAGTTGCACGATCATGGGCTGTCGCAGCGAATTGCCGCTGATGCTCAGCCCGACCGCGCTCCAGCGCGCCTTCCACCGCGACGGCGAACGGGCGGTGGCAAGGGCGGCGGAGAAGTTCGGCGTCTGGTTCGGCATATCCAGCCTCGCCACCCATTCGATCGAGGAGATCGCCGCACTCACTGGTGCGCCAAAGCTGTTCCAGCTCTACGTCCACAAGGACCACGGGCTGAACGCCAGCATGATCGAACGCTGCAAGGCAGCCGAATTCGATGCCCTGGCACTAACAGTCGACACGATCGTCTCGGGCAAGCGCGAAAGGTGCCTGCGGTCCGGCTTCACCACTCCGCCCGGATTCTCCGCAAGCTCGCTGTGGAGCTATGCCACCCGCCCACGATGGACGCTGGATTATGTCTTCGGCCCGAAATTTCGCCTGCCCAATCTGGATTCCTATGTCAGCGAGGGCACTGGCAAGGCAGTGAGCATCCAGGACTATTTCAACACCATGCTCGACACTGGCATGGATTGGGACACTGCCGCACGCATCAGGCAGGACTGGGGCGGGACATTCGCCCTGAAAGGTGTGATGAGCGCCGCCGACGCGCGCCGGGCGGTCGACATCGGGGCCGACGCAATCTGGATTTCGAACCATGGCGGCAGGCAGTTGGACGGCAGCCGAGCGCCGTTCGACCAGTTGCGCGAAATCGTCGACGAGGTCGGCGGCGAGATCGAGATTATCCTCGATGGCGGTGTGCGGCGCGGAACGCATGTTATGAAAAGCCTGGCAATGGGGGCGAGTGCGGCATCGGGCGGACGCCTCTATCTCTATGCACTGGCCGCCGCGGGACAGCAGGGTGTCGAGCGTGCCCTGACCATTCTCAAGGAAGAGATCGAGCGGGCCATGCGGCTGATGGGAGTGACCAACGTGCAAGAATTGAACCGCGATCGGCTTCGATTTCGATAATTTTGCAAACTCGCGCTTGAACTGGCGGCAAGATTGCGCAATGCAGCATGCATGACCCGTCTCGGACTAATCCTGCGACTTACCCGCCCTTGGGCGTGACCTTGGCGTGCCAGTAGGGTGCGCCACGCACCCAAGGGACGATCAGCCAGCAGCGAAAACCGATACGAGTACCTCCCAAATGTCCATGCTCCGCGATCCGAGCGCCAAATATTCGCCCTTTCCGCAGGTCCCACTGCAAGATCGGCAATGGCCCACGCGCACCATCACCGCCCCGCCCCGCTGGTTGTCGACCGATCTGCGCGACGGCAACCAGGCGATCGTCGACCCGATGGATGCCCACAAGAAGAAACGCTTCTTCGACCTGCTGGTGGAAATCGGGGTGAAGGAAATCGAAGTCGGCTTCCCCAGCGCCGGTGCGACCGAATTCGATTTCATATCCGGCCTCGTGCAGTCCGGCCGCGTTCCCGACGATGTACTCGTCCAGGTCCTTACCCAGAGCCGCGAAGATCTCATACGGACGAGCTTCGCCAGCCTCACCGGCGCCCGCGCTGCCATCGTGCATCTCTACAACGCCGTTAGCCCCGCCTGGCGGGAAGTGGTCTTCGGAATGACCAAGGACCAGGTGCGCGACATCGCCGTCCACGGCGCCAAGGTGATGCGCGACGAGGCGGGCAAGCAGCCCGATACGGACTGGCATTTCCAATATTCGCCCGAAACCTTCTCCACCGCCGAACTCGATTTCTCGCTCGAGGTTTGTGAAGCGGTAATGGAGGTGCTGGCACCCACGCCCGAACATCCGATCATCCTCAACCTGCCCGCCACGGTCGAGGCGGCGACACCCAACATCTACGCCGACCAGATTGAATATTTCATTCGCAACCTTCCCAACCGCGACAGCGCGGTGATCAGCCTGCACACGCATAATGATCGGGGCACCGGCGTTGCGGCCGCGGAACTCGCATTGATGGCGGGTGCCGACCGAGTCGAAGGCTGCCTGTTCGGCAATGGCGAACGCACGGGCAATTGCTGCCTCGTGACGATGGCTCTCAACCTCTACACGCAGGGCGTCGACCCGAAGCTCGACTTTTCCGACATCGACCGCGTGATCGAGACGGTGGAGTATTGCAACGAACTGCCGGTCCACCAGCGCCACCCCTATGGCGGAGAGCTCGTCTATACCGCCTTTTCCGGCAGTCATCAGGATGCGATCAAGAAGGGCTTCGCCGCCCACGATGTCCAGAACGATCCGCATTGGCGCGTTCCCTACCTGCCGATCGACCCTGCCGATCTCGGGCGCAGCTACGAAGCCGTCATCAGGGTCAATTCGCAATCCGGCAAGGGCGGCTTCGCCTGGGTTCTGGAACAGGACCAGGGCCTCAAGCTGCCCAAGCGAATGCAGGCCGATTTCAGCCCCCATGTCCAGCGCATGGCTGACGAACTCGGACGCGAACTCAACGCAGCCGACATCTGGCAGGCTTTCAGGCAAGCCTATCACGTGCAAACCGAGGACAAGCATTTCCAGCTGGTCGATTACGAGGAACGCCGCGCAGCCGACGGTACGCGCCTGTTCAGCGGCACCATCGCGGTGCAAGGGCAGGAACAGAGCGTTTCCGGGCGCGGGAACGGCCTCATTTCCTCCGTGCTATCGACGATCGAGGAGAGTTTCGGCCTGAGCCTGGAAATCGTGGACTATAGCGAACACGCACTAAGCACCGGTCGAGACAGTCGTGCCGCAGCATATCTGGAGTGCCGTACACCCGAAGGCAAAACCATCTGGGGCGTCGGTATCGACGAAGACGTTGCCACGGCAAGTGTCCGGGCAGTACTGAGTGCAGCGAACTCCTCTATCCCCGAATCCTGATCCAATAATTTCCTCACTTTATCGGCGCAATGTCGTATACGTACTTTGCCTTGGGCCGATTTGTGAGGTAAAAACCGATAGATGGGCGAGACAGGGGGTCAGACGCACGCATACGTGGTGAAGGCGGCGGAGCTGCCCGCTTTGTATTTCCTGGATGAAGCGCATCCCCGACCGGTCGAGCTCGAATGGATCAATCGCGGGACCGACCAGAAACTTCGTCGCACCACGATCGAGATGCTTCTGCGCACCCTGTTCGCCAAGGTGCAAACGCCCAGCGTCCAGAAATTGCACGATTCGGCCGGATTGCGCGCCAGTTTCCGCAATGAGCGTGAGCGGGAACGCTTTTCCAGGGCATTCTCCAAGGCCCTGGACGAGATGTCCCGCAACCGCGAGCATCTCGTGACGGCCATATTCGACCAGCCCGAAGCGGCAACGAAAGTGGTTGAGGAGCTTTCGGAACAAGGCGTGCCGGAAGACGCAATCGCCATGCTGTGGCGAGCGAGCGAATATCTCGAAGAGAAATACCAACCCGCCAAGGGCCACAGTGCAGGTAACGTTGCCGGAACGATTACCGGTGCGGGCTTTGCAGGTGCCGTGCTGGGGGTCGGCTTCCTGATGATCCCGGGTATCGGTCCCATCGCGGTGGCTGGGTCGATCGCAAGTGCCGTCGTCGGTCCGGTCGCTGCAGTGAGCGGTGTCATCGGCGCCACTGGCGGCGCGATTGCCAAAATGCTTACCGACCACGATGTGGATGGGGTGTCTGCAACGCTCTACGAGCGTGAGATAAAGCGTGGAAAGATTTTCCTGTCGGTCAATACGGCGTATGAAGGAGTGAACCCGGAGAAGGTCCGCGCGTTGCTCGATAAGTACGGGGGGCATCAGCCCGAAGGATAATGCCAGTCCGTTGCATTAATCGGACACAGCCAAAAACATAGAAAATAGTTCATTTCAAACAATCGGTTGGGCGCGACGGTTGCATGGGTCAAAGGAGACCATGGCATGCCAGTATCGAATGTCGTCGACGAGAGGGGGTTTCTCGTCGTCGATGCACGCAGCGATTATGAAGCAGCGGTCTTTTGCGAGACGCTTGCGGGTATCCTGATCATCGAACGCCGCAACTTGCCGGCACAGGCCCTGCTTTGGCTCATTATGATCCTGGCCGCCGCTCAGGTACCCGATGCCGACTTCTTCTTCGGCCTGCTGGCCCTGCGCTTGGTCGCGCTCCTCAACACGCGTTTCGGGGCGTATTGGCTGGGCAAGGCGATCCAGCAGAAAAAACCGATCGGCAAGGCTTTCACCTATGCTGCCTTTGCCTTGTTGCTGGGTGGGGCGAGTTGGGGCTTGCTGCTGGCAGCGGTCATTGCCGAGCCGGTCATTCTCCCCGGCCACCTCTTCCTTGGTGGCGGCACGGTTGTCGGAGTCAGCCTGATCGCAGCCATAACCGGACCGTCCTACAGGCTGCTTTCCTCCTTCCTCGGCGGGTTCGTTATTGCCTGCATCGGGTCCCTATGGTGGTGGAGTTCTCCCATGCTGGTCCCGGCGACACTTGCCGTGCTGTGTCTGTCGATGGTTTTCGTGGCTTTCGCCTTCGCTCTGTCGGCCCAGCGAATCCTTACATCGCGTACGCTCGTCGAGAACCGGTTCCTGTCCGAAGAACTGGCGGAATCTCTGGCCAATGCCGAATTTCTCGCATTCCGCGACTCGCTGACCGGTCTCATGAACCGGCGGGCCTTTTTCGATTTTGCCAGGGATTACGACCCTGTCACTGATCGCTTCCTGCTGTTCGTCGACCTGGACAATTTCAAGGTGATCAACGATCATTACGGCCATGCGACGGGCGACAATGTGCTCGTGCAGGTATCCCAAGCGATCAACCAGGTTCTGGCGGATTTGCCCGAAGGAAGGCATTGCGCCGCTCGATTGGGTGGTGACGAGTTCGTCCTCGTGCTCGACTGCGCTGAACGCACCCCGGCGAAGAATGCGGCGGAAGCCCTCCGCGCGCTCATTGCACAAATCGAAGAGACCATGGAATTGCCGGGCCTGATTACGACCTGCTCGATCGGCTTTTCGCATTGGCAGGGAGACCGCTCCATCGACGCAGTCCTCTTTGCGGCAGACGGCGCGCTTTACGAAGCGAAGACGAGAGGGCGAAACAGAGTCGAGAACGCGGCGGCCTGATGGCCTTGGATAAGGGCTTTGTCGCCGGTCCTTTGATTTTTCAGCTGGACCGTGTTCCAAGTGGCTCATCCCGTTGGATTGGCCCGAGAGGAGACGTGCCATGAGCCATGTGTCGAGCGAAGGGATCATCGATCCCGAACTGCCCATTATCGATCCCCACCATCACCTGTGGGACCTTCGCCCGCTGCTCCCGGCCTTTCCCGAACCGCGCCACGACTTCATCGAAGCCATCGCCGGCGCGGCCTATTACACCTTCGACGAATTGCAGCAGGATACACGTGGAGGTCTCGATGGCGGTCACAATGTGATCGGCACGGTCTTCATGGAGTGCGGCGCCTTCTACGATGCGAGCCGCAGCGATGCGATGAAGAGCGTCGGCGAAGTCGAATTCGTCAATGGCGTGGCGGCACAGGGCGCGAGCGGTTTGTACGGTGACTATCGGCCCTGCGCAGCGATCGTCGGGCATGCAGACCTGACTTTGGGCGATGCGGTCAAACCGGTTATCGAGGCGCTGGTCGAGGCGGGCAATGGGCGCTTCAGGGGCATCCGCCATGCCGCCGCGTGGGATGCGGATCCGGAAGTTCTCGGGCCTCCTTTCCATGCGCCGGAAGGGCTTTACGGCTCCGATGCCTTCCGTGCGGGTTTTGCCGCCTATGCCGAACACGGGCTGACTTTCGATGCCTGGTTGCTCGAGCCGCAACTGGGCGATGTGCTCGACCTTGCGCGCGCCTTTCCTCAACAGACCATCGTGCTCGACCATTGCGGCACCCCGCTGGGCATTGCGGGTTACAAGGGCAAGCAGCACGAAAACTTCGATCGCTGGCGGAAATCGATCAAGGCGATTGCAAAGTGCGAGAACGTGGTTGTGAAGCTGGGCGGTCTGGCGATGGCATTTTGCGGCCTGCCCGAAGACGGCCCGATGAAGGGGCATGGCTCGGAACACCTCGCCGCACTTTGGCGCCCCTATGTCGAAACCTGCATCGAAGCTTTCGGTGCGGATCGGGCGATGTTCGAATCGAACTATCCGGTGGACCGCTGGGGAGCGAGCTACGAAGAGCTGTGGAACGCCTTCAAGCGCCTTTCGCACAGCCATTCGCCCGATGAACGCAGCGCGCTTTTCGCCGGCACGGCAGCGCGGGTCTATGGACTGGAGCACCTCCTCGAAGCCAAGTGACGTTTACGTAACGTCACTCTCGACAAGCGCGGCCCCGCGCCATACGCCTCTGCGCAAACATAGCTGAGGAGCCAAGCCGCATGACCCTTCCCGCCCCCTTCGACAAGCTGCGCATCCCGGTCATCGGTTCGCCGCTGTTCATCGTTTCGGGCCCGGAACTGGTGATCGCGCAATGCAAGGCGGGGATCGTCGGCAGCTTTCCCGCGCTGAATGCCCGCCCGCAGAGCGAGCTCGACGAATGGCTCCACCGGATTACCGAGGAACTTGCCGCGCATAATCGCGACTATCCCGAACGCCCGGCGGCGCCCTTCGCGGTCAACCAGATCGTGCACCGCTCGAACGACAGGATCGAGGCGGACATGGCGACTTGCGCCAAATGGCAGGTCCCGCTGGTGATCACCTCGCTCGGCGCGCGCGAAGAGATCTTCAATGCCGTGCGCGGATGGGGCGGCATCACCATGCACGACGTGATCAACAACCGCTTCGCCAAAAAGGCCATCGAAAAGGGCGCGGACGGGCTCATCCCGGTGGCAGCCGGCGCCGGCGGCCATGCCGGGACGCTCAGCCCGTTCGCGCTGATGCAGGAAATCCGCGAATGGTTCGATGGGCTGGTGGCGCTGTCCGGATCGATCGCGCATGGCCGCTCGGTCCTTGCGGCACAGGCGCTGGGCGCAGACTTCGCCTATATCGGATCGCCCTGGATCGCGACCGACGAAGCCAATGCGGTCGACGGGTACAAGCAGGGCATCGTCGAAGGCAGCGCGGATGGGATCGTCTACTCCAACCTCTTCACCGGCGTGCACGGCAACTATCTGCGCTCCTCGATCGAAAACGCGGGTCTCGACCCGGACGATCTGCCGACGAGCGACCCGAGCAAGATGAACTTCGGCAGCGGCGGAAATACGAAGGCCAAGGCCTGGAAGGACATCTGGGGCTCGGGCCAGGGGATAGGCACGGTCAAGAAGGTCGGTCCGGTCGAAGACATGGTTGCGCGGCTCGAAAGCGAATATGTCGCGGCCAAGGAAGCGCTGGCCGAGAAGACCGCCTAGGCGGCGGATCTGAAAAGCGCTTCGGCCATCGCGTCGAGTTCGGAAAAGTCGGGCTTGCCCTGAACCGGGTCCCGGCGGTTGAGGACCAGCCTGCGCGACTGATCGAGCAGCCGTTTCCGCAACGCGTTCTGCAGCATGCCGAGCCGGAAAATCGCTTCTTCGCCCGCCTGCCGCGATGCGGCGGCGCGGCGCCGCGCCCAGCGCGCCTCGATAGTCCCGACCCGTTCCATCACCATCTCGTTATAGTCCCGGTGCGGCCCGCGATGCAGCGGTAAAAGCGTCCTCCACACGGCCTCTTCGCGCGCAGGGAGCAGGATTCCGTTGCGCCGGAAATCGTCGAACCCCAGCGCAGCCCGCCCGATCTGGTCGAACAGCGCTGAAAAGCACCTGCAGGACAGCAATTGGCGGGGCAACAGGTGATGCCGCTGCAGACCCGCATCATATCCCGGAGCTCCCCTCCGGTTGACACTGCGAAACGACAGGCTGCCGCGCTTCGATCCTGCGATTGCCGCTCCCATCCAATCGATGCGCTACATGCGCGTGACCTCGACGATGCCCGTTCCGTGGTCGGGCGCCAGCAGGAGGCGCTGCCCGTCCTCGGTGACGAATTCACGCTGCCCCTCGACCCGCCCGGTCCCGACGATTTCGTCCACGAGACGCAGGCCGAGCCGGGTCGCGGCCAGACGGTCTTCGGCCAGCGAAGGATGAAAACGAAGCTCTTGCCCTACGAAGAAAGCCAGGCCCTCGCTCACCAGACACCCATCTTCACCTTGAGAAAATGCAGTAATCCCCAGAGCCGGAAACGGCCCGCCACCGAGCCATGCATCGACGGAGCGGCATAATAGCCCGGTCGACATCGCGCTGCGCGACGGGCTCCAGCAGATAGCTTCGACATCTTCGAGCGCGCGTGCCAGCTTGCACCCGATGTCCAGCATGGCACGCACGATCGGCAGGCTGTTTGCCGCATCGGCCAGATGTGGACCCGGGACGAGGGCCATTGCTTCCTTCTCGTCAGGATTACAATCCACATCGAGAGCCATTCGGTGGGCGACTTCCGGCGGTTTGACGCTTGGCGCGGGAGCAAGACCTAAAAGGTCGAAGGTGAGCCCGGAAATCATCAGTTCGAGCCATTGGCCGGCATAGCCCTCCCTGCCTTCTGCCGACTGTTCGGGATCGGCCGCACTGCTGGCAGGATCATGGCTTACCGATACGAAATCGTGGGTTTCGATGGCAGCCAGGACGCGGCTGCGTTGCGGACGCGCACCGGGGGAAAAGAGCAGGTACAACCCTTGCGGTGATCGCGACGCTTTCACCTGCGATGTCTGTGCTGTGGGCATGGCACCCGCCGTTCCCCAAAACGAAACCGGGCCATTTCTTGACGACTCCCACAGGCTTCGTCGAGTCCGGACTTCGCCGATTCATCGGGAATGGACCAAAAGGGCACTTAAAAGATGCCCTCTGCGATACCTTCGCCCAGTGCTTGTCCCATTTCACGCGCCAGCTTCAGCCGGTCTTCGGCGATGTGCTTGGGCGCCAGGATTTCCTCCTCCGTGCTGGCCTGCGTATCGACGATCATGTGCTCGGCCACACGCCTCAGTCGCCAGCCCTTGGCGATGCGGTCGATCTGTTTCTGGGCCCCTTCGCCATCGGTCCCGGCAGCGATGATCGTGGCGAAGGGTCGTCCCTCGATCTTCGCGAGGACCGGGTAATAGCAGCGGTCGAACATCTCCTTCATCTCGCCGCTCATGCTGGCGAGGTTTTCCGGGCAGGCGAAGAGGTAACCTCCCGCGTCCATCAG
This sequence comes from uncultured Qipengyuania sp., assembly GCA_964407585.1. Classification (GTDB taxonomy): domain Bacteria; phylum Pseudomonadota; class Alphaproteobacteria; order Sphingomonadales; family Sphingomonadaceae; genus Qipengyuania. Next base: position 10,068 of record CAYOWF010000051.1, read on the forward strand.
GTGGCTTGGCTCGACGTCTCTCGCGCGCATGATGCGGGCCTTGTCGCCGGCGCCATCGAAGGCCGCCTTCGCCAGCGCCTCGCTACTTCCCGTTCGGCTGTGCCAGATTATCAGGAGATACGCGTCGCCCATCGGGCGAGCATGAAGCACGACTGTCGATTGTCAATGCAGGCGCGCTTGCCGCCGGGGCCGCAGGCACGGTAGGGCTGGCTCATGGCTTCCACCGCCCTCCCCCAGGTCTTCGGCGTATCCCACTCTCTGACCGGCCGCGCATGGCGATGGCGTGGTGGCAATATGGACCTGGGCCAGGGCCAGCTGGGCGAAGGCGAGGCCATCGTCCGGCAGATCCTCCTCGCGCGCGGCGTGGCCGCGGACGATATCCAGCGCCACCTTACGCCGACCTTGCGGGACTTCCTGCCCGACCCTTCAGAATTCAACGACATGGAGGCAGCCGCCGACCGGATCGCCCAGGCGGTGCTGACCGACGAACGCATCACCGTTTACGGCGATTACGATGTCGACGGGGCCACCAGTTCGGCCTTGCTCATCCGCCTGCTGCGCGATTTGGGCGTGGAGGCGGATTATTACATCCCCGATCGGCTGCTGGAAGGCTACGGTCCTTCGGGCGAAGCGCTGGTCAAGCTCGCCGATGCGGGTTCGAGCCTCATCGTCACGGTCGATTGCGGCGCGATGGCGCATGAGGCGCTGGCCATGGCAAGCGATGCCGGGGTCGACGTGATCGTGGTCGATCACCACAAGTGCTCGCCCGAGCTTCCCCGCGCAGCCGCCCTGGTAAATCCCAACCGCCTCGACGAAAACGACCTCGCGGCGGCGCATGGCCATCTCGCCGCGGTCGGTGTGGCATTCCTGCTGGCCATCGCTTTGGTCAGAACCTTGCGCAAGCGCGGCTATTTCAAGGACCGGAAAGAACCGGACCTGCTCGCCCTGCTCGACGTCGTTGCGCTTGGAACCGTGGCCGATGTCGCAGCGCTGCACGGTCTCAACCGCGCTTTCGTCGCGCAAGGCCTCAAGGTCATGGCGCGCCGCGACAATATCGGAATGTCGGCACTGATCGATGCCAGCCGCCTCAAGCGCGCGCCGGCTTGTTCCGACCTCGGATTTGCGCTCGGGCCGCGCATCAACGCCGGCGGGCGAGTCGGCGAATCGACCCTCGGCGTGCGCTTGCTGACCACCGAAGATCCCGAAGAAGCGCGCGCGATCGCTGCGCAGCTGTCGGCGCTCAACGAAGAACGCCGCGCCATCGAAGCCGAAGTGCAGCAGGCGGCAGAGGAACAGCTTGCCGCGCAGCATAACCGCGCGGTTCATGTCGTTTCGGCGCGCGGCTGGCACCCCGGCGTCATCGGGATCGTCGCCGGTCGCATCAAGGAAAAGAGCGGCAAGCCGTCGCTGGTCGTCGCGCTCGACGAGAATGGCGAAGGTAA
>CAYOWF010000052.1:0-11351 GCA_964407585.1 uncultured Qipengyuania sp.
GATAGTTCGGCCCGCCGCCGCCTTCGGGCGTGGTCCATTCGATGTTCTGGTTCGGATCCTTGATGTCGCAGGTCTTGCAGTGGACGCAGTTCTGCGAGTTGATCTGGAACCTGGGCTCCTCGCCATCCTCGATGATCCACTCGTAGACCCCTGCCGGGCAATAGCGCGCCGAGGGGCCGCCATAGACCTCCAGCTCGCTTTCGCGCTGCAATTCGAGATCGCGCACCTTCAGGTGGACCGGCTGGTCTTCGGCATGGTTGGTGTAGCTGAAACTGACATTGGTCAGGCGGTCGAAGCTCAGTTTCCCGTCGGGCTTGGGATAGGTGACGGGCGCGAACAGGTCCGCGCGCTGGAGCATTTCGTGGTCGCGGTGATGCTTCATCGTGATCGGAAGGCCGACCTTCAGCGTCCGCATCCACATGTCGATCCCGGCGAGCACGGTGCCCAGATCCTCGCCATATTTGGCAACCGCAGGCTGCGCGTTCTTCACCTTCTTGAGCTCGGTCGCGATCCAGCTGTCGCGGACGGCCGCATCGTAATCCATCAGTTCGGTGTGCTCATTGCCGGCAGCGATCGCAGCCGCAATGCTTTCGGCGGCGAGCATGCCGCTCTTCATCGCGGTATGCGTGCCCTTGATGCGCGGGACGTTCACGAAACCGGCCGAACAGCCGATCAGTGCGCCGCCCGGGAAGGCGAGTTTCGGCACCGACTGCCAGCCACCTTCGTTGATCACGCGCGCGCCATAGGCGACGCGCTTGCCGCCTTCGAGCAGTGCGGCAATCTCCGGATGGTGCTTCCACCGCTGGAATTCCTGATAGGGCGAAACGTGCGGGTTCCTGTAATCGAGCGCGGTCACGAACCCCAGTGCGACCTGTCCGTTCGCCTGGTGGTAGATGAAGCCGCCGCCCCAGGTGCCGGTCTCGCTCAGCGGCCAGCCCTGCGTGTGGATCACGGTGCCCTGTTCGTATTTTTCGGGATCGACGTCCCACAGCTCCTTGATGCCGAGGCCATAGACCTGCGGCTCGCAATCGGCTTCGAGATCGAACTTGGCCTTCATCTTCTTGGTCAGGTTACCCCGGGCACCTTCGGCGAACAGGGTGTATTTCGCCTGGATTTCCATGCCGGGCTGGTAATCGGGCTTGTGCGAACCGTCCTCTGCAATGCCCATGTCCTGCGTTACGACCCCGGTAACGGCACCCTTGTCGTCGAATAGGACTTCGGCAGCCGGGAAGCCGGGGAAGACCATCACGCCCAGACCTTCGGCCTGCTCGGCCAGCCAGCGACAGGTGTTGCCGAGCGAAGCGGTGTAATTGCCGTTGTTCGACATGAAGGGCGGCAGCAGGAATTCGGGCAAGTCGGACTTGCCGCCCTCCGAAAGGACCCAATGGTGGTTCTCCGTCACGGGCGTTTCCGCCAGCGGGCAATCCATGTTCCGCCAGTCGGGGAACAGTTCGTTCATCGCCTTGGGATCGATGACCGCGCCGGACAGGATATGCGCGCCGATTTCGCTGCCCTTTTCGAGCACGACGACTTCGAGGTCCTCATTGATTTGCTTCAACCGGATGGCTGCAGAAAGGCCGGCCGGTCCGCCGCCGATGATGACGACGTCGCAGGGCATCGATTCGCGTTCGCTCATGTCTCTCTCTTTTCGTCGCTAAAGCTTTGGCTTTGCCTTGATTGCTGAGCGGTTTGAGGTCAAGACCTAGGGCGGACGGAAAATGATCGCAGATACACCGGAATCCCGCGAATTATCGCCCGCAGACGCGCTCGAAGCCGCGCTCGACTGGTGGCGCGAGGCGGGTGTCGAGGACGATTACCGCGACGAGACGACGAGCTGGCTGGCCGAGCCGGAAGCCGGGCAGGCCGTTACGTCACCCCAGCCCAAGAAGCCGCCCGAAGAACCGAAGCAAACGCCGATCGAGCGTGCGTTCGAAGGAACCGCGGCTGCCGCGCAAATCGGCGGTGCGCCGGAAGCCTTGCCGGACACGCTGGAAAAATTCCGCGAATGGTGGATGAGCGAGCAGTCGCTTTCCCCGTTCGGCCCGGATCGCCGCCTGCCCCCGCGCGGAGTCGAAGGCGCGAAGGTGATGGTAATCGTGCCGGAGCCGCTGGATGGCGACGCTGAGGCATTGCTATCGGGCGCGCCGGGTAAATTCGTAGAAGCGATCCTGCAGGCCATGGGCATCGAACCGCACGAAGCCTATCTGGCTAGCGCCCTCCCCACCCCGGCCTCGCTTCCCGAATGGAGCGATCTCGCCGCACGGGGCCTCGCCTCCGTGACCCGTCGCCATATCGCCCTCGCGGCACCACACCGGGTTCTCGTATTCGGACGCGCACTTGCACCCTTGTTCGATATTTCACCCGAAATGGCGCGCGAACCCGCCGTCGTTAAGGCCGGAGACAAGACCCTTCCCCTCATGCTCGCGCCCGAACTCGCGGAATTGGCCCGATCGGCGCCGCGTCGCATGAACTTCTGGAACCGCTGGCTGGAATGGACCGCATGACCCTACGCTCCCTCCTCCTTGCCACCCTGGCTTCGACTGCCACGCTGGCCGCGCCCGTCGCCGCCCAATCGGACAGCGTGAGCTATTTCTCGCGTTCGCATTCGGCGGTGCTCCCGCAGCTCCTCCAGCCAGAGGACCGGTTCTATTATACCTCGCTCTTCGAAGCGATCGACGCGCAGAACTGGGACCGGGTGGAGGTCATGCTGTCGCAGCGCAGCGACGGTCCACTGCACGGCACTGCTCTGGCGACCTATTATCTCGACCCGAAAAGCCCGCGCATAGAACTCTCGCGTATCGAAGACTGGCTGCGTCGCTTTCCCGACAATCCGCAAGTCGAAGGCATCGTCCGCCTGGGCAAGACCCGCGGCCTGTCATGGGAACCCAGCCTGCCGCGCGAGAATGCGCTGACCCGGCAGCCGGGTATCACCCGGCGGACGTTGCCGGCCACGATCGAGGACGGGACGATGCCGGCCAGCGTCGGCTCCGCCATTCTCGAACGCATCCGCAATGACGATCCCGACGGCGCGCGTCTTCTGCTCGATGGAGTGGATGCCTCGCTCTCCGGCCCTGCGCGCGCCGAATGGCGCCAGCGCGTCGCCTGGAGCTATTACATCGAGAACCGGGACGCCGAAGCCTATGGCATGGCGCAATTGGTGTCGCAGGGCTCGGGTCCCTGGGTGGCGGAAGGCGACTGGGTCGCAGGCCTCGCTGCCTGGCGTATCGGCGATTGTGCGCGGTCGGGCGAATTCTTCAACGCTACCGCCCAGGGTGCGACCAATCCCGAACTCAAGGTCGCCGCCCATTACTGGGCCGCGCGCAGCCTCATCCGCTGTCGCGACCCGCAGCTGGCGAATGCACATTTGCGCGCCGCCGCTCGTTACGACGAGACGCTGTACGGCATGTTGGCGGTCGAACAGCTCGGCAAGGACCTGCCGGGCGATCACACTTCACCCGACCTTACCGCAGACGACTGGCGCCGGCTGGCGGGCGAACCGGCGGTACGCGAAGCGGTGATGCTGGCCGAAGTGAACCGCCGCGATGTCGCCGACGAGGTGCTGCGCTGGCAAGTGCGCTACGGCGATCCGGGCGATTTCGCCGCACTGACCCGCCTGGCCCGTGCGCTGGGCCTGGCCGGGGCGCAGACCTACATGGCCTATAACGCCCCGCGCGGGACCAGTTCGCCGGCGAACTTGCGCTGGCCGGTCGCCTATCACACGCCTCATGGCGGGTGGCGCGTCGATCCCGCGCTGGCTTTCGCGCACGCCTTGCAGGAATCGAATTTCCGCGAGCGGGTGGTCAGCCCGGCCAATGCGATCGGCCTGATGCAGATCCGCCCCATCGCCGCACGCGAGTACGCCGCCTCGATCAACATGAGCGCGGGCGCGGACCTCAAGGACCCGAAGAACAACCTGGCTTTCGGCCAGCGAACGCTCGAGGCATTGGCGCAGGCCAATTACACGCGCGGCGCGCTGCCCAAGGTCATGGCGGCCTATAATGCAGGCCCCACTCCGGTTGCGCGCTGGAACAGCGAAATCAACGATCAGGGCGACCCGCTCCTGTGGATGGAATCCATCCCCTATTGGGAAACGCGCGCCTATGTCGCGATCGTGATGCGCAACTACTGGATGTATTTGAGGCAGGCCGACGCCGAAGCGCCGAGCCGCACCGACCTCGCCGAGAACGACTGGCCGCTCTTCCCAAGAACACGATAAGGGAGCTGTAATGGGTATAGACGAAAGCCGCACCTTCAAGCCGGTCAATATCGCCCTGCTGACGATTTCGGACTCGCGCAAACTGGCGGAGGATTCATCGGGCGATATCCTCGCCGATCGCATTAAACTGGCGGGTCACCAGCTTGCAGCGCGCGAAATCAGCCGCGACGACAAGAACCAGATCGCCGCCCACCTCCATCGCTGGATCGACGACGAACAGATCGATGTCGTGATAACGACCGGAGGGACCGGCCTGACCGGGCGCGATGTCACGCCCGAAGCGCTAGACCGGGTCAAGGACAAGGACATCCCCGGTTTCGGCGAACTTTTCCGCTGGCTCAGCTACGAAAGCATCGGCACCAGCACCGTCCAGAGCCGGGCCTGCGCCGTGATTGCGCGGGGCACCTACATCTTTGCCCTGCCCGGTTCGAACGGGGCGGTGAAGGACGGATGGGACAAGATCCTCGCATCGCAACTCGACAGCCGACACCGGCCTTGCAATTTCGTCGAGTTGATGCCGCGCTTGCGCGAACGGTAAGGGGAGAAGCCAGATGCACACGAAACTGCCGATGCTCGCCTTGGCGACCATTTCGCTCGTCAGCTGCGCCACGGCGCCTGCCGCGGCACCTACTTATCCGAAAACCCAGCTCCTGCTGCAGACCGAAACCACCGTGATCGGCCAGGACATCGTCTATCCCGAAGGCAATGCCGAAGTCACCGCATCCATGCTGGTGATGCAGCCCGGCCAGGAAACCGGCCCGCACCTGCACAAGGCACCGCTGGTCGCTCATATCATCGCCGGCACGCTGGAAGTCGATTACGGTCCCGACGGGACCAAGACCTATCGGGCCGGTGATACCTTTGTGGAGGCCCTCGGAACGCGCCACAGCGGCAAGGTCACCAGCAAGGAGCCGATGCGCGCCTGGGTCGTCTTCATGGGGGCCGAAGGTGTACCGAATACGGTAATGCTTAACGACTGACAGGCTTTGCAATCGCGCTCTGTACGCGCATCTTTGTTCCATGTATGTTCTCATCCATGGAACGTCGACTCGAACCCTCAGTTGCCGGGCGCGGTGCGCAATCGCGCGCCGTGCCGACGCGATTCGGCTTGTCGACCCGCGAAACCGATGGCGACTGGCGCGATCACATGGAAGCGCTCGACGGGCCGCCGGTGAAGTTGCGGACACATGTCACCGAGGAGAATCCAAAGACGATCCTCAGCTTCAACCAGTCGCCCGACATATTCTTCGACCGGTCGATCAACGCCTATCGCGGGTGCGAGCATGGCTGCGTCTATTGCTTCGCCCGGCCAACACACGCCTATCACGACCTCTCGCCCGGCCTCGATTTCGAAACGCAGTTGTTCGCCAAACCCAATGCCGCCGAATTGCTGCGCGCGACATTGGCCAAGCCGAAGTATAGCCCCAAGCCGATCGCCATGGGTACCAATACCGATCCCTATCAGCCGATCGAGCGGGATTACCGGATCACACGGTCGGTTCTTGAAGTCTGCCTCGATGCGCGCCACCCCGTCACCATCACTACGAAATCCGACCGAGTACTGGACGATATCGACCTCTTATCCGAAATGGCCGAGCGGCGTCTTGTCGCGGTTGCGATTTCGGTGACGAGCCTCGATCCGAAGCTCTCGGGCAAGCTCGAACCACGTGCAGCTTCCCCCGCCAAGCGACTCGCGGCATTAGGAAAACTGGTCGAAGCGGGCGTACCCAGCCATTGTTCGGTCGCCCCGGTCATCCCCGCGATAACCGACGAATTCATGGAGGAAATCGTCCTGCGGGCCGCAGCGATCGGGGTGGATAGCGTAGGCTGGATCCCGCTGCGCCTGCCGCATGAAGTTGCGCCGCTGTTCCGCGAATGGCTTTCGGTCCACTACCCGGAGCGCGGGGACAAGGTGATGAGCATCGTCCGGTCGATCCGGAACGGGAAGGACAACGATCCCAACTTCTTCTCGCGGCTCAAACCGACAGGCGTCTGGGCCGAGCTGTTCCGCGCGAGGTTCCGCCTCGCCTGCAAGCGCGCGGGCTTGGGCAAGGCGAAATTCGACCTCGATTGCACGCAGTTCAGGCCGCCTGCGATGGGCGGGCAGTTGCGATTGCTCTAGTGCCGATGCGCCTCGACGCTTCCGCCATGCGTCGCATAGATGGTGTGGTTCCCGTCGTCCGATATCAGCACGACATGATAGCGGTCGGATCGCCCGCCCATCTCCATGCCGGGTGAGCCGATCGGCATTCCGGGAACTGCCAAGCCCCTCGCCGAAGGTTTCTCTTCAAGCAGACGCTTGATATCCGCAGCGGGAACATGACCCTCGATCGCATAACCGTCGACGGTAGCGGTATGACACGAACGCAATTGGCCCGGGACACCCACCTCTTGCGCATAGGGAGACGTATCTTCGACATCCCGCACCTGCACGACAAATCCGGCTTCGCGCATTCGTTCGACCCATTCGACGCAGCATCCGCAATTGGGATTCTTCACCACATCGATCACCGACGCGCTCGCCGCCTGGGCGCAGGCGATCAGCGCGAACGGAAGGCCCATCATGGAAAGCCGGTTCATCTTTGTACGCAAGTTCCATCTCCTGACGGTGTTGTTCATTAGCCGAAGTCCGAGCCTGCGGAATCGGGCTTGAAGCGGATCAGCCTGCTATCGACAAGCGCCGCGGTGCGGTTGACGACCGCCTTCTGGTAGTCCGCATCCTTGATCATCTCGAAAAATGCGCCCGAGTTCGGGTATTGCGCCACGAAGCCGTCATGCCAACGCTTCGTATCCGGCCCCGTTACCATCGTCTGGAATGCGCCGCGCCAGACGATCTCGCCGCCCACCCTGCGGAAGATCGGGCCGCTGGTCCTGCCGTATTCCTGATAGGCGCGTCTTCCGCTCCAGCCCTTGTCGGCATGGTCGTGACCTTCGGGGTATTCCGCCTCGTCGCGATAGAGCAGCAGGTTCAGCATATGGATCGGCTCGTCTCGCGGAAAATTCTTGAACGCCTCGAAATTGGCGCGGCTGGGGTCGATGTAAGTGTCGGTCACGGCTCTCTCCTCAAACCTCGAGTTCACGGTAGGTGCCCGGCGCGATTCCGTCCACGCTCCATTCGCCGATACGCCTCCGAATCAGGCGCAATGTCGGCAGGCCCACGGCTGCGGTCATGCGGCGAACCTGGCGGTTGCGGCCCTCGGTGATCTCAAGCGCAATCCAGCTATCGGGCACGCTTTTACGATATCGAACTGGAGGATCGCGGTCCCAAACAGGTGGTGGATCGATCCGCTTCGCCCGCGCCGGCCGGGTCATGCCGTCTTTAAGCTCCACACCGCGCGCAAGTCGCTCAAGCGCGTCATCTCCCGCCTCGCCTTCGACCTGCACGAGATAGGTCTTCGCCATCTTGTAGCGCGGCTCAGCAATGCGCGATTGCAGCCGCCCGTCGTCGGTCAGCAACAGCAGCCCCTCGCTATCCTTGTCGAGCCTGCCTGCGGGATAGACCCCGGGCACATCGATCAGATGTGCGAGTGTGTCGTCCACACCCTCCTTGCCCCCGGTGAACTGCGAGAGCACGCCATAGGGCTTGTTGAGCAGGATGAACCTGCTCATGCGGTAAGATCGCGTTGCATGTAGACGGTGTCGAGCAGTCGACCGAACTTGCGACCGACGTTTCGCATCCGTCCGGCGTGGACGAAACCGGCCTTGCCATGCACCGCTACCGATGCAGGCTCGCCGCCGCCGATCACCGCGATCATCTGCTCGAAGCCGCTCTTGCGCGCCTCCGCGGCAAGAGCTTCCAGCAACTGCCCGCCAATACCTTTGCCGCGCATCGCATCGGCGACATAGATGCTGTTCTCACAGGTCCCGACATAGGCTGCGCGATCGCGAAACTGGGTGGCATAGGCATAGCCCGCCACCACTCCTTCGCGTTCTGCAACCAGGAATGGCCATCCTCGCGACTCAAGCTGCCCGACCTTGGCTTCCCAGAAGGTCGTATCGGGCGATTCGACATCGAAAGTCGCCGTCCCGTTTACGACATGGTGAGCGTAAATCGCCCGGATGGCTTCCGCATCTTGTGCTGCGGCAGGACGGATCCTCGTCTCAGCCAAGCTTGTAGTCTGCAAACCGGTCGCGCAGGTCCTTCTTGCTGATCTTGCCCGTGGCTGTGTGCGGGATGTCGTCGACGAATTCGACTGCATCGGGCAGCCACCATTTGGCGACCTTGTCCGACAGGAAGTCGACGATCGACTTCGCGTCGCAATCCTGCCCGCTCTTCTTGACCACGAACAGCACCGGGCGTTCGTCCCACTTGGGGTGGAACATGCCGATACAAGCCGCCTCCGCGACTGCGGGATGCCCAACGGCGGCGTTTTCCAGCTCGACCGAGGAGATCCACTCCCCGCCCGACTTGATCACGTCTTTCGTCCGGTCGGTCAGCTGTAGCGTTCCGTCGGGATGGAGAATGCCGACATCGCCCGTATCGAACCAGCCATCCTCGGTTATGGCGTCCTTCTCGGCCTTGAAGTACCGTTTCACCACCCACGGGCCGCGAATTTGCAACGCACCGCTTGTCTCGCCATCGCGCGGCAGGACCTTGGTCGGATCGTCGAGATCGATAGTGCGCAGCTCGACTCCGAAGATCGGGCGCCCTTGCTTCATGGTCTTGGTGACCTTCTCGTCGAAACTGAGCTGGTCCCAGTCGCGCGTGGGGCCGCCGACGGTGCCGATGGGAGAGGTCTCGGTCATGCCCCAGGCGTGCTGCACGCGGGTACCGTTCTTCATCAGCCGCTCGATCATGAACCTGGGCGCGGCCGATCCGCCGATGGTCGCGGCCTTCAACGGCGGCAAGTCGATGCCTTCCGCATCGCAATACTGGAAATGCGCCAGCCAGACCGTCGGCACGCCCGCACTGTCGGTGACCCCTTCCTTGATCATCATTTCGTGCAGGACCGCCGGATCGTTGACCTGGCTGAAGACGAATTTGATCCCCGCCATCGCCCCCGCATAGGGCAGGCCCCAGCTAGCCGCATGGAACATTGGCACGACCGGCAGCATGACGCTGGCGGCGCTGAAGTTGAATGCGGCCGGCTGCAGCCCCGCCGTGGCGTGCATGACCGTACTGCGGTGTTCGTACTGGACGCCCTTGGGGTTGCCCGTCGTTCCGCTCGTGTAGCAGATCATGCAGGGATCGCGCTCGCTGCCTTCGACCCATTCGAAATCGCCGTCTTCCGCGGCAATCCACTCTTCGAAGTCGGTGGTGTGCTCGCCGCTGTCGTAGCAGATGTAGTGCTCCACATTCGGCCAGCGGTCGCGCATCTTGTCGACGATCGGCTGGAACATCGCATCGTAGAGAACCACGCGGTCCTCGGCATGATTGACGATATATTCGAGCTGGTCCTCGAACAGGCGCGGATTCACCGTGTGGAGTACGCCGCCCATGCCCGCGACGCCATACCAGCTAACGAGATGGCGCGAATGGTTCATCGCGATGCTGGCAACCTTGTCGCCAGGCCTGAGGCCAAGCTTCTGCAACGCCTGCGCCATCTTCAGCGCATCGCTGCGTATGCCCGCCCAGTCGGTCCGCGTTTCGGTGCCATCGGCCCAGCGAGTGACGATTTCACGGCCCCCCGCTTCGCGTGCCGCGTGATCGATCACATGCGTCACGCGCATGGTCCAGTCCTGCATCGCTCCGAGCATTCCAGCCTTTCTCCCTGCCTAGCACGCCCTTCGGGCGCTCCCGATCAGGCGACGAGGCGAAGGTGCGAGCCGCCGCGCCGCTTGTCGAGCTGCACCTTGGCAAGGCCGGGCACGCTTGCCAAGCGTTCTGCAAGCTCCCCATCGAGCGCGAAACCACGGCCGAGACGCATCACCGGTTCGTGGTCGCCGCCGATCCGTAGCGTCACCATCACCTCATCCTGGCCATTGCCGGTCTCGGACAATTCGCGCTGGAGTGCGCCCACGGCCGCTACATCGAGAATGTCGAGCGTCAGCATCATCGGAGTCGAGCCCTTGACGTCGGCCAGGGGCGTACCCCCGCGCACGGTAATCCGCGGCGGTTCGTCGGGACTGGGCGAATCGAGTTCCACCTGCAGCAGCACGCAGGTCTGCTCTTCCGCCCATTTCTGGAAACGTTCGACCATGCCTTCCTCGAAACAGGCGGCGCTGAACTGGCCGGTCGCATCGGAGAAATCGGCGCGCACGAAGGGTTTGCCGCGGCGTGTGGTGCCCTTGTTCACCTTCTCGACCATTGCGGCCATCACGGCATTGGAACGACCGCCCGTGGGCGCCCCGCCCGCCATCAGCGAGGCATAGGTCCGTGCACCATTGGCCGAAGCGATGTCCTTCCATGCGGCAACCGGATGGGCGGAGAAGTAGAAGCCGAAATTCTCGCGCTCCTTCGCCATGCGTTCCGCTCGCGGCCAATCCTCCACTTCGCGAAGGCGGAGCGTTTCGCCGGGCGCATCCTCGCCCCCGAACATGCTCGCCTGACCGCTGGTGCGCTCGCGGTCCGCCGCCTCTGCCACGGCGAGGAGCATGTCCGCATTGTCGAAGACCTTGGCGCGGTTGGGTTCGAGGCCGTCCAAAGCACCGGCGCAGGCCAGCGCTTCGAGCTGGCGCGAATTCATCGAACCCCTCGGTATGCGTTCGAACAGGTCCTGCAGGCTGTCGAACCGGCCCGACACTTCGCGTTCCGCCACGATCGCTTCCATAGCCTTTTCACCGACGTTGCGAATTCCGGCGAGGGCATAGCGCACCGCATAGCCATCGTCGGTCTGCTCCACGGTGAATTCGGCTTCGGACTTGTTGATGCAGGGCGGCTCCACCGCGATCCCCTGCCGCCGCGCATCGTCGACGAAGATGGTGAGCTTTTCCGACTGGTGCATGTCGAAGCACATCGAAGCGGCGTAGAACTCTTCGGGATAATGCGCCTTGAGCCACGCCGTCTGGTACGCGAGCAGTGCGTAGGCGGCGGCGTGCGACTTGTTGAAACCGTAACCGGCAAATTTGTCGATCAAGTCGAACAGCTCGTTGGCCTTGGCCTTTTCGATGCCGCTGACTTCCTTGCACCCCGCCACGAACCGTTCGCGCTGGGCGTCCATTTCGGCCTGGACCTTCTTGCCCATCGCGCGGCGCA
>CAYOWF010000053.1:0-8083 GCA_964407585.1 uncultured Qipengyuania sp.
CCGCAGGACAAATCGCTGATCGAGACACCCATCTTCATCGGATCGCCATCGGGCTCGCCGGTTAGCGCCATGAAGCCGCTCATCGCCTGGATGACGAAATCGTAGCCGGGTTCGTCGCGGCGCGGGCCGTCCTGGCCGAAACCGGTAACGGAGCAATAGATCAAAGCCGGATTGGCCTTGCTTAGCGTATCGTAATCGAGACCGAACTTCGCCAGTCCGCCCGGTTTGAAATTCTCCAGCACGACATCCGCATCCGCAGCCAAGGCGGCGATACGGGCCCGGTCCCCCTCGTCGCGAAAATCGGCAACGATCCCGCGCTTGCCGCGATTGCAGGCGTGGTAATAGGCGCTGGTCTCCTCACCGCCATGTTCGACCCAGGGCGGCCCCCAGATGCGCGTGTTGTCGCCTTCGGGGCTTTCGACCTTGATGACGTCGGCGCCAAGGTCGGCGAGGATCTGGCCGGCCCAGGGCCCGGCAAGGACGCGCGCCAGCTCGAGCACCTTCAGTCCCGCAAGCGGGCTGTTTTCGTTACGAGGATCGTCGAGCCAGGCGGCCATGGTCGGTTCAGCCGAGAGCGACCTCGTAATGGGCGGTGGTCTTTTCGGCGATCTCCTCCGCCGTCACCCCGGGCGCCAGCTCGATCAGGCGAAAGGCGCTGTCGTGATCGGGTCGGTGGAACACTCCGAGATTGGTGATGATCATATCGACCACATTCTGCCCGGTCAGCGGCAGGGTACAGCTGGGGATGAACTTCGCGCTGCCGTCCTTGGCGTTGTGATCCATCACCACGATGATCTTCTTCACGCCTGCGACGAGATCCATCGCGCCGCCCATTCCCTTGATCATCTTGCCCGGGATCATCCAGTTGGCGATGTCGCCGTTCTCGGCCACTTCCATCGCTCCGAGAACGGTCAGGTCGATATGTCCTCCGCGGATCATCGCGAAGCTTTGCGAACTGTCGAAATAGGCGCTGTGCGGCAATTCGCTGATCGTCTGCTTTCCGGCATTGATCAGGTCGGCGTCTTCCTCGCCCTCATAGGGAAAGGGACCGATGCCGAGCATGCCGTTCTCGCTCTGCAGCGTTACATGCATGCCTTCGGGAATATGGTTGGCGACCAGCGTCGGGATGCCGATGCCGAGATTGACGTAATATCCGTCTTCCAGCTCCTGTGCGGCGCGTGCGGCCATCTGGTTGCGGTCCCAGCCGGTGCGGGTGGCGGTATCGGTCATGTCAGTTGCCTTCGTTCATGATTGCAGGCGCGGCGGGTGCGGTTTCGGGCGTCCAGCGGGTGCCTTCCGGAAAGACCTCCTCCACGGTGCCTTTCAGCGAATCGCCGTAAACGGGGTTCGGCAGGACGAACCAGCCATTGCCCCATAGCTGTGCGAGGTCGCCGCGAGCGGCAAGCTCGCGCCGCTCGGCGGCGGGAAGTTCGTCGTCGTTGAAGATATCGGCGAAGTCGCCGAGATTGTCTCCGGCAAGTGCAATGACGCAAAAGCGTTCGGCGATCAGCGCGCGGCGGCCGTCCTTGCCGCCGCTGCCGGTCCGGTCGTCCCCGCGCAGGAACAGCGTTTCGAGGTGGACCGCTTCGCCGAGGCCGGCCGCTGCGATCGCGCGCGCCGCGCCCTCGGGGCTGTACTGGCGATTGGTGTTGAAGACCGGGGTTATGCCCGCTTCGCGCAGGCGGCGGAGGCCGGTCACGGCGCCGGGGACGGGTCTCACGTAAGAGGCGCCGGTCTCTTCCCACCGTTTCCAGCTTTCACGTGAATATTCGCGACCGCCGGCAAGGAAGTATTCGTAGCCGAGGTTGAGAATGACCGTCTCGTCGACGTCGAATACGACGGCCAGCGGCTTGATGCCTTCGTCTGTCGAACAAATTTGCGGGTCTGCCACAAGGCCGCCGATGCCCATGGCGACCGATTGCGGCACGCGGCGCTCGCGGCTGCGGGCGATCGCGAAATCGGCCAGGCTGCGCCATGCCTGGATCGAGGCACCGGCCGCTTCGCCCGAGCCATAGAGCCATTGCATGGTATCGGGCGCATCGGTCGAAGCTGTGGCCGCTTGCGGAGCGGGTGTGGTCGCGCAGGCCGCAAGCGACAGCGCGGCGAGCGAGGCAAGTGCGGATCGCATCACGCGGTTTGCCTCTCGCGCGTGGTCACGAACTCGATCTTCTTGTCGTAGGGTGCGCCCACGATCATGCGCTGGACGTAGACGCCGGGCAGGTGGATGCAATCGGGATCGAGGCTGCCGGTGGGCACGATTTCCTCGACTTCGACCACGCAGACTTTGCCGCAGGTCGCGGCGGGCTGGTTGAAATTGCGGGCGGTCTTGCGGAACACGAGGTTTCCGGTCTCGTCGGCCTTCCACGCTTTCACGATGGCAAGATCGGCGAAGATGCCGCGTTCGAGAATGTAGTCTTCCCCGTCGAAGGTCTTCACTTCCTTGCCTTCGGCCACCTGGGTTCCAACGCCGGTCTTGGTGTAGAAACCGGGAATGCCCGCACCGCCGGCGCGCATGCGTTCGGCCAGCGTACCCTGGGGGCAGAATTCCACTTCGAGTTCACCCGAGAGGAACTGGCGTTCGAACTCCTTGTTCTCGCCGACGTAGGACGAGATCATCTTCTTCACCTGCTGGGTCCGCAGCAGCATCCCGATGCCTTCATTGTCGATTCCGGCGTTGTTGCTGGCAAAGGTCAGGCCCTTCACGCCACTGTCGCGAATGGCGGAGAGCAGGCGCTCAGGAATGCCGCAAAGACCGAAGCCCCCGCTGGCAATG
Organism: uncultured Qipengyuania sp.; assembly: GCA_964407585.1. Classification (GTDB taxonomy): domain Bacteria; phylum Pseudomonadota; class Alphaproteobacteria; order Sphingomonadales; family Sphingomonadaceae; genus Qipengyuania. The sequence goes on from CAYOWF010000053.1 coordinate 2,774, forward strand.
AGCATGTCGTCTTCGAGCAGTCCGTCGAGGGCGGAAGCGGCGTCGGGAAAGAGTTTGTTCATCGGACCTCCGTTACGGCTTGGCTGCTAGCGCCCAGTTTGCGATAAGTCACCCCCGCAACAAGGAGATAAGCGATGCGCGCCTGTTTGATGCTTGCCCTCCTGCCGGTCCTTGCCGCTTGCGAAGTGGAGCCTGCACCGCAGCCTGCGCCGCGCGAAACGGCCGACCCGGTCGTGATCAAGTCCGAAACCGATCGCCATGTCCTCTTGTCGGGCAGCCCGGGGCCGGGCGATTTCAAGGCCAATTTCGGCGAACCCTTCATCGGCTTCGAAAACCGTGGCACGCGCATGGCCATCAACCAGAGCTACGCAGCGCCGAGCTATCGCGTGATCGATGTCACGCGCAGCAGAGAAGGCGATACCACCACCTTCCGTGCAAAAGAAGGCGCCATTCCGGGTTCGGAACCATTCGTGCTGACAATTTCCAAGGGTAGCTGCACGAATGAGTTTTCCCGCGAGCGGACGGGCTACATTGCCTGGCTCGGGACTCAGGCGAACCCCCGGCAAACGCGGAGCTGTGCTGCGCCTGCGAACTGATCCGGATTTCCCAATACGGTAAATCAGACATTTACGACAGCAAGTTGCGCCTTACGCAACAAACCTTGTTCTTTTCGCACTTGCACAAAATACGTGACGAAAGCATATCTCCTCGTGCCTTTCAGGCATCCTCTCCCAAGACTTTCTCAGCCCGGTTGGTTCTCCAGCCGGGCTTTTTTCTTGTCCGGAACGCGCGCGGGACGGACCCCTTCGCCTCGCTCGCTCATTGCATCACTGTCGGCCGTCCCCATTTGCGGGACCGACAGGATTGAAATTTGCGAGGGAGCTAGCTCCAAATGGCGGATGCGGACGCTGCAACGGCGATAGACGAAAAGACGGTCAGGCTGCAGGTGGCTGCTGCGCGGCAGGAAGAAAGCGGGCAGGGCATCGCGCGCATGCCGCGTTCCGCCTTCCAGGCGCTTGGCATAACCGAAGGAGATCCGGTTGAGATCACCGGCAAGCGCGTCACCGTGGCCATTGCGATGTCCGCCTATGACGAGGACCAGACCATCGAAGTCATCCGACTCGATGGCCTCCAGCGCGGGAATGCGGAAGTGGGCTCGGGCGAACATGTGACGGTCCGCGCCGCGGAAAGCCGGCCTGCGACGCGTGTCGTGTTCGCGCCGGCAAATCGCGATATGCGGCTGCAGGGCCCGGCGCAGGCGCTGAAACGCAACTTCGCCGGGAAGCCGCTGACGGCCGGGGACCTGGTCGCAACGACAGGTCAGCAACCCGTGCAGAACATGCCGCCCGAAGTGCGCCGCATGTTCAACGCGCCCGCCTATGCGCTGACCCAGATCCGCCTGTCGGTCGTTTCGACCACGCCCAAGGGCATCGTCCATATCGACGAGAATACCGAAGTCGAACTGCGCGCCGAATTCGAAGCGCCGCGCGATGCGCGCGCCGTCGTCAACTATGACGATGTCGGGGGGATCGAAGACACCATCCAGGCGCTGCGCGAAATGGTCGAATTGCCTTTGCGCTACCCCGAACTGTTCACGCGACTGGGCGTCGATCCGCCCAAGGGCGTCTTGCTGCATGGCCCTCCAGGTACCGGCAAGACGCGGCTCGCCCAGGCCGTCGCCAATGAAAGCGATGCCGAGTTTTTCACCATCAACGGCCCCGAAATCATGGGTTCGGGCTACGGCGAAAGCGAAAAGGCGCTGCGCGACGTGTTCGAACAGGCGTCGAAGGCCGCGCCCGCCATCGTCTTCATCGACGAAATCGATTCGATCGCTCCCAAGCGCGACCGCGTACCGGGTGAAGCGGAGAAGCGGCTCGTCGCGCAACTGCTGACGCTGATGGACGGGCTCGAAGCCCGCTCGAACCTTGTGGTCATCGCGGCTACCAATCGCCCCGAAGCCATGGACGAGGCGCTGCGCCGCCCGGGCCGATTCGATCGCGAGATCGTCATCGGCGTTCCCGACGAAAAGGGTCGCCGGGAAATTCTCGGCATCCATACGCGCGGCATGCCGTTGGGCGACAAGGTCGACCTCGCCGAACTGGCGAAGGCGACCTACGGCTTCGTGGGTGCGGATATCGCCGCCCTGTCGCGCGAAGCGGCGATCGACGCAGTGCGCCGGATCATGCCCAAGATCGACCTCGACGAGCGAACCATTCCTCCCGAAGTGCTCGACGAGCTCTATGTCGGGCGCGAGGATTTCCTCTCCGCTCTCAAGCGCATCCAGCCCAGCGCGATGCGCGAAGTCATGGTGCAGGTACCCAATACCGGCTGGTCCGATATCGGCGGTGTTGGGGATGCTATCGACAAGCTCAAGGAAGGCATCGAGCTTCCGATGAAGAACCCGGATGCGTTCCACCGACTGGGTATCCGGCCGGCCAAGGGTTTCCTGCTCTATGGCCCTCCCGGAACGGGCAAGACCCTGCTCGCAAAGGCGGTTGCCAAGGAGGCCGAAGCCAATTTCATTTCGATGAAGAGTTCGGACCTGTTGTCCAAATGGTATGGCGAAAGCGAGCAGCAGATCGCCCGCATGTTCAAGCGCGCCCGCGCGGTTGCGCCCTGCGTCGTCTTCATCGACGAAATCGACAGCCTCGTTCCTGCGCGCGGCAGCGGCCAGGGCGAGCCGGCCGTGACCGGACGGGTGGTCAACACCATTCTTGCGGAAATGGACGGGCTGGAAGAACTGCAATCGGTCGTCGTGATCGGTGCGACCAACCGGCCCACCCTCGTCGATCCGGCGCTGCTACGCCCCGGTCGCTTCGACGAACTGGTCTATGTCGGCACGCCCGACAAGGCTGGACGCGAGCAGATCCTCGGAATCCATACCGCGAACATGCCCTTGGCCGACGATGTGAGCCTGGCAACTATTGCCGGTAAGACGGAGCGCTTCACCGGTGCCGACCTGGAGGATGTCGTCCGCCGCGCCGGGCTGAACGCGCTGAAACGGTCGGGCGCCGATGTGCAGGAAGTCCAGGTGGTCGACTTTACCGAAGCGCTGAAGGACAGCCGCGCGACCGTGACGAGCAAGATGGAAGCCGAATACAAGAAGATGCGCGGCGAGCTGAAGAAGCGCGCGGCCACCGCCCAGCCGATCGGCTTCATCCACGAGGGCATGGTCGAGCCGACGCGCGACAGGAAGCACGGGAATGTGGAGGGCTGACTAGCCGCCCGTAACGCGCTGGTTGGCCGCTTCCACTTCGAGGCGGTGGCGGATCAGCGCCTCGGGCTGTTCCTTGCGCAGCCACGCCAGCATATGCTCGCGCACGGCACAGCGCAGCGTCCACAAATCTCCGATTGTGTCGGCGCTCATCGACAGGCGCAGTTCGATGCTCTCGGGATAGGCTTCGGTCATCAGCAGCGCCAGATTGCGCCCGTCCCACAGCTCGTGCGCCTTTACGAACCGTTCGAACTCTTCGCGAATGGGTTCGACTTCGGCCACGGGGTCGAGATGCAGCATGACCGGTCCGGTCAGTTTCTCGCTGACGCGCGACCAGTTCTCGAAACTCTGGTCGAGGAAGCGGCTGGTCGGCACCACGAGCACGCGTTCGTCCCAGGTGCGCACCGTGACGAAGCTCATGCGGATTTCCTCGACGCGGCCTGCCTGTCCGTCGACCTTGACGAGGTCGCCGATCCGCAGCGGCTGGGTCAGCGCCATCTGGAGGCCTGCGATAAGCGATTTGAGCGCCGGTTGGGCGGCCGCACCCACGGCAAGGGCGGCGAGACCGGCGGATGCCAGCATCGTCGTCCCGACGTCGCGCACGCCCGGGATATTGAGCATGATGAGCGAAATCGCGATGATGACGATAGCCACTCGCGCCGTCCGCGAAAGAATGGCGATGCGGGTCCGGTGCCCGCGATTGACGACCTCTTCGCCTTCCAGTTCGAGCTGCCGCTCGTAACCGGCCGCCAGGCCTTTGACCAAGGCGAAGGCGACCCAGCCGATAACGGCGGGAGTCAGAAATCTTACGAAGACGTCCCAGCCATTGCCGACCAGTGCATCGTTTTCCGCTGCGATCGAGATGGCGAAGGCGATCATCGCCCAGCGCACCGGCTTGCGCACCTTGGCGACAACCACATCGTCCATCAGGCTCGATGAAGTGCTGGTCAGCTTGCGCAGCAGCTTGAACGCGAGCAAGTGCACGGCAAAGGCGACGACGACGGCTCCGCCAAGGGCGATCAGCGTGTGGATGAGGCCATCGTAGGAAATGGGCCAGTTGCTCGGGTAGTATCGGTCGAACATTGTGTCGCCCTCTATGAAGCGGGTGGCTTACTGGCAAGGGCAGCGGCACTCTGGACATGCGGGAGGTCGATGGTGACCACCAGTCCATCGGGCGTGAAATCGCGGCTGACGCTGCCGCCGAACTGGCGGGCCGCGCTTTCCATCAGCAGGCTGCCGAAGCCCTTTCGCTCGGGCGGGTTATCCATCGGGGCACCGTTTTCGCGCCAGGTCAGGCGCACGGAATCGCCCATCCAGCGCCATGAAACGTCGATCGTACCGCCTTTCGCCCAGGCACCGTATTTCACTGCGTTGGTAGTCAGTTCGTGAAAAACCAGACCGAGCGGTGTGATGCGCTTGGCGGGTAGGAGGACTTCGGGGCCCTCGACCGTCGCGGTTTGCTTTTGCGAGCGGTAGGGGGCGAGCGTGGTTTCAATGAGCGTCGAAAGCGAGGCGAGTTCGCGGTCGAGCTGGCCCTGGCTCACTTCATGCGCGGTCAGCAAGGCGCGGATGCGTTCGGATATGACATCGGTGACGGGTTTCGCCTCGGGCTTGTCCTTGGCGCTCATCTGGACGATGGCCAGCACCACGGCGAAGAGATTCTTCACCCTGTGATTGAGCTCGCGCGCCAAAAGGTCTGCGCGATCGCGTGCTTCACCGACCGCAGCCGCCTGGGCCGCTTCGGCCTCGTGTCGAGCGGCGCGGGATACGAGCCGCGAGCCGAGCAGGATGGAGACCAGCAGCAAGACGATCAGCGTTCCCAGTAGCGGCAATATTCGCCCTTCTATGCGTGCCGTTTCTTCGGCCTGCAGCGCCAGCAATTCGCGCTCGATTTCCTGCATTTCGTCGAGAGCGCGGCGCAGGCGCTCCATCGTTTCCTGGCCTTCGTCGGTCAGCACTGCGCGGCGCGCATCGAGCAGTCGCCCGTCTTCGAGCAGCATGACGCTGCCATCCAGCTCCGAGAACTTTGCGCGGGCCAGCGCGTCGATCTGGTCGAGCAATTCCTGCTGCCGCGTGGTCGCATTGTCCGACAGCAG
>CAYOWF010000053.1:8183-10037 GCA_964407585.1 uncultured Qipengyuania sp.
ACTCCACTGCGGGACCGGCAGCCTCCGCCATGGTTTTCTCGATAATGCGCGATGCAGCTTCGACATCGCCTTCGGGCAGTTCGAAGACGAGTTCGTCATGCACCTGAAGCAGCATGCGGACATGACTCAGCCCGGCCTGTTCGAGTGCGGGGTTCATTCGTACCATCGCGCGCTTAATGATATCAGCGCTGGTTCCCTGGATGGGGGCATTGATCGCCGCGCGTTCGGAGCCGGCGCGTTCGTTCGGGTTCTTCGAATTGATCCGCGGGAACCAGGTCTTCCGGCCGAAGAGCGTTTCGGAATAGCCCTTCTCGCGAACGCTCTCGAGCGTGTGGAGGATGTATTTCTGAATCCCCGGGAAGCGCTTGAAATAGGTGTCGATCATCTCCTGGGCTTCTTCCGGCTCGACCTTGAGGCGGCCAGCGAGGCCCCAGCGCGAAATGCCGTACAGGATGGCGAAGTTGATGGTCTTGGCGCGCGCTCGCGTATCGCGGGTCACTTCGCCGAACATCTCGGTCGCGGTGCGCGAATGGATGTCCTCCCCGTTCTCGAAGGCTTCGCGCAGGGGCGCCACCTCGGCCATGTGCGCGGCGAGCCGCAACTCGATCTGCGAATAGTCGGCAGCCAGCAGGACGTTGCCTTCCTCGGCGACGAAGGCATCGCGGATCTGGCGACCGATTTCGGTGCGGATGGGAATGTTCTGCAGGTTCGGGTCGGTCGAGGAGAGTCGCCCGGTCTGGGCGCCGACGAGGCTGTAGCTGGTGTGGACGCGGCCGGTCTCGGGATTGATCGCTTCCTGCAGCGCATCGGTATAGGTCGACTTCAGCTTGGCCAGCTGGCGCCACTCGAGCACCTTGTCGGCGATATCCGCACCATCGCCGGAAAGCCGTTCGAGTACCGACTGATCGGTCGAATACTGCCCGCTCTTGCCCTTTTTCCCGCCCTTGTAGCCAAGCTTGTCGAACAGAATTTCTCCCAGCTGCTTGGGGCTGCCGACGGTAAATTCCTGGCCGGCGAGTTCGTGGATCTCGCCCTCCAGGCGGCTGGTCTCGGTTGCAAACTCTTCCGAAAGCTTTGCAAGGCGGGCGCGGTCCACCTTGATGCCATGGCGTTCCATCCCCGCCACCACCGGGACCAGCGGTCGGTCGACGCGTTCGTAGATTTTCGTCCCGCCTTCGACGGGCAGGCGGCGCTTCAGATGCGCGTGCAGGCGCCAGGTCACGTCGGCATCCTCGGCGGCATATTCGGTCGCCTTGTCGAGCGGGACTTCGGGGAAGGGGATGGCCTTCTTGCCCGTCCCACAGACTTCCTTGAAACTCAGGCAGGTGTGGCCGAGGTGACGTTCGGACAGCTCGTCCATGCCATGGCCGCCCCCGATCCCGCCTTCGCCGCGCCCGGCATCGAGCGCGAAGCTGATGATCATCGTATCGTCGATGGGTGAGACGTCGATGCCCTCGCGCGCCAGGACGTTGAGATCGTATTTGCCGTTCTGGAATATCTTGAGGACCGCTTCGTCCTCCAGCATCGGTTTCAGCACTTCGAGCGCGGCCGCCTTGTCCACCTGTTCGGGCTTTTCCGAGAACATGTCGCTGCCGCCATGGGCAAGCGGGACGTAGCAGGCGTCGTTGGGACCGAGTGCGAGGCTTACGCCGACGAGCTGGGCGCGGATCGAATCGAGGCTGTCGGTTTCGGTATCGACCGCGACCAGCCGTGCATCCTGCGCTCGCCCGACCCATTCCCGCAGGCGATCGAGCGACTGGACGCACTCATATTGCGAACGGTCCACCGCGGGCATATCGGGCAGCGGCTGGCTGTTCCCCTCGCTGCTTGCCGCAGCGCCGGCGGTCTGCTGTT
>CAYOWF010000053.1:10137-11302 GCA_964407585.1 uncultured Qipengyuania sp.
GGCAGCGGCTGGCTGTTCCCCTCGCTGCTTGCCGCAGCGCCGGCGGTCTGCTGTTTCGGAGGGTTGAGGTCGGTGGCGCGATTGGGGCTGCCCGTACCGCCTTCGAGGCGGCGCAAGAGGCTGGTGAAGCCGTGTTTCTCGAGGAATGCGGCGAGCGGTTCGCTGGGCACGCCCTCGAGCTTCATGTCCTCCAGCTCGATCGGCAGCTGGCAATCTTCCTTGAGCGTAACGAGGACACGGCTCAGTTCGGCATCGCCGCGATGTTCGAGCAGGCGTTCCTTGAGCTTGCTCTTCTTCATCTCCGCCGCCGAATCGAGCGCAGCGGTCAGATCGCCATGCTCGGCAATCAGCTTGCTCGCGGTTTTCGGTCCGACGCCGAAGATACCGGGGATGTTGTCGACCGAATCGCCCATCAGCGCGAGCACGTCGCCCACTTTCTCGGGCGGGACGCCGAACTTCTCCTCGACCTCCTCGATATAGATGCGCGCGCTCTTCATCGTGTCGAGCATGTCGATGCGCGCGCCGTCCTTTTCGCCGACGAGCTGCATCAGGTCCTTGTCGCTGGAGACGATGGTAACGTCCCAGCCCTGCGCCTGTGCCTCTCTTGCATAGGAGGCGATCATGTCGTCCGCTTCGACGTTCGGTTCTTCGATGCAGGGCAGGCTGAAGGCGCGTGTCGCATCGCGGATAAGCGGGAATTGCGGCACAAGGTCTTCGGGCGGATCGGGGCGATTGGCCTTGTACTGGTCGTAAATCTCGTTGCGGAAGGATTGGCTCGACTTGTCGAGGACGACCGCCAGATGCGTCGGCCCGTCCGCCTTGTGCAGATCGGCGGCCAGCTTCCACAGCATGGTGGTGTAGCCGTAGACTGCACCCACCGGGGTCCCTTCGGGGTCGGTCAGCGGAGGCAAGCGGTGATAGGCCCGGAAGATATAGGCGGAGCCATCGACGAGATAGAGGTGCTGTTTATCGGCCATCGGGCATCGCACTAGCAGCGAGTCGCTCGCTTGGGGAGCATTTGCGCGATGAAAAATGTGGCTGAAAAAATGGCGGAATTGCGGCGAATTGAGGCAGGAAGATGGCCAAATGCGGCAAAATCGCTTGCTAGGCCACAATCCGGCCACTATTTAGACACTGTAAGGCCCGAATTGCCGGACCTTGCGCG
>CAYOWF010000054.1:0-11249 GCA_964407585.1 uncultured Qipengyuania sp.
CTATGTCGAAGAAGCCAAGTCGGCTGCCGAAACCGTCCAGGGCGACGTCAAGAAGATCGCCGGCATCAAGTCGCCGACCGAACTCTTCCAGCTCCAGGGCGAAATCGCACGTCGTAACTTCGACGCGATGGTTTCGACCACTTCGAAGAACACCGAAGCCATGCTCAAGCTCGCCAACGAAGCCTTCGCTCCGCTTTCGAGCCGCGTGAGCCTCGCTGCCGAAAAGGTCCGCAAGGCCGCATAACCAATAAAAGCTTCAACCCGCCGGGCATCTCTCTCCTCTCTCCCTTGCCCGGTAGTTGGAAACGGCGGGTCGGATGGCACAGCGTGTCGTCCGGCCCGTTTGCATTTGTCGACCTGCAAATGGCCCGTTTCGACGCATCGTGGTTTCCGCGCTTGCGATTCGGCAAAGCGATACGATATTGGCGCCCTGAATGACCCAGCCCTTTCGTCTCCATACGATCCGCGCCGCAGAAGACGGTGACGACGATACGCGCGAAGGCGACGGCCAGGTCGCCATCGCGACCAAGACGCGCGCCAAGCCGAAGAAGCCGAGCCAGTACAAGGTGCTACTGCTGAACGACGATTACACGCCGATGGAATTCGTGGTGATCGTGCTCAAGCGTTTCTTCCGCATGGATATGGAAGAGGCGACCCGCGTGATGCTGCATGTCCACCAGAAGGGCGTCGGCGTATGCGGCATTTTCCCTTACGAGGTCGCCGAAACCAAGGTGAACCAGGTGATGGACTTCGCACGCCAGAACCAGCACCCGCTCCAGTGCACGCTGGAAAAGGCCTGAAGGCGGCGCATTTTCGTTCCGGGCATGACGTGGAGATTTTTTCACGCTAGGGCCGCAAGCGACGCGACCCAATAGCCGGAATACGAGTGCTCAACTTCCTCCCCGCAATCGATCGCTACATCTTCCGGCTCGTCATCGTGCCGATGCTGGGTGTGTTCGTCCTGGCGGCTTCGCTGCTGGTGCTCGACAAGATGCTTCGGCTGCTCGACTTCGTCGCGGTCGAAGGCGGTCCGATCGGGGTCGTCTTCAAGATGCTGGCGACGTTGCTGCCCGAATATGCGAGCCTCGCGATTCCGCTCGGCCTCCTGCTCGGCATCCTGCTCGCCTTCCGAAAACTGGCAACGACCAGTGAACTCGACGTGTTCCGCGCGGTCGGCATGAGCTACGGGCGCCTGCTACGCGTACCTTTCGCCATCACCGGCATCCTGATGGCGCTGAATGTGGCGCTGGTCTTTTTTATCCAGCCCGTCAGCCGCTTCACCTACGAAAGGCTCGAATACGAACTGCGCTCTGGTGCACTGGGCGCCTCGATCAAGGTTGGCGAGTTCAACACCATCGCCGACCGCATGGCGCTGCGGATCGAGGAAAGCGAAGACGACGGCCGCAAGCTCAAGGGCATTTTCGCGCGCGTTGCCAACGACAAGGGGCAGGTCCTTTCGATTTCGGCCAAGGAAGGCGCCTTTCTCGCCACCACCGACGATCCAGACACCATCATCCTCCGGCTGACCGAAGGCACCATCGTCCAGGACACGGGCAGCCAGACCCCGCGCGTGCTCACTTTCACGCGGCACGATCTGCCTATCGACCTGCCAGCCATCGAAGAATTTCGCGCGCGCGGCGAAGACGAGCGGGAATACATCCTGCCTGAGCTCTTACGGATCGGCTGGGCCGACAACCAGACCGAAACCAAGCGTGACGCGTCTCAGGCCAGTTTCAATTTCCGCCTCGTCGAAGTGGTGATGATGGCCCTGATGCCGCTCCTGGCGGTGGCGCTGGGTATACCGCCCAAGCGAAGTACCAGCGCACTCGGAGTATTCCTCTCCATCATCATGGTGGTCGCCTACCACAAGGTGAACCAGTACGGGGAGGATGTGGGAGCACTCGGGCTGGTCGACCCGCTCATTGCCCTGTGGGTGCCCTTCTTCCTGTTCGCGGGACTGATCGTCTGGATGTACTACCGTGTGGCATTCGTGCCCGGCGGGCAGGCCATCGGCGCGCTCGAGAACTGGTTCGCCAAGGTTACCAAGCGAGTGACGGGACTGTTCCGCAGGAAGCGACGCGTGGTGATGCCGGACGAGGAGGCTGGAGCCTAGGCCATGCAACTCGATTTCTTCCCTTCGCGCACGCTGACGATCTATCTCGCCAAGATGTTCGTTGTCCGCATTATTGCGGTGCTGGTCATGCTGGTTCTGGTGCTGATGATGCTCGACTTGCTGTCGAACAGCGGCAAGATCCTGGCCGTGCAGGGTAACGGACAGGGCGAATTGCTAACCTATGCGGGCCTTCGCATACCGCAGTTGATCCAGCGCTTCCTGCCCTATTCGGTGCTACTGGCGACGCTGATTACGCTGGTCACTCTGAACCAGAATTCCGAGGTCATCGCGATGAAGGCTGCGGGCCTTTCTGCGCATCAGGTGCTTGCGCCGCTATTGCTTACCGCACTCGTCATCGGCGGTATCAGCTTCCTGTTCAACGAACGCGTCGTCACGCGCGCAACCGCCACTCTCAAGGCCTGGGACGCGGCGGAGTTCGGGCCGATACCGGAAGAATCCACGGTCCGGGCGAACGTCTATCTCGCCGATGGCGCAAACGTTCTAACGGCCGTGCAATTGACCGGAAGCGGGGCCGCAATTCGCATGACCGACGTCACCTGGTATCGCCGCAGCCCCGATGGCGCGATCGTCGCCCAGGTCGATGCCGCCCGCGCCAGTTACGCCGGGCCTGGCTGGAAGCTGGAAGACATCACGCGCTTCGATGTCGCCAGTGCCGGAACCAGCCAGGCCGACGAACTGATCGTTGGCGAAGATCTGACGCCCGACCAGATAGACCTTGCCAAGATCGACCCGGATGCGGTCCCCTTCTGGGATCTTGGCGCACAAATCGAGGCGTTCGAGGAAGCCGGGAGACGGACGGGCGAAATGCGCGCCAAATGGTGGCACAAGCTATCCGGGCCGCTGTCCTCTTTCCTCATGCCGTTGCTCGGCGCGGTGGCTGCATTCGGCCTCGCCCGTTCGGGCCAGCTTTTCGTGCGCGCGCTCATCGGCATGGCGCTGGGCTTCGCCTATTTCGTAGTCGACAATGCCGCGCTCGCCATGGGGAATTTCGGAGGCTATCCGCCGCTGTTGGCGGCTTGGGCGCCGTTCTTCCTCTTCGCCCTGATCGGCGAGACGGTGCTTATCCGCACCGAGGAATGAGCGCATTCTCGATCAGGCTGGCGAGGCCGGAAGATGCCGAAGGCTTCCATTCGGTCGAGGAAGATGCGGCCGGACTTCTGCGCGAAGAGCCCAGCCTGCAAGGTATCCCGGTCCCGCCATCCGGAAGCCCCGAACACTACCGTGCGCTGATAGCCCGGGGGAATTGCCTTTCGGCGCTGGAGGACGACGAACTCGCCGGCTTCGCCGCTGCAGGGCGTGTCGGCCGCGAACTTCACTTGCACGAATTGAGCGTCAGGCGCAGCAGCCAGGGGCGGGGCATCGGCGCCACGCTTCTCCGGGCGCTTGCCATCGACGCAAGGAATTGCGGGCTTCGCGCGATCACGCTCAGCACCTATCGGGACATTGCCTGGAATGCGCCTTTCTATGCCCGCCACGGTTTCGTCGAGGTCGAAAACTTCGAGGGTCGACAGCATTTGGCCGATTCTCTCGATGCGGCGGCGGCATTCGGCCTGCCGCGCGAACGGCGCGTCGCAATGATCTGCTTCCTCGATTGACGCATTTCGGGAACCGCCGCATTTCCGGCTCATTGACGACACAATGTTGCCACAAAGGAGATTTGGCATGAAGAAGTTTGCAATTCCCGCCCTCGCCGCAGCGATCGCTCTCGGCGCCTGCGCCGAAGCCAATGCCCCGGCCGATGAAGGCACCGACGGCACCGACACGACCACCGTCGTGACCGAGCCCGCTCCGGCCGAAACCACCGTCGTCACCGAAGGCGAAGAAGGTTCGAGCCTGACCGTCGACGGCGCCGATGTCGATGCCACCGTCAGCGAAGACGGCGTGCAGGCCGACGTCGAAATCGACTAAGCCACCATTTCACGCCGGTCGCACGACCCGTGTTCAAGGGCCGTTCCCAATCACCGAGGGGAGCGGCCCTTTTTGATGTCCGATCGGATCGAGTTCAGGAAGAGCGGCGGCCCATGGTGCTGCGTGCGATACGCGCGACAAGCACACCCATCCCGGCATGGTTGGCACCGTGATAGGTCGAGCTCTCGCCCAGTTCCTTCACCAGCCGCCGATGCGCTTCGGGTAGCGAATGATAGGGCATCGAGGGCATGAGGTGATGCAAGGCATGGTAACGCAGGCCCACCGGCGCCCAGATTTCGGCGATCCGCCCCGGCGGCGGGACGTTCACGGAATCGAGGAATTGCGCGGTCACCGTCATTGCCTCGCCTTCGTTTTCCCACAGATGCGCGACCAGTGTACGTAGCTGGTTCAGCGTCGCCGTAAGCGAGACCACGGCCAGCGCCACGAGGATGGGTTTCCACCCTAGCGCGAAAATGCTTCCGATCAGCACCCAGGCCCAGAGGAAGCCGCCAAGTTCCTGCCAGAAAACGCGGCGCTTGAGATTGCCTTCCGGTGGCCGCCGGCGGAAATCGGGATTGATAGCGAGCGCGGAAAAGCGCTGCCAGGTAAGCTGGCGGACAGGCGGAACGATCGCGCCCAGCGGCACCAGCACGGCAAAGCGGAACAGCAGCGCCACCGGCGCGAGCAAGGCGATGAGCACGAACAGCGGCAGGCTCCAAGGCTTCATCAGCGCAAGCGGCAGATACTCGGGATCTTCCACCGTGCCGTATTGCGTGCGCTTGTGGTGAAGCGTGTGCACGCCTTCATACATGAAGGAAGGCGTCAGCATCGGGATCCCGACCATGAGGTTCCAGCCTGTCCGGAAGCCGGGCAACGCATCGCGGTGCAGGTGCGAAATCTCGTGGATGAACAGCAGCGCGCGATAGAGCGTCAACGCGGACAGGATGCCCAGAACAACCGCCAGCGGAATGCTGTCGACCATGATTGCAGCCGCCAGCGAGCCGTAACCCACCAGCGCGGACACAGTCATGTCGGTCCAGTAGATCGCGCCGCGTGCGGCAGCGATATCCTTGGTCAGGTCGCGCGCAGCACGAAGCATCGCCTTGTCGTCGGCGATCTGCGAATGCCATCCACGCTCACGCAGGGCGGATGCGTCGGAGGCTACAGAAATGGTCTGTTCGGCGTTCATTGTGTGATCCCTGAGGAGGTGCCCTTAGCGAAAAATCGCGCGCTTTGACAGCATGCGCTATCGATAAATGTAATCGAGTACGCTGCAGCATTCCTTGACATCCGCCCTTTGCCAAAGACAGGGCTAACCGTGGCTGAACAAGGAAATGCAGGTGTCTGGCAGGAATATCGTTATCGAAGCGGTCGACGGCAAGAAGGGCCGCGCGGATTTCGTCGACCTGGGGCGAGATTTCGCCGCTGGGGTAGAGCATTCCGTCCCGCAGCTGCGCTCCGAACAACTCGAACTGGTCGATCCCGACAAGAACCCCTTTTTCGGCCATGCGGACGTCCAGCTCTTCATCGCCTATCGCGACGGGAAAGCGGTCGGACGCATCGCCGCCCATATCGACCACCTGGCGCTCGAATTGCCGGTCGAACAGGGGATGGGACCAGGCACCGGCATGTTCGGCTATTTCGATGCCGGGGACAAGGATATCGCCCACGCCCTGCTTGCCCGGGCCGAGGAGTGGCTGCGCAAAAAGGGCATGACCCGCGTGATCGGACCGATTTCGCTCTCCATCTGGGAAGAACCCGGCCTGCTGATCAAGGGGCACGATCATGCACCGATGATAATGATGGGTCACCACCCCGCGCACTACCAAGGCTGGATAGAAAGCTACGGATTCACCGAGACCAAGCGACTGCTGACCTACGACCTCGCGATCGACAAGCCCTTCCCCAAGCTGGTCCAGCGCATCGTATCTTCCGGCGAACGCAACGAGCGGATCATCGTCCGCCCGATCGACATGAAGCGCTGGGACGAGGAAATCCGCGATGTCCTGCACATCCTCAACGATGCTTGGTCGGACAATTGGGGGTTCGTACCCTTCACCGACGACGAGATCGCCCACGCCGCCAAGAAGATGAAACCCATCATCAAGCCGCGGCTCAACATGATCGCCGAACTCGACGGGCGGCCGGTGGCCTTCATGATGGTGCTGCCCGATATCAACGAAACGCTGACGAAGGTCGGGGGCAAGCTGTTCCCCTTCGGCTGGTTCCACCTGTTGCGCTGGCTGCGCAAACCTAGCGGCGCCGGCATGCGCGTGCCGCTTATGGGGGTGCTGAAGGAATTCCAGAACTCGCGCCTCGCCAGCCAGCTCGCTTTCATGATGATCGAATATATCCGCCGCAATGCAACCGGGGACTACGGCAGCAAGCGCGGCGAGATCGGCTGGATCCTCGACGACAACAAGGGAATGATCGCCATCGCGGACACGATCGATAGCAAGATCAATCGCGAATATGCGATATACGAAAGACCGCTCTGAGATTTTCCGACGTGTCTGCCGGGCAACAGTGGGACGGTCGAACGACCGATGCGGGAACCTGTGCGCCACGCGCGTGGTTCGGGATATGAGGTGACGCAAACCTGCGCCGCCATCTCCGAATCGACAGGGGCAGCGTGAAGCAAACGAAACTATCGACTGACCTTCCCAGCCATGTCCTGGTGGTGGAGGATGATGCCGTCATTGGCCTCACGATCGAGCAGGCACTGCTCGATGCCGGCGTAGGCAAGGTCGAAATCTGCCCGACGACCGACGAAGCTCTCGACGCGCTGCGCCGCAAGCAGCCCAATGCGATCATCCTCGATGTCCACCTTGCCGACCGCGACGATGGCTGGGCGATCGCCGAGCTCGTGCGCACGCTCGGCCCGGACAGCCCGCGCATCATCTTCTCTACCGGAATGCCGCGCGACATCCCGGCTGACATTGCCGACCTGGGCTGCGTCCTGGAAAAGCCCTACGATCCCGATGTGCTGGTAACCTTGCTGCGCGAACCGGCCCGCAAGGGCATCATTTCACGCCTGCGCGGCGCGCTGAAATCGGACTGATCTCTCGATAGTCCCCGCCTCGACACGGCTGGGCGTGCAGCAGAGTCCCGCGCCATTTATCGGACCCGGTTCCGCCTCCAACCCGCAAGGCCAAGAAAAAAGGCCTTCGCTCTCTCGGAGCGAAGGCCTTTCGGGATCGTATCACCAGCCGCTTGGACGGGAGGGGGGGTCTCGGCGGTGACATAGACTAAATGACCCGACTGGAATGGGGTTCCCAGCCATCGCAAATTTTTTTGCTCGAAGCCGGAAGGCCACCAAACCATTCAGATATAAGGACGTTGATTCCTATCCGTGCGCTCGAAATTGGCATATTGCGACGCCTTTTCCATGTCGGGCACGCAGATCTCGCGCTGCCCCCACTGGACGAGGTTTTCTCGGTCGAGCGCGCGGATGGTGCGATTGGTATGAACCAGCGAGAGGCCAAGCATATCGGCGATCTGCGATTGCGTGACCGGGATATCGAGGATGTTGTTGTCATGCGCGAGGCCGGTCGAAATCGCACGATCGAGCAACCAAACAGCCAGGAACACGAGCCGCTCCTTGGCGCTGCGCTGACCGAGCGAGACGATATGGCTCTCAAGCGCGGTTTCTTCCTTGGCTCCCAACCAGGTCACATCATAGCCCAATTCCGGATTGTGCTTGATCAGATGAATGAAGTCGCCGCGATTGAAGACGCAGAGCCGCGCGGAAACGAGCGCTTCGACCGAGTGGCTTGAAGGTTCGTCGAATGCACCCTGGAGCCCGACAAGATCGCCCGGAAACATGAAGTTGACGATCTGCCTCCGCCCATCTTCCATCGAACGGTAGCGGATAAGGATGCCCTCGATCACCGTGTAGAGGTGGCGCACCTCCTCTTCTTCGCGCAGGATCGTGTCTCCACGCTCGTAGAGTTTCTCGCCCTGCTTGATCGAATTCATGTAGCTGCGCTGGTCTTCCTCCAGCGGCCGCAACCCGCGGCAATCCACCAATGGGCAATTCAGGCAGTCATATGGTTCTGCGACATCCAGCAAGGCTGTTCCCCTAGGCCCAATCGGAAGGATCGTTATGCGGCCTTTCGTTCTAGGAATTCGCTTGATTGTCAAATACCCGGTTTTGCCCTCGCGGCTGGAACCTAAGTCCGGCAGGGACGTTCTCCACGCGCAAACCACGGAAGGGGTTATATGTCGCTTGGTGACCAGATTGCTAAAAACCTGCCTTATCTCCGCCGCTATGCCCGCGCGCTGACCGGCTCGCAGGCTACCGGAGACGCCTTTGTCCGCGCCACGCTCGAAGCGGCACTGGCGGACGAACAGCTCAAGACTTCGCTCGAAGGCGGACGGGTGCCGCTCTACCGCGCCTTCAACAAGGTCTGGTCGAGCGCCTATATGGATGTACCGGAGAGCGAAGGCGATACCGGCCATGAAGGCGCAGCCCAGGATCGGCTGAAATCGATCACACCGCTCAACCGCCAAGCGCTGCTGCTGACCACACTGGAAGATTTCAGCGTCGAACAGGCGGGCGAGATCATGGAAATCGAACCTTCCGAAATCGAAAGCCTGGTGCAGGAAGCGGTCGGCGAGATCGACCGCGAAAGCGCGACCAGCGTCCTCATCATCGAGGACGAACCGCTGATTTCGATGCAGCTGGAAGACCTCGTCACCTCGCTCGGACATGACGTCTGCGGCACCGCGGCGACGCGGACGCAGGCGCAGGAAGTCGTCGCCGACAAGACCCCCGGTCTCGTCCTCGCCGATATCCAATTGGCGGACGGGTCCTCGGGCCTCGATGCGGTAGACGATATCCTGGCCATCGACAGCGTCCCGGTGATCTTCATCACCGCCTATCCCGAACGCCTGCTGACCGGCGACCGTCCCGAACCGACCTATCTCGTGACCAAACCGTTCCAGGAACAGACGGTGCGCGCGGCAATCAGCCAGGCGCTCTTCTTCGGTTCGAGCCGCCCGCTCGGCTGACAAGGCCGACCAGTCAAAAGGGGATGGGCCGCGCGGAGAGTTCCGGGCGGCCCTTTCTTTGGTCCACCCTTCTCAATATTCATACTGTCAGGAAAGGTACCGCTCGACCGGCGAATACCCCGGGTTCAGTGCCCGCGCGGCGTGTTCGGCCGTGCGCTGCGCAAGGCGAATTCGCTCGGCTCGCGCACAGGCACCAGCAAGGTGCAATGCACGCCGTCCGGGGCGAACTCGAGTTCCACCGGGTGCCGCAATTCGTGTGCGACGATCTTCTCGATCAGATCGGTACCGAAACCTCGCTTGCGGGGCAGGTCAACCCGCGGGCCCCGACTTTCGATCCACTCGATACGCGCCAGGGCGTCGTTGACCATCTGCCACTGGATCTCGACCTTGCCCCCTCCGACCGATAGCGCGCCAAACTTGGCGGCATTGGTGGCCAATTCATGTAGGGCGAGCCCGAGCGAGAGTGCATCGTTGGGTGCAAGTTCGACATCGGGGCCGTCGATGACCAACTCGTGATCTTCGTCGTTCGTATATGGGGCCAGTTCGACCGTTACCACCGAGCGGATGGGGGTCGTCCCCCATTCGGACTGGGTCAGCAAGTCGTGCGTCGCCGACAGGGCGCGGATGCGGCTGTCGATGCCTTCGGCAAAATCGTCGAGCGAAGCCGAACGGCGCCTCGTCAGCGAGACGATCGACAAGACATTGGCCAGCGTGTTCTTGACCCTGTGGTTGAGTTCGCGGGTGAGCGAATTGCGGATCGAGTTCTGCTGCGCAAACCATTCGAGCGAGCGGCTGTCCTCCTGCGCCTGCTGCGTCAGCAGGCGAGCGACGACCAGCAAGAGGCTGGCTACCGCCAGGCCGAACAGGAGGGTGATCATCGACAAGGGGGAAAGCGTCGTTTCGCGTCCCGACTGGATCACCATCACCATGCGCCGGTTGGCCAAATCGACTTCGCGCTCGACCGTCTCGCCTTCCTCTTTCCAGCCCGGCGTCTGCGTCATCAGCAGGCGCTTGCCACCCTGGATATCGAAAAAGCGGACGCTGGTCTGGCTGCCGCTTACGAGTTCGTAGGCGCTATCGAGAAATTGCGAAGCATTGAAGGGGCTGTAGACGAACCCCTTGAGGCTGCGCCCCGGACCGATGCCGTCGAATACCGGCATGTAGATAAGAAAACCGGCATCTTCGCCACCGCCTTCCTGCACCAGCGTAACGCGTCCGCTGGCTGTCGGGCGCATGGTGCGCGTGGCCTCGTCCATGGCCTCGCGGCGAATGGGTTCCGAATACATGTCGAAGCCCAGCGCGCGGCGATTGCGCAACGTATCGGGCTGGAGAAACAGAATCGGCACGAGCTGGCTTCGAGGACGCTCCGCGAGCGATGGTGCCACGCGCGTCATGGTAGTCTTGCCCGCACTGAGCTCGCCCTCGAAACGCTCTACCTGGCTGGCGGAAATCGCCGGCGCCCAGCCGATGCCTTCCGCGCCGCGATAATCGGCATCGATCCTCAGTTCGGATACGAATTGCCGGAACAGTTCGGGCGTAACCCGTTCCTGCGCACCGAACAGTGCAGCGCCAGCGCGCAGGAATGACGAGTTGGAATAGGCGCGCCGTTCGATGGCGCCCACCATGGACTGGGCCTGCCGATTGAGTTCGGCATGCTCGCGCACCCGTTCCCCGCGCTCGATCGAGAACACGCTGACCACCGTCACGGCCGCCACCAGCAGGAAGATCGCAAGCGGGACGCCGCGTGGATAGTCCACGAGCCATCGCCTCCGCTTCCCCCTGCGCATGAGATCGTCCTGGACCAGCGGAATTCCTCGCTTTTTCTTGACCCGGTCTCGCTAATATCCGCCGCAGGTGCGAAAGTTCCGCCGCGAGGCCACCTTTTCTGCCACCTGTTGCAATTCCGCAGGAACCGAACGCTACAATCGGCGTTCTGCACGCACATACGGGATCCAATTGCGGGGGGCAGGCGCTACGCCGGCCTTGAATCCGCGAAGGCAAGGACGCATTCTTAATACGATGACTTCTGAAAAACCTTCCGAAGGCAAGCCCGCAAAGGGCAGCAAGACGGAAGCCGGACCTGGCGACAAGGATCGTCCCGACTGGGCCCATGGCCTGCGTCGACTCTACGATTCCGTAGTCGAGGAAGAGCTTCCCGACAGCTTCAAGGATCTTCTTTCGCAATTGGACAGTA
>CAYOWF010000055.1:0-11123 GCA_964407585.1 uncultured Qipengyuania sp.
TGGCCGCAAGCGCTACGAGCGCGAGTGTGGTTGCAGGTTTCATCGTTATCCTCCTGTAAGGGCGGGTAGCAGTTCTCGCACGGTGCGCACGGCAGCCGGCAGGATAAGTACGC
Source organism: uncultured Qipengyuania sp. (assembly GCA_964407585.1). Lineage (GTDB taxonomy): Bacteria > Pseudomonadota > Alphaproteobacteria > Sphingomonadales > Sphingomonadaceae > Qipengyuania. Next base: position 114 of record CAYOWF010000055.1, read on the forward strand.
CGATCATTGTCGGTAGCATGCAGACCACGAGCGGAATGGAAATCAGCACTGGCAGGCGGTACGCCTTTTCCTCGGCGCGCATGCGGCGTGCCTCGCGCATTTCCGTGGCGTAGACGCGGAGCGTGCTGGCGATGCTGGTGCCCAGCTTGTCCGACTGAATCATGAGCGTGGCAAAGGAACGTACGGTGTCGACGCTGGCCGTTTCGCCCATACGACGCATCGCGTCTTCGCGCGATGCACCTGCACGCATCATCAGGGTGGTTTCGGAGAAGAGTTCGGCAACCAGCGGGTGCGCTGCTGCAAGTTCGCGCCCCACGCGTTCCAGCGCGGCCTCCAAGCCAAGTCCGGCCTCTACACAAACCAAGAGCAGGTCCAGCGCATCGGGAAAGCCGTTGACGATCGCGGTCTGCCTGCGATCGGCCTTGGCGCGAATGAAGAGGGTGGGAATATAGAACCCGGCAATCGCTGCCCCGGCAGAGACCAGGTACAGCTGCATGACGCTGGGAGGCTCGGGCGAAGTGACGACCACGAGCAGATATAGTCCCGGCAAAGCGAAAGTCAGAACGATGCGTGCCAGTGTGAAGACCCGCACGGCCGAAGCTTTGCGATAGCCTGCAGCCTTCATTTGCCGCGCTAGTTTGTCGTCGTTCGTATCAGTTAGCTTTACGCCCGATTCTTCGATGGATTTGGCAATCTGCGCCCAGCGGCTTTCGCGTTCCTTTTCGAGCACGCTTCCCGAGTAGCCACTCGATCCCTCACGGCTCAGCTTGGCAAGCAGTCCGGCAGACGACCGTTTGCGCGCGGTCCAGTTCCAGACCAGAAACACTATTCCTGCGGCGATGACAAAAATCACCGTCAGGATGAGGATGCGGATGATCCAGTTGGAGGATGCCAGTTCGAGCATGTCAGACCTTGATGTCGATCATTTTGCGGATGATGAAAACCCCGATGAAATAGAGCGTTACCAGGCCAAAAGCGATGAACTGGAACAGCGGATCGTCGACCACGTCGAGGTAGAATTCCGGGCTACCGAGAAAGGTCATCACGAAAGCACCGACAGGCAGGACCGAGAGCATCCAGCCGGTCATCCGACCCTCCGAGCTCAAGGCGCGCACCTTCATGTACATCGAATGGCGCTCGCGAATGACCCCCGCCAGGCTCTCGAGGATTTCGGCAAGGTTTCCGCCCGTCTCGCTTTGTACAGCGAGAGAGGTGACGAACATGCGCATATCTTCGAGATTCCACCGGTCCGCCATCGCGTTGAGCGCCGAGATAAGGTCCGCACCATAGGTCACTTCATCGGCTACGATGCCGAATTCGGTGCCGATGGGGTCTTCCATCTCGTGGGTTAGCAGGTCGATGCCGGCGGAAACCGGGTGACCGGAGCGTAGCGAGCGCACGAAGATATCGAGCGCTACGGGAAACTGCTTTTCGACCTTGGCCTGGCGCTTTGCAGCGATGCGCTGAAGGATCAGGTAGGGAACGCCGAACGCCAGCGCGAAAGCGAAGATAATGGCGAGCTGAATGACACCGAAGCCAATGGCAGTCCCCAAGGTGGCGGCAGTGAGCAGCACCAGCCCGACGACGATGACGCCAGCGATTACCATGAAAAGCGTGACCTGGCTTGCCGAGTAGGGGATCGCCGAGGCGAAAATCGTCCGCTGGAAATTCTCCACGATGCCCCGCACTATAGGGGGCAGGTGCGCTTGTTCGCGCGGACTGTTCTTGAGCAGTTGCGCGACAAGTTCGTCACGTTCTGCGCCCGACTGGATCAGCGACATGCGGCGATTGATGGCGCTCGAATAGGAGCGCTTTTGCGCTGCCGATCGGGCGAAGGTTTGCGCGAGCAGGAATACCGCTACGAAAATCCCTATTAGAAAAAGGATGCGGACGATGGTTTCGGTCATATCAGCCGATCCTCATGTCCGGACGGAAGAGTTCCGCTGAAAGCTTGATGCCGTGCGCTTCGGCTTCCTGCAGGAATTTGGGACGAATGCCGGTCGCCTCGAAATGGCCCTGTACCGTGCCGTCATCATCGCGACCGGTCATCTTGAAGCGGAAGATTTCCTGCATGGTGATGGTTTCGCCTTCCATCCCCGTCAGTTCGGAAAGGCTTTTCACCTTGCGGCGTCCGTCCGACAGGCGACCGACCTGCACCACGACATTGATGGCCGCGGCGATTTGCGCGCGCGACGATTTCGAGGTGATGTCGATGCCGCTCATGCCGATCATCTGCTCGACACGGCTCAGCGCATCGCGCGGGGTGTTGGCGTGAACCGTAGTCATCGAGCCGTCATGGCCCGTATTCATGGCCTGCAGCATGTCGAACGCCTCGCCGGCACGGACCTCGCCCACGATGATGCGGTCTGGACGCATACGCAGGGCGTTCTTGACCAAGTCGCGCTGCGTGACCTCGCCCTTGCCCTCGATGTTCGGCGGGCGGGTTTCGAGACGGGCGACATGGCTTTGCTGGAGCTGGAGCTCGGCCGAGTCCTCGATCGTCACGATACGCTCTTTTTCGTCGATGAAGGTCGACATGGCGTTGAGCAGCGTCGTCTTACCGGAACCGGTGCCGCCCGAAATGAGCACATTGCGCCGCGAGGCGACGATGGCTTCGAGGACCGGTGCCATATCTTCGGGAATCGAGCCGAGATCGATCATTTTCTGAATGCTGATCGGACGCTTGGCGAATTTACGAATGGACAGCAGCGAACCGTCGATGGCCAGCGGTGCCACGATCGCGTTGACACGCGAACCGTCGGCAAGGCGCGCATCGACGAAAGGCGAGCTTTCGTCGACCCGGCGTCCGACCGCGCTGACGATCTTCTGGATCACGCGCATGAGGTGCTTTTCGTCCTGGAAGCGCGTCGGAACCCGCACGAGCTGGCCGCGGCGTTCGATAAAGACGGTATCGTGGCCATTGACCAGAATATCCGTGATCGTTTCGTCCTGCAGCAATGGCTCGAGCGGGCCCAGGCCGAGTAGCTCGTCGACGACCTGCTGGATCAGGTCTTCGCGCTCCTGCCGGTTCAGCGGCTGGTCGTAATCGGCGACCAGCTCGGGCATGATAGCGGAAATCTGGCTCTTGATCTGGTCGACCGGCGTCTTGTCGAGCATGCCGAGATTGAGGCGGTCGAGCAGGGCCTTGTGGATTGACACCTTCAGGTCGAGCATCGCTTCGCGTTGCTTGTCCTTCTCGCCGAAAAGAATGCGCTCCTGCTCCTCTTCGTCGGGAACGTGAGCCGTTTCGATCTCGTTGGCGGGTTGCGCTTCCTCGGCGTTGCGAATCTTCCACATGGTGTCAGCCCTCCTCGGTCAGCGCGAGCAGGTGGTCTGCGAGCGCGTCAATGTCCGAAGCGAAACGGCTCCGGCGCTGGAGGTTTGTAGCGAGGATTCCTTCCGCCTGGGCTTCCTCGATCAGCTGTGTTTCAGAATGGACCAGAGCGGCAATCGGGTGGTGGAGTGCCTCCTCGATACCGCTGCGGTCGATTTTCTTGAACAAGCCCTTCTGCGCATTGTTGAGCGCAACGGCCACGCGGCGGGGATGATAATCGAAGCTGCGCAGCAGCTGAAGGCGGCGCTTGACCTGTCGCAACGCACCGATCGAGCTGTTCGAGACCAGCAGGACAACATCGGCCGCCAGCATCACCGACATCGCCCAGTTGGTAAGCGAAGCGGGCATGTCGAAGAGCACGACATCGTATTTGCGACGGGCAAGCGCGATCACGTTCTTGAGCGAAGCCAGTTCGACCTCCTCGATGGGCATGATATCGCCCGGTGCCGAAATCACATCGACGCGTTCGCTGAACTTGGCGGCCACCGATTTGAACATCTCCTCGTCGAGGCGATTGCCTGCCTCGAGCAGGTCGACGATCGATTTGCGGGACTGCAGATCGAGATAGGATGCGATATCGCCGCTTTGCAGGTCGAGATCGATAATGCAGGCGCGATAGCCGTCGCCGAGTTCGCGTGCCATGGCATCGGCAAGGTGGGTCGCGACGGTCGTGGCACCAGCGCCACCGATGCATTTCTGGACCGCGAAAACGGGAGCGAGTGCGACCTCTTTCTGAGGTTTCTGTTCGACCAGTTCTCGTTCGACTTCGAGTACGGCGGTAAGCAGATCGTCGGCCGTGAATGGCATGGCCACGACATCGCCGATTCCCTTGCGCAGCAGGACTCGCGTCGTTTTCAGGTCGACTTCGGGAAGCCCTGCGATAATCGCCAGTTCGGGCCGCGCAGCGCGAAGCGCATCGAGGCGGTCGATCGAACGCGGTTCTGCGGGGTCGACTTCGACCACGGCGATACGGGCCTTCGATACGAGTTCGGCCGGCAGGTCTCGACCCGCACCGATTTCGACGAGGGTAACCGTGTCGGCCAGCTGTTCCAGCCCGGCCAGTGCGTCGGGGCGAGCGAAGACGAAGACCTGTTCCGGTGCGCCGGTCATGGCGTCTGCCCCCATGGAGTTGATGTTTTCAAGATTGCTCATGGCTTTTCAATTCGAGTAGTCCCCTTCGCTGTCCTCTGCAGTCAGCGAATAGGCAAATTCGGGAAGGTCGACCGAGCCCAGCAGCAGCGTAAAGATCGGTGTGTGCTGCATGTTGACCAGGCGTACGGTCACGATGGGTGCGACGTCGGGACCGTTGGGGTCTCCTGCGTATCCCAGACCCGACCATTCGTAGTCGATCTGGACGTTTTCCGGTTCTATGTCCGATTTGAATTTCTGCATATGGTCGACGATTGCGTTGAACGCTGCGCCATTGAAGCCCCATTGGGTGCAGCCGTTTACGGTGCAGGAAAAAGTCGGGAAAGAGGCTTGCGGAACCGTTTCGCCCTGCTGGATCCCCCCGCTCACGGCAAAGCTGTATGTGTAGAGATCGGCCGGGACCATGTCGGTAGCGACTGCCCATCGGGCACCCATCTGGGTGGCCTTTTCGCCGCGATTGATCGTCCAGGCATAATAGCCGACGTCGATAATCCCCAAAAGGAAGATCAACATGATCGGCAAGACCAGGGCGAATTCGCCCGCAGACGCGCCTCTATTGTCGGATAGGAAGGTGCGTAGCATCTTCATTGTCCCATCACCGCGGCCTGCGCCGATGCGCGAACGTTGATGCCGGCATCCAGCAGACCGAGCGCGCCGAACAGGGAGGGATAGGCTACGACTGCCGTAACCTCGACCGTGGGCGCAGTGCCAAGTTTGTTGTACAGGCCCCCGGAGAAGGCGGCATCGCATGTCAGCGCCACCGTTACGTCGCTATCCTCGAAGCCGGTGATGCGCGGTGTTCCCCCCTGGGTTGGCCGCCCGGTGCTGGTGACGGTCTTGATCTGCGCCTCCATACCGACCGTACCGCTGCCGCAATCATATGTCGTGAAGGGCAGGCGGCCGGCATAGCGCGCGCCTTCTCGCACCGCTTTGACGACCTTGTGTTCGTTGTAGAAATAGTGGCCGGTTTCGAGCCCGCCGAACATCAGGACCAACAGCAATGGAAGCATAAGCGCCATTTCGGCTGCTGCTGCCCCGCGCGTGTCGCGGATAAAGGCGGCCGGGCGGCTCATTCCAGAAGATAGGGGATATCCTTGCGGATCCCCTGCGCCGTTGTTTCGCCTGCACTTCCGCCAAGCTTCGCTTCGCCGATCACTTCCATGTAGATCATGTCACGCAGGCGACCGTTGTCGCGCTCCACCTGGTCGTCGACAACCGGCTCGACCAGGAACATGTCTACCCATTCGCTGATCTTGACGTTGCGCGAACCCCCTCGCAGTTCCGCGCAATTGGAAACCACGGCGACGGTCAGGACGCGCCGATCAATGTTGCTGGTACCGGGGATGCAAAGAGGGCTGCTGCGCTGGCCGTCGATTTGTGCCGCCTGGTTACCGAGCTCCTGTTCCCACAGATAGACTTCGTAGCGCGTCATGTCGTCGCGGGGCGGCGGGCCGCCGTGATACTTGGCGAAATAATCCTGGATGGCCCACATCCCGTCGCCGAACCGCTCGTTGAATCCGTTGTTGCTTGCCGTGCAGTTACGGTTGTAACTGAAATAGTGGCACATATCGCGGGTCAGGCCCATCGCAAGCGGCAGTGTAGCGGAAGCATTGAAGGGATCCGCGCTGCTATCGCCGGCCACATAGGCGCGCGGGCGGAACCTTTGCGATTCAGGTGGCAGCTTCCAGCCGCTGGTGTGAATGCGGCAGGCGTTGCCGTTCACTGCAGTGGTTTCCTTGATCAGGTCCTTTGTGACATTGCGCGCCGGCGGGCAGGAACCCGTATCGCACGCCGAAAGCGCACCGGCACCCGAACCGGTGAAACCGATGTCGAAACGGGTGTTCACCGCATCGAACAGGACTTGTGCATTACCCGTTTCCGGATCGGTGCCCTCGTCAATCTTCTGGCAGTCGAACCGGCCCTGATCGATCGCGAGGGCCTGCGCGAGTTCGCTGATCTGGCCTGTCCCGATTTCGAGGAACCCGAAGGCGCCCGGAGTCCAGTTGCTGCCGCCGGTCGCGGTGATGCCGATACCGATATGGTCGTCTGCAAGGAACGGTTTGGTCGGATCCTCGCTGGGCGAGCAAATCATCAGCGGCGGCACGCGGCAGATGGCCGATGCCACCCCGGCGAATGCGACGCCGGTGATATCTGGCGAGGTAATAAGCCCGGTAATCGGCAGGAGCGCGTAATCGACCGTGCGAACATCGAGTTCCACCTCGACGAAATTGGCATTGTCGTCGGACGTGGCGGGTGTTGCCTTTGCTTTATCCTGGTAAAAGCGCACCAGCCCGGCCGCATCGCAGGCGGTGCTTTCACCCGTGATCGAAAGCAGGGTGTCGTCGGATGTCAGCAGTGAGTTGTTTTCGAGCAGGCCGACCGCTGCATTGACCGCCCTTTCGCAAGCGCCGGGTTCCCCGTCGAGCTGGGTGGCGGCAGCCAGGGCAGCCTGGTCGGCCCCATTCTGGAGTTCCGAATCCATGCCCATGAGGCGGCTGTAATCCATGGCCAATCCGGCGATGGCGATAAGCGGTATGAGCGCAAGTGCATAGGTCGCGGCTACCGCGCCGCTCTCGTCGCTCCTGAAATGCTTAAGTGGGGTCGCCCTCATGGTTCATGCTCGCAAACTTGCTTAGTTTCCGCCGTCGCTGATGGATTCGGTCGTGCTGATGGTCTCGACCTCCTCCACTTCGCCTGCCCGATAGGCGTCGGCAGCGCGCACCGCGTTGCTTGCCGACGTCGGCGGAATCGGATTTTCGTATTCGGGCGAGGGATCGACGACCTGTGCTGCCATGGTGGCACGATTGGCTTCGCCCCAGGACGGATCGCCCTGGGTCAGGTCGACGCGGCCGTCGGTGTTCGTACACGCCGATGTGGCCAGCGCGGCAACGCCCGCGATGAGGATATGCTTACGTTCAATAGTCATAGTCTTCACCTTCCGTTGCAGGTGCCGCATCGGCCGGCAATTCGCCGGTGATCGGGTCGAGCGGGCGCGGCTTGTAGCCTTCGCCATCGAGAAGCAGAACATCGGCTTCGCTCGGATCGTAAACCCGGTCGGTCGGCAGCCTTACCTGTTCCGGCTTGATCGGGGCCACGAGGCGCGGCGTCACGACGATCAGCAGTTCGGTTTCGCCCCGTTGGAACGAGGTCGAACGGAACAGGCTGCCGATGATCGGGATCGATCCCAGCAGCGGCACCTGGTTCACCGTGGTGGTGAAGTCGCGCTGCAGCAGCCCCGCGATCGCGAAGCTTTCGCCGTCGCGCAGCTCGAGCACCGTGCTCGCCCGACGCGTTTGAAGGCCGGGAATTTGCAAGCCGCCGATGTTGATCGAAGCGGTCGGATCGATCGAGGAAACTTCGGGCTCGACGATCAAATTGATGACCTTGTCCGACAAGACCGTGGGTGTGAACCCAAGGCTGACCCCGAACGGCTTGAATTCGATCGTGACGGAGTTGTTGCCATTCTGGCCGCCGCCGCCGCCATTCTGCACGACCGGTATCGGGAACTCGCCGCCTGCCAGAAAAGACGCCGTCTCGCCCGAGAGGGCGATCAGGGTCGGTTCGGCCAGCGTCTTGGCCATGCCCTTTTCTTCGAGCGCATCGATGAACAGGTCGATATCGACCCCGAGCACGTCGCTGAAGGCCCGGCCGACGATCCCGAACCCGCCCTGGATCGAATCGATCTGGAATGGATTCTGTCCGTCTCCGAGACTGTAGCCGCCGCCAGGCAGGGAGGCGCCGTTTCCGGTAGCACCTGCAAGGCGTCCGCCGGTAATGAAGCTGCTTACTCCGAGATCCTTGCCGATCCTGCGCGTCACTTCCGCGAAGCGCACTTCGAGCATGACCTGCTGGCTTCCGCCAAGCTGCATGAGGTTGACGATCTTTTCGTCCGGCGCATAGGCGCGGGCAAGCTGCACCGCGCGGTCGGCAACGCCAGCGTCGCTGACAGTGCCCGAAAGAACGATCGCGCCGTTCGAAACGCGGGTTTCGACCGGCTGACCCGGCATGAGCTGGTTCATCTGTTCGCGCAGGCCCGCAACATCTGGCCCGACCGAGATGTCCATCACCGCGATGACGCGGTTGTTGCGATCGTAAAGCGTCAGCGAAGTCGTGCCGACCTGCTTGCCGAGCACATAGATCGAATTGCTCGAAACCGGCAGGATATCGGCGATTTCGTCATTGCCGATCATGGCCCGGTCGATGGCCGTATCGGCCGTGAGAACCTGGCTCTTGTTGACCGCGATATCGACCGAGCCGGCATGCATGTTCATGCCGCTGTCGCCATAGACCTGGGCCGTCGCAGCGGTCGGGGTGAGTGCCGTACCGGCCAGCGCGAGGGCGATGGCGGCGATGGGCGTCTTGAGCTGTTTCATCTTAACGCTCCACTTCATAGGATTGGGCTTCGGTGCCACGGACGACGCTCATCGTCGGGCCGCGCGGGCGGCTCGGCGCGGGGGCCGACTGCCTGCTGCTGCGAGCGAGATTGATAACCGGATCGCCGGCGGGAGCGGTACTGCGGTTCCGGCTGCCGTAGATGCGCAGGCCTTCGCCGCCGAGATCGCGGGTCACGACCGTTTCGGTCGCGCCGACTTCCTGGTTGGTGACATTGCGCAGCGCCAGCGTGAAGGTGCCGACCTCGCGTGCGAGTGCGAGCTTCTGGGCGCCGAACAGATCGGTCTGGAGCGTCGCCGTCTGGCTAACGGCCGGTTCGGTGTTCTGCTCGTCGGCAATCTGGTCGGTTGCGAGGACAAGCACGTTTTCGAGCACCACGGTGGTCATCTTGTCGGTGTTGCTGGCACCGTCGCCGGGGATCTGCCGGGTAAGCAGCACGTCGACTACATCGCCGGGACGGACGAAGCCGCCGACGCCGGCGACGTTATCGACCGGGATAGCGACCGCGCGCATGTCTTCGGGAAGGTTGGCGGCCAGTGTCGCGCGGCCATCGCTGCCGCTGACCTTGCTGGCCAGAATTGGCTCTCCCACCGTCAGTGGGCGCAGGGCGACGCGGCCATTGGCGGCTGCTTCCTGGAGGCTGGTGAAGGCACCCACGGGTACGGAGCTCGCAGGCCAGTTGACCAGCCGGGCACTCGTATCGGTAATGGGTTGCCCGAATCCAATCTCTTGCGAGGCAACGACAATGCGCGCCATCTGCAAATCTTCGGCGCGGCGTTCTTCACGCTCTTGCAAGCCGCTGAAATAGGAATTGGCCAAGTAGACGGCGAACAAGCCGACAATTACTGCCACACCCAGGATTATTAGGTTCCGTCCTCGCATTGTATGCCCCCCCCTATTGGGCCGGGACGAAAACCGCCCCACGGGATCTATATTATTTTTTTCGGTTCAAGTCACCAGTTGTCGAAGATACCGACATCGGTTGGCGAAGAGACCGAAAAGGCCCCCGCGAGCAGTCTCGCGGGGGCCTTCGATTTGCTCTTAAGGAGTGGCGCCGGCGCTGTCGATTTCGGTCGAAGCGCGGTCCATTGCGTCCGAGATCGAACCGCTGAGCGTCTGCGCAGCGATAACGATGCCGATGCCGACAACGGCCAGGATGAGAGCGTATTCGGCAGCCGAAGCGCCGGATTCGTCACGAAGGAAGTTCTTGATCATTTCATTTACCCCAAGTCAGAATTTCAGACGGTGCCACCCACCATTGGGAAGCGTGTCTTTATGGTCGATGGCCCCGGCCTCTATTTCCGGTTAGCCGCCGCTCGAAGGGGGTGTTTCTGGAACCGGCGCGGCCCGATTATTGTTATCGGCCGTTCGCCGATCCGTTGCACGCTGGCTCCCTTCGAAGCCCTATAAACTTCACCCAAATGCATCCTGCGGTCAACTTTCATGCAACGCAAATTTTTTATCTCTATAAATCAGTGAATTGCACGATTTTCGACTTAAGGATTGGGGTTAATATTGGGGGCTTCGCAGATAATTGCCGATGACGCGAGGCGCCCTCATCGGTCGCGATTGACGGGTTTGTACTAGAATTCGGCGAATCGCCTTTTGTCCATAGGGGGTTAGTGATTCGCGCTGTCCTGGAAGGAGGCGCCGCCCCGCGATTGTGAGCCCGGTCTCCGATCGCGCCGGCCGGGAGCAGCGCCCAGGCCCCAACTCCCTTCTATATGCGCGGGCGCGACGAGCGCTAATCCCGCGGCCAACCAAGAGAAATCGATCTGCGTGCCGCGCCTCCATTCGACGGATTGCCGGCCCGAACGGCGGTTCCGACATGTAAGAACGCCCTGTCTCTCGCCGAACCGGTTTTCCGGCTGCATCGCTCTGGTGACGATGCGAGGTTGTGCCAAAACGAGACGGAAATCTATTATCTCAAGAAATCAGACGATTAACCTCAAAAGAGGTGGATCCGCCATGTCTTATCCCCTGCGGCGAAGACTAATCGAAAGTTAATTCGATTGCATATGAGGCCACGGAGTGGTTTCTTTCCATGCAACGACACATCCAATCCCCTGCATGATTCGCTGGGGAAAGGAAAAGAAGTCGGGGCCGCGAGACAGAACGGATGATCCTTTGAGTAT
>CAYOWF010000056.1:0-4819 GCA_964407585.1 uncultured Qipengyuania sp.
GCCATCCGCATCGCCAACGACACCGAATACGGCCTCGCCAGCGCCGTTACGGGCGAGGATATCGAACAGGCCCGCAGCCTCGCCAAGCGTATCCGTGCAGGCCGTGTCGCCATCAATGGCGGCTACGACATGAACGCGGCTTTCGGCGGGTACAAGAAGTCGGGCAACGGCCGCGAATGGGGCGAATGGGGCTTCCACGACTTTCTCGAAGTCAAGGCCGTGATGGGGCACAGCTGATGGCGGGCAGGTTTTTCGACGAATGGGAAGTCGGCGACCGGTTGACCCATGAGATCCGTCGCACGGTAACCGAAGCGGACAATCTCTTCTTCACTACCATGACCCACAACCCCCAGCCGCTCCATCTCGATGTGGAAGCGGCGAAGGCCAGCGAATTCGGCCAGATCCTCGTCAACGGGACCTATACCTTCGCGCTGATGGTGGGGCTGAGCGTCGGCGACACCACGCTCGGTACCCTTGTGGCCAACCTCGGTTACGACAAGCTGGTCATGCCCAAGCCGGTCTTCATCGGCGACACCTTGCATGCCACCAGCGAGGTCATAGCCCTGCGCGAAAGCAAGTCGCGCCCCGACACCGGCATCGTCACTTTCCTGCATGAGGCGGTGAACCAGCGCGGCGAGGTCGTATGCCGCTGCGAACGCTCGGCCCTGCTGAAGAAGAGCGCCTGAATCCCGGAGCTTGCACCCATTTCTCCCTTTCGTGCGTTGACGCGGGAAGGGGTAAGCGATGAGCGACCAGAATGCGGCAGAGCCTAACGGCGTCGAGAGCGTTATCGCGGAACTCGACGAGCTGGCTTCGGAACATGACAAAGTCTGCATCGGCGATGTTCTCGACGATTTCGGGGACCGCAGTTTCGGGCCGATCATCATGATCTTCGCCCTGCTGGAGATCACTCCCGTCGGAGCCATTCCGGGCCTGCCGACGGCGCTCGCATCGATCATCGCGCTGGTCGCCCTGCAACTGCTGTTCGGCAGGGACCACATCTGGATGCCGGAATTCGTCCAGTCCCGCGCGGTCGGGTCGAAGAAGCTGCACAAGGCGGTGACCAGGTTGCGCGGAATCGCCCACTGGCTCGACGGGCACAGCAGGGACCGGTTGTCCTGGCTGACCGAAGGGATCTGGCTCAAGGTGGCCGCGATGGCCATCATTATACTGTGCCTCACCGTGCCGCCGCTCGAAGTGCTGCCCTTCGCAAGTTCGGGTCCGATGCTGGCCATTGCCGCCATCGGACTTGCGCTGATCGTCAAGGACGGGCTGGTGATGTTGGTCGCCCTGTTGCTCGCCGTCGCGGCGCTCGGCGGGGGGACCTATTATTACTACATGTCCGACGGCGATGCGCGCACATCGGACTGTGTTGCGTTCTACAGGCCATGTCCTTCGGACACCGGCTTGACCTGACCCCCGCCTCGCGCTCACATGCGCAGGGCGGGGAGGAGAGCCGATGCACAGACTTTCGACGGGATTGGGATTCGCTGCGGCCTTGGCGCTCGCCGGATGTGCGGGGTCGGCTGGGGAGGAGCCCACCGAAGCACAGCGCGGCGATGGCAGCGATACGATCGAACTCGCCGAATTTCCTGATCGCCCCTATTGGGGCGACACGCATCTGCATACCGATGTCTCGGTCGACGCTTTCGGCTTCGGTGTGAGGATCGGGCCCGAAGCGGCCTTACGGTTCGCGCGCGGGGAAACGGTGACCGCGACGACCGGCATGAGCGCGCAGCTCGCCCGACCGCTCGATTTCCTCGTCATCGCCGATCATTCGGATGCAATGGGTGCGACCCGCCGCCTCTACGATGCCCCGCGCATCATGGTGCGCGATCCGGTCCTGCGGCGCTGGTACGACATGATGCACGAAAGCCCCGAGCAATCGACGCGGGCGGTGGCCGAGATGATCGTGGCGGTGTCCGACGGGACGCTCCCGGAAGCATTCCGCAATCCCGAATTGCAGGCCAAGGCCACGCGCGAATTGTGGGACCGTCACATCGACCTGCTCGATCGTTACAACGAACCGGGCGAATTCACCGCCTTCGCGGGCTTCGAATGGACGCTGATGCCCGATGGCAACAACCTCCACCGCGTGGTGATGTTCAGGGATGGCAGTGCGCGGACGGGTCAGGTGCTGCCCTATCCCGGCATCGACGGCGAGGTGACCGGTCTGTGGGATTACATGGAAGCCTATGAAGAGGCGACCGGAGGACGGGTGCTCGCCATTCCGCACAATCCCAACCTTTCGAACGGCATGATGTTCGAACTGACGGGCCCCGATGGCGGGGCGATGGATGCGCAATACGCCCGCCGCCGCGCCGCACGCGAGCCGGTGGTCGAAGCGACGCAGATCAAGGGCGATAGCGAAACGCACCCTTTCCTCTCGCCGAACGACGAATTCGCCGGTTTCGGCGTGGCGGGATGGGAACTCGGAAATCTGCCCCTGACATCGAGAGCGACGCCGGACATGTATGCGGGCAGCTACGTCCGCTCGGCCCTGTTGCGCGGGTTGACGCTGGAGCAGCAGTTGGGGGTCAATCCATACGCCTTCGGCCTGATCGGATCGACCGACAGCCACACTGCCCTTGCCACGGGCGACGAAGACAATTTCTTCGGCAAGCACACCCGCAACGAACCGCGCGAAGGGCGCGCCATGGACTCACAGAACCTTGGCACGAGGGTCGGCCGGTTCGGCTGGCACTATCTCGCCGGCGGTTATGCGGCGGCATGGGCTCGCGGCAATACGCGGGCCGAAATCTTCGATGCCTTCATGCGCCGCGAAGTTTACGCGACGACCGGCCCGCGAATGGTCCTGAGATTGTTTGCAGGGCACGACTTCTCGGACAGCGACTGGGACGGCGACTGGGTGCGCGCAGGCTATACCCGCGGCGTGCCCATGGGCGGCGAACTGACCGACGACGGACGCGCGCCGAGCTTCCTGATCTCGGCCCTGAAAGACCCGGACGGCGCCAACCTCGACCGGGTGCAGGTGGTCAAGGGCTGGGTCGACACGAACGGCAGGGCACAGGAAAAGGTCTACGATGTAGCCTGGAGCGCACGCGCGATGGATGGCGCTTCGGATTCGCCGGTTCCTCCGGTGGGCGACACGGTCAACCGCAGGGAAGCCACCTATGAAAACTCGATCGGCGCGCCAGAGCTCCGCGCGACCTGGACCGATCCCGATTACCGGCCCGGCCAGCGGGCATTCTATTACGTGCGGGTGCTCGAAATCCCGACGCCGAGCTGGGTATTGTTCGATGCCAAACGCTTCGGTCTCGACCTGCCCGAGAACGTGATCGAGGCCAACGTCATCCAGGAGCGCGCCTATTCCTCGCCGGTCTGGTTGCGGCCTGCCGGGAAGCCGGGCGATGCACCGCCGATCATGAGCGAGTGACGATGACGGCGCTGCTGCGCGATCCGCTCGCGCATTTCCTGATTGCCGGTGCGGCTATCTGGGGCGTGTTGGCCTTCGCGGGGGATCCGGTCGACCCCGAAGCGCGCAGCATCACGCTCAGTCGCGAACAGCAGGCCGGGCTCGCTCTGGCTTTCGAGCGCACCATGAACCGCCCTCCGACCGATGCCGAACTCGATGCGCGGATCGCTCAGTGGATTCGCGAAGAGGTGCTCTATCGCGAAGCCTTGCGGCTCGGCCTCGATACGGACGACCCGGTAGTGAAGCGCAGGCTAGCCACCAAGATGGACGAGCTTGCCGGGGCGCAGGCGGAATTGGCGCAGCCTTCGGAAGCGGATCTGCGCGAATGGTATCGCGACCACGGCGCGGAATACGAAACCGGCGGTTCGGTCAGTTTCGAGCAGGCCTGGTTCCCGACCGAAGAGGCGGCACTAGCGGCACGAGGTGAGGGCCAGCCGCGTGGCGAACCGATCAGCCTGCCACGCAGCGTCGCGCATTTGCCGGGCGAGGAAATCGAGCGGCTGTTCGGCATCGAATTCGCCGAAGCGGTCCATCGTCTCTCCGTTTCGCCCGAGTGGCAGGGCCCGTTGAGATCGGGCTACGGCTGGCACCTCGTCCGCCTTTCGCAACGCGAGAAGGGTAGCATCCCACCTCTGGACGAAGTGCGCCAGCGGGTGGTGCGCGACTGGCGCAGCCAGACGGTCGATGCGCGGCGCGAACAGGCCTATGAATTGCTGCACGACGCCTACACGATCGAGGTCGAATGAGCCGCTGGATTGCCGCGCTGTGTCTTATGCTATGCGCGTCGCCCGCCTGGGCGGACGAATTGCGCCCTGTATCGATCCAGTTCACTCAGGAAGCCGGGGGACAGTGGTCGCTCGACTGGAAGCAGCCCCTCTCGACCTCGCGTGGCGAGGTGCTGGGGGTACCGCATATTCCGGACGGTTGCACGATGGCCGAGATTGCGCGCGAGCGTAGCCGGTTGGCCGTGATCGGCCACGCGGACGTCACCTGCGGGGACTTGGCCGAAAATGCGCAAATCGGCTGGCCCGCCTTTCCCGGCCACGGCGAAGCCATCCTCCGTATTGCTCCGACCGACAGG
Source organism: uncultured Qipengyuania sp. (assembly GCA_964407585.1). Classification (GTDB taxonomy): domain Bacteria; phylum Pseudomonadota; class Alphaproteobacteria; order Sphingomonadales; family Sphingomonadaceae; genus Qipengyuania. The sequence goes on from CAYOWF010000056.1 coordinate 4,518, forward strand.
CCGGTGCAGGTCCATCGTCTGACCCCCGACGCGCCGCTGGCGACGATCGAAGCGCAGCCTTCGAGCTGGCAGGTCTGGCGGAGCTATTTCGCGATCGGCCTCGAACATATCCTGATGGGCTGGGACCATCTCCTGTTCGTCATTGCGCTGGTCCTGCTCGTCCGGCGCGGCTGGGCGGTAGTGAAGGCGGCAACGGCTTTCACCGTGGCGCACTCGCTCACGCTCGCAGCGGTGACGCTCGGTTTCGCCGGATTGCCGCAACGCCCGGTGGAGGCGATGATAGCGCTATCCATCGTCTTCCT
>CAYOWF010000056.1:4919-11006 GCA_964407585.1 uncultured Qipengyuania sp.
CGCGCGTCGTTCACCTCGCTTCTTACGCGATCGGTATCACCGGGGCCTACTGGCTGGTCGATCGTGTGGTGGGTTGAGGTTCGCCGCCAAGCGCCTGCCACAGGAGTATGCGCGCCCTCCTCGCGCGGCCCAGCGCGGCAGCAGCGCGCTCCCCGCTTGCATCGGCTGCGCGGCGTGCCTCGAGCACGGTGAGGAAATCGGCAAGGCCCGCCTGCTGGCGTGTATCGGCAAGCTTGGCAGCGCGCTGGAGGCTGGCGGCTTCGGCCTGTGCCGAGACCCGTTCGCGGTCGGCTGCAACAACGAGACCATAGGCGGCTTCGGCATCGCCCAGTGCGGTGTAGACTGCCCCGCGATAGGTCTGGAATGCAGCCTGCTTTTCGGCAGCAGCGCCATCCACTTCCGCCGCTATCCGGCCGAAGTCGAGCAGCGGACCGGCAACCGACGCGGCGAGCGAGCCAACGATGCTGTCCTCGTCGAACAGATCCGCTGGATGGAATGCCAACAGCCCGATCATTGCCGACAGGTCGAATGTGGGGAAGCGGCGGCGCGCAGTCGCCGCAAGTTCGGCATCTTCGGCGGCGAGAGTGGCGGCCGCCGAAAGCACATCGGGCCGGTTTGCGAGCAGGGCCGAAGGAAGCGAAGCCGGTGGCTCTGGCAAGGTCGGCAGAGGCGGCTCGAGCACAAGCGTTGCGCGGACCTGCGCCGCGCCCTGCGCGGTCAGCGTCACCAGCCTGCCGGTCAGTCGCGCGCGTTCGCTTTCGAGGGCTGCAAGGCGGCTGCGCGAGGCATCGGCGGCGCTTTCGGCGCGCACACGGTCGAAGCCGGGAGCGATACCAGCCTCCTCGCGAACGCCTGCGAGCCGCGCAAGCTCTTCGGCCGCGGCGATGTCTTCCTCGATCGCCGCCTGCCGTGCATCGAGCGTACGCCAGTCGACGACGCTGGCGGCAACCTCGGTCAGCAGGGCATTGCGGACCGCGCGGGATGAAGCGGATGCCGCATCGACGCGGGCCAGCGCAGCGCGTTCCTGCGCGCGCAGGCGCCCGAAGATATCGGGGTCCCAGCGGGCGGTGAGGTTGGCGGCGTAGCTCGTCCGCTCGGTGTCGATTTCGACTCCCGGAGGCAGGGAGGCACCGAACTGGTCCGGATTGGTACGCTGCCGCGTGACCGAGCCATTTGCGCCCACATTGGGGAGCCGCTCCGCCCCTGCCCGATCGGCGCCCGCACGCGCCTGGTCGATGCGCGCCAGCGCCTCGGCGAGCGTGGGAGAACCGGCGAGAGCTTGCGCGGCGAGCGCGTCGAAGCCGGGGTCTTCGTAGGGAAGCAATTCGGCCAGCGCCGTGCTGCTCGCAGAGTCGGGCGCGTAGAGAAATTCAGAGGGTAGTGCCGGCGCCGGGGTCGCGACTTCGGGCGGCGGGCCACCCGCGCAGGCTCCCAATGCGAGCGTGGCGGCAAGGAGGAAGGATGCGCGCATCACTGCTCCGCCTTCGCCGGTATGAAGGCATCGACCTGTTGCCCGACGCGGAAAATGCCATTCGCGCCCGTGGCCTCGGCGGGGAGTTCGTAAAGGACTTGCAGCACTCGCACGTCGACCCGCTCGGCTGCCGAGTTGGTCAGCGAGCGCTTGGGGACAACCAGCGGTTCGGCCCGGACGAAAGCGGCCTGGACCTGCCGGTCCGATGCGCCGCGAGGGGAGACGGTGGCCGGCTCTCCCAGAGCAAGGCGCGGGGCCTGTTCCTCGTCGATATCGATGCGCACATGCATCGGCTGCGTCTGGCCCATTTCGATGAAAGGCTGCGATCCCCCGCCGCCCATGGTGCTGACATATTCGCCCTTGCGAATGTTTACCGCGAGAATTTCGCCGGCAATCGGTGCGCGCACGGTCAGGCGGCCGATTTCGGTGCGTGCGGACGCGGCGCGGGCCTGCGCCGCGTCGAGCCGCGCACTGGCCAACCGCAACCGTTCGGCGGCAGCGCTCGCTTCGCCTTCCGCGCGGATCACTTCGCTCCGGCTCACTGCAGCGGGGTCGGAGACATTGCGATAGAGGGCAAGCTGGCTTGCGGCGGTGGCCTGCGCGCTGCGGGCTTCGGCGATCGCTGCACGCGCCTCGCCGATCGCCGCCTGAGCTTCGCGTAGTTGCGCGCGGGCCTGGCGGTCGTCGACGGTGAAGAGCGTCTGTCCCTCGGTAACGCGGTCGCCCGGCTCGACGAACAATCCCGAAACCAGTCCCGAGAGCGCCGAACCGATCTGTACGACTTCGCTCGATGGCTCGACCACGCCCGAACCGGCCACGCGCGCTTGATCGGCAAGCGTTGCGGGGGCGCGCGGCGGTTCGTTCTCCGGCTCGGACAGCTGCCGGTCGGGCAGTCCGGACAGGATATAGAACACCGCGACGATCAGGCCGATGACCGCAATCACCGGCAGGACCTGCCGTGAAAAGCTCAAGTTACGGAAATCCAGTGCCATTTCAGTGATCCTCCGGCATGTGGGTGCCGTCATGGGTGACCTTCCCGTCCTCGAGCACGAGGATCCGGTCGGCCATGTCGAAAATGCGGTTGTCGTGGGTAACGATGATGCAGGCGCGGTCTTCGGCCACGGCGACTTCGCGCAGCAAATCCATGACGCGGCGGCCCGAGGCGGCATCCAGCGCTGCGGTCGGCTCGTCGCAGACGACGAGGCGCGGTTCATGCACCAGGGCGCGGGCGATGGCGACGCGCTGCTGCTGACCTCCCGAAAGCTGGTTGGGCAGCTTGTCGGCCTGGTCGGCGATGTTCAGCCTTGCAAGCATCTGCACGGCTTTCTCGCGCGCTTCGATCCGGTCCATGCCCTGTGCGATCAGCGGTACGGCGGCATTGCTGGCAGCGTCGATCGAGGGGATCAGATTGTACTGCTGGAAGATGAAACCGATCTTGTTCAGGCGAAATTCGACCAGCTCGTCGTCGGACAGCGCGTAGATGTCGGTTCCGAAGAGCCTGACTTCGCCCAGCGTGGGCCAGAGGATGCCGCACATGATCGAGATCAGCGTCGTCTTGCCCGAACCGCTTTCACCGACGAGAAACGTCAGTTCGCCGGCCTTCACGTCGAGATCGATGCCGTGCAGGACCGTAATGGTCTGCTGGCCTGCCTTGAAGTCGCGTGTGACCCCGCGCGTGCAGATGGCAGGGACGCTCACCGGAACACCGCCGCGGGTTCGGTCTTGAGTACGCTGCGCAGCGCCAGCCAACCGGTCATGGCGAGGATGATCGTCACCGCGACGAAGCTGATCAACGGGATCTGCCAGGGGATGTAGAAGCCCTTGAAGGTCGGATCGCCGGAAAATGCGTGTATGAAGCCGACCGTGCCGAGCACGCCGAGCCCATAGCCGATCAATCCGACCAGGCCGGCCTGTGCCGCGACCATCCTGCGGATCTTGCCATTGGTGACGCCGATCGCCTTCAGCGCGCCGAACTGCTTGATATTGTCGCGGATGAAGAGACTGAAGGTCAGCCCGACGATCGCCACGCCGACGATGAAGCCGAGCATCACCGTGATCCCGAAATTGAGCGGGATGCCCGTGTTCTCGATGATGAACTGGACCCCGTCGCGCGCGAACTCGTCACGCGTCTGCGCCTTGAGGCCGGTTTCCCGTTCGATCCGTTCGGAAAGCGCCTTGGCCTCGGCCGGATTCTCTGCGCCGACGAGCACGAAGGACAGGCGGTTTCGCGTGCCCGGCACGTAGTTCAGGGCCCGGCTGTATTTCGTATAGAGCACCACAGTGCTGGTGAAACTGGGAATGCTGTCGGCGATACCGCGGATGACGGCGCGCTGGTCGTTCAATTCGAGCCGTTCTCCGATAGGCGACTGGTCGGGAAACATGCGCGTCGTGCCGACATCGTCGATGATGACGCTGTCCGGCTGCGAGAGGACGTCGATCGAACCTTCGACCAGATTCTTGGGCAGGCCGATCAACGTCGCATCGTCCACACCGATCACCGCCACGCCTTCGAGATCGCCGTCCTTGGTCCGGACCGAGGCGTTGGCGCGCAAGTGCGGGACCGCCCATTCGACACCCGGCACGCCGCGCACCTTGTCGAGCGCGGTCGACGGCATGGCATAAGCGACATCGGTGGTGCGGCTGACCGGATCCATGACCCAGATATCGGCGCTCGACACGTTGTAGACGCCTGATGCGCCGCGTTCGAGCAGATTGACGAAAATCGTCAGCTGCTGGGTGATGAGCAACGTCGAAAAGGCGATGCCGAACACCAGCCCGAAGAACTTCTGGGAATCGCCCGTCAGCATGCGGATGGCAATCCAGATCATCTCGGTTCGCTTGGCCCCGCTCTTCCTCAAACTTGCAAGCTGTGTGCGACTCGTCCATTATTGAACGGTAGCGTTTAACTGAACGGAGCCGTTCACTTTGTCAAGTGGGCCGAAAAAGGTCGGAAGACCGGCGGATACCGCCAAGCGCGAGGCGATTCTCGACGCCGCTTCTCGCGCCTTTTTCGAATCGGGATTCGCTGCGACGTCGATCGAGCAGGTCGCGGCCGATGCGGGCGTGTCGAAGGTCACCGTCTACAACCACTTCGGTGACAAGCGGGGCCTGTTCGCGGCTTCGGTCGAATGCGAATGCGAACGCCTGCGCGACCAGTTCCACGTCACACCCGATTTGCGCGGCAGCCTGCGCCAGCGGCTCACATCGATCGGCGAAGCGATGGTCAATTTCCTCTCGCGCCCCGAAATGGTGCAGTTCGAACGGCGGATCGCTGCCGAAACCGAACATGAGCCGAGCATCGGCGTAGCGTTCCTCGCCGCCGGGCCGCACCGCATGAAAGCGGCGTTTTCGGGGCTGATGCACGCGATGAACGAGGCGGGCGAAGTCGAAATCGACGATGTCGAACTAGCGGTCGAACAGTTCGCCAGCATGTGCAAGGGGATGGGCGATCTCGACCGCAGGTTCGGCCAGCCCAACGACCCGGCCCTGAACCGCAAGCGCATCGAAGGGGCGGTCGAAGTCTTCTGCCGAGCCTATGCGGCCGATCAGTGTGACCGCAAATAAGCGAGAAATCGGGACGGGCTAAACTTGCCATTCACCCATGCACGCCTACATTCGGGTAACTAGGAAAGGATTGCCCCCAGCAATGCGCGACCAAAACGACAATTCGAATCCCGAACCCGAAGGCAACGGTCCCAACCCGTGGATCAAGAGCCTCATGGTGTGGGGCGGCGTGTTCCTCGGACTGCTGCTGGTCGTCTCGATGTTCGGCGGCGGGAGCCAGACCGCCGGCTCGCAGCTGCTCTATTCGGATTTCAAGCAGAAGGTGGCAGAAGGCACCATCAAGTCGGTCGAAATTTCCGACGAGCGCATCACGGGCGTGACCAAGGACGACGAGCCGTTCAATACCGTGCCGGTCAAGAACGATCCGGCACTGACCAAGCTGCTCGAAGACAATGGCGTCGAATATTCGGGCAAGGAAGCCGAAGACGGCAGCCTGCTGGTCTATGCGCTGATCAATATCCTGCCCTTCCTGCTGATCCTCGGCATCGCTTTCTTCGCACTGCGCCAGGTCCAGAAGGGCGGCGGCGCGGGCGGCGCCATGGGCTTCGGCAAGTCCAAGGCCAAAATGCTGACCGAACGCCAGGGCCGCGTGACCTTCGAAGACGTCGCCGGCATCGACGAAGCGCGCGAAGAGCTCGAGGAAATCGTCGAATTCCTCAAGGATCCGCATCGCTTCTCCAAGCTGGGCGGCCAGATCCCCAAGGGCGCACTGCTGGTCGGTTCGCCGGGCACCGGCAAGACGCTCCTCGCGCGCGCCATCGCGGGCGAGGCGGGCGTACCCTTTTTCACCATTTCCGGTTCGGACTTCGTCGAAATGTTCGTCGGCGTGGGTGCAAGCCGCGTGCGCGACATGTTCGAACAGGCCAAGAAGAATGCGCCCTGCATCGTCTTCATCGACGAAATCGACGCAGTCGGCCGCAGCCGTGGACACGGCCTGGGCAATTCGAACGACGAGCGCGAACAGACGCTCAACCAGCTGCTGGTCGAGATGGACGGTTTCGAAGCCAACGAAGGCATCATCATCATCGCGGCGACCAACCGTCCCGACGTGC
>CAYOWF010000057.1:0-10928 GCA_964407585.1 uncultured Qipengyuania sp.
ATATACCGCAATCGGCACGAAATTGCATCAACTTTCGTCGATATCAACGAGCGGTTTCGTCGATCAGTTCCCTCATGTCGAGGGGCAATTCGGCGCGGAAATCCAAGCTTTCACCGCTGATAGGATGTATGAATCCAATGCGCGCCGCGTGGAGCGCCTGGCGGGCGAATTGCAGCTGCTGGAGCACTTGGCGAAGTGGCTTGGGAGTACGCCCATAGACAGGATCTCCCAATAGCGGATGCCCGATTGACGCGCAGTGAACGCGGACCTGGTGCGTGCGGCCCGTTTCGAGGCGGCATTCGATGAGTGCGGCATGGTCGAGGCGCTGCACTGTCTCGTAATGCGTGACCGCATGCTTCCCGCGGGTACTGTCGTCGGGCAGGACTGCCATCTTTTTCCGGTCCCTGTCCGAGCGCCCGATGCGACCCGAAACCGTGCCCGAAGGCGGGTTCGGGTGTCCCGCACAGACTGCGAGATAGCGCCGGGAGATCGAATGGTCGGCAAACTGTTTCGCCAGCCCTTCGTGCGCCGCATCGCTCTTGGCGACCACGAGGAGGCCCGACGTATCCTTGTCGATCCGATGGACGATGCCCGGCCGCGCCACGCCGTTGATGCCGGACAGCTGTCCCGCACAGTGATGCAGCAGTGCATTCACCAGCGTACCGTCCGGATTGCCCGCTGCCGGGTGAACGACCATTCCGGCAGGCTTGTTCACGACGAGGAGGTGCTCGTCCTCGAAAACCACGTCTAGCGGTATATCTTGCGCGATCGTCTCCAGCGGTTCGGGCGGAGGCAGGGCGATGCGATAGGTTTCGCCGCCCGCCAGTTTTGCAGAACTGGATTTCGCAGGCTTTCCACTTACTTCAACCGCGCCTTCTAAGATCAATCCCTTGACCCGCTCGCGCGACAGGCCCGTCGCCTCGGCCAGCGCCTTGTCCAGGCGGCCTGCGCTTTCGAGCGTTCCAGTGAGGACTTCCGGCTCAGCCATGCTAGGGCCATGCGCGATGACGCTCGAAGTCTCAAGCGATGTATTGGACGCGCTGCTTGCGGAAGCGGCCTCTGCGCACCCGCGCGAATGCTGCGGGCTCTTGCTGGGCGAGGGTACCGCGGTTTCGGGGATGACTGCGGCCGCCAATGTCCATCCCAGGCCCGAAACCCATTTCGAAATCGACCCGCAGGCGCTTGTCGATGCGCATCGAAAGGCGCGTCAGGGCGGGCCACAGGTGCTGGGCTATTATCATTCGCACCCCAACGGTCTGATGCGGCCTTCGGCCACCGACGAGGCCATGATGACCGGGCAAGGGTTCATCTGGGCGATTATCGCGGCAGGCCGCATCACGATGTGGCGCGAAGGGGATGCAGGGTTCGACGCGCTTCCCTATGTGGCGTGCTCTCGCTAGAAGGCGGTAAATTTCAGGTTTCGACGGGAAAATAATGGACGACAGTCAATCGATCGACCTTGCGGCAATGCTTTGCTCGCGCCTGTGCCACGACATGCTCAGCCCGGTAGGCGCACTCAACAACGGGCTCGAACTGCTTGCCATGGAAGACGACCCGGAGATGCGCAAAAGCGTCATCGCCTTGCTCGAACAGAGCGCTTCGACTTCGACCAACAAGCTGAAGTTCTTCCGCCTGGCGTTCGGTGCTGCGGGCGGTTTCGGCGACCGCGTCGAAGTAGAGGAACCCAAGGCACTGATCGAGGCGCTGGTCGCGGACAAGGACAAGCTCGAAGTCCATTGGGCGATCGACGCCGCAAACCTTGCCAAGCCTGTGGTCAAGGTGCTGCTCAATTTCTCCCAGATCGCCATCGATGCGCTGGTGCGCGGCGGCACGCTCGACATCGGGGCGGAAGTGCGTGACGGCAATTGCGAAATCGTCGTCCGCGCGACAGGTACCAAGATCGGCTTCGACGACAATATCGGCAAGGCGCTCGACGGCTCGCTCGACACCTCGGAGCTTTCCAGCCGCACCGCAGCCGCGCACATGCTGCACCTTCTGGCCTCGCAAGCGGGCGGGAGCCTGCAATATGCCAGGACCGACGAAACGCTGGTTCTCGGCGCAATCCTGCCCGAAGCGGAAGGGCTTATCGGATGAGCTCGGATTTCGGCGAACTCGGAGAAGGCCTGCCCGAAGCGCAGGACGAACTCGTCGACCGAAAAATCCTTTCGCCCAACCACGACGAGCGGAAACTGCCGATCTCGATGGTGGTGATCCATTATACCGAGATGAAGGACAAGGGCTTCGCCATCGAACGCTTGTGCGATCCCGAAGCAAAGGTTTCGGCGCATTACCTCATCGGCAAGGCGGGCGAGGTCATCCGCCTGGTTCCGGAAGAGAAACGCGCCTGGCATGCGGGTCTGTCGTACTGGCGCGGAATCAAGGACGTGAATTCGGCCAGCATCGGGATCGAACTCGATCATCCGGGCCATAAATACGGCTATAAGCCGTTCCCCGACGCGCAGTTCGAGGCGCTGGTCCCGCTCGTCGCGCGGATGGTGAAGGAGTACGACATCCCGCGCGCCAACGTCGTCGGCCATTCGGACGTCGCTCCGGCGCGCAAGATCGATCCCGGCGAGCTTTTCCCGTGGGACCGGCTCGCCGAATACGGCCTCTGCCTGCCGCGGCCGGAAAAGCTCGAACGCGGCGATCCGTTCGACAACGACGCGGCATTCTATCTTGCGCTCGAACGGTTCGGGTATGACATCACCGACGGCCACAAGGCCGTCGAAGCCTTCCAGCGCCGATGGCGCCCGGAAAGGATCAATGGCGAAATTGACGGAGAGGTGCGGGCGATCCTCTTTCAGCTTTTGCTGGACCGCGACCGCGGACACGCTAGATAGGCAGGTGCCAGGGGGCCGGGCAGTCGCGTGACTTCGTGTCGCGAGGAAAGTCCGGGCTCCACGAAACGAGGGTGGCGGGTAACGCCCGCCGGGGGAAACTCCAGGGAAAGTGCCACAGAGAGCATACCGCCGATGGCTCCTTCGGGAGATCAGGCAAGGGTGAAAGGGTGCGGTAAGAGCGCACCGGGGTTCTGGTAACAGCGCCCGCATGGCAAACCCCACCCGGAGCAAGGCCAAATAGGGGCGGCGCGCCGAAAGGCAGATGCGTTTCGTATCGACCGCCCGGGTTGGCTGCTCGAGCCATGGAGCAATCCATGGCCCAGACGAATGGCTGCCACCGCGCGGCAGGTCGCGCAAGCGATACCGCACGCGGGACAGAACCCGGCTTACAGGCCCCCTGGCACTTTCACGGAACCATATGCGAGCCCCGGCGATTGGGCCGGTCATGAGCTCCACAATGCATCGTAGCGCCGTACAGCGCATTGCCGTCATTCTCGCCGTCGTCATCCAGATCGGAGCGACATTCCTCCCGCAGCTCGGTTTCGGCGAGCCCATCGGCGATCGTTCGGACAGCGTGCGGACGCTGATCACACCCGCGGGATGGGCCTTTGCGATATGGGGTCCGTTGTTCTTCGGATCGGCGGTCTACGCCATATGGCAGGCCCTGCCTTCGCAGCGCGACAATGTGCTGCTCGACCGGATCGGCTGGCCCTCGGTGGTGGCGCTTTCGATGCAGGGCATCTGGGCGACCTATACGCAATTCGCAAACCTGACCGTGGTTTCGGCGATGATTATCCTGGTCTCGCTGGTCGCGCTGCTGATCATCCTGCGCCGGATCGTCGCGTTCGAACGGCCCATGACCCTTGCCGAACGGATCATCGTGGCCGTAACTTTCAGCGCGCTTGCCGCCTGGCTGACCGCAGCGAGCATCGTCAACATCTCCGCGACGCTGGCCTATTACGGGATCGGCGGGAATTTCGAATTTCCGCTGATCACCGCCGGCATCGTCGCCGTGGGAGGTATCATCGCCGCGCTCGCCGTGGCAGGCAGTCGGGGCAATCCCTGGTATGCACTGGTGTTCTGCTGGGCGCTGCTGGCGATTTATTTCAGGGGCGGACAGGAAAACGGTGCGATTGCGCTCGCCTGTCTTATTTCGGCTCTGCTGGTACTAGGCGCTGCTATGATGGGTCTCAAGGACCGCGCCAATCGCCACCACTGGTTCGGGTGATCGCGGCGGCGCTCAGCTGCGCCCGATGCTCGAATAGTCGAAACCTGCCGCGCGGACCTCTTCCGGGCGATAGATATTGCGCAGATCGACGAGGACCGGGGCTTTCGCCAGCTCCTTGACCCGATCGAGGTCGAGCGCGCGGAATGCGTCCCATTCGGTAACGATCGCGATGGCGTCGGCATTCTGGATCGCAGCATAGGGATCGTCGACCATCGTGACTTCGGGCATCAGCGGCTTGGCCAGTTCCATACCTTCTGGGTCGTAGGCTTCGACCAGGACTCCGGCATCGGTCAGTGCCTGGGCGACCGCGATCGCGGGGGAATCGCGCATGTCGTCGGTATTGGGCTTGAAGGTCAGGCCAAGCAGCGCAACCTTCTTGCCGCGCGCGTTCTCCGCACCGCCCAGCGCATCGAGCACCTTGCGGCCCATGGCGCGCTTGCGGGTGTCGTTGACCTTGACGACCGCCTCGACGATGCGCGTCGGGCTGTCGTAATCTTCCGCCGTCTTGAGCAGCGCGAGCGTGTCTTTCGGGAAGCAAGAGCCGCCATAGCCGGGGCCTGCATGGAGGAATTTCGCGCCGATGCGGTTGTCCATCCCGATACCGCGCGACACGTCCTGCACATCCGCGCCGACCTTTTCGCACAGATCCGCCATCTCGTTGATGAAGGTGATCTTCGTCGCGAGGAAGGCGTTGGCGGCATATTTGATCAGCTCGCTGGTCCGGCGACCGGTGAACAGGATCGGCGATTCGTTGAGAAACAGGGGACGGTAGACCGCGCTCATCGTGTCGCGACCGAAATCGTCTTCAGCTCCGATCACGATGCGGTCGGGTCGCTTGAAGTCGCCGATCGCCGCACCTTCGCGCAGGAATTCGGGGTTCGAGACGACCGAGAACCTGTGGCACGTTCCGCTGTCCTTGAGGATCCGCTCGACTTCGTCCCCCGTGCCGACGGGAACGGTCGACTTGGTCACGACGACCGCGTCATTGGCGAGGTTCCGACCGATTTCCTCGGCCACGGCATAGACGAAGGACAGGTCGGCATGGCCATCGCCGCGGCGGCTCGGCGTGCCGACGGCGATGAAGATGGCGTCGGAGCCCTTGATGCCTTCGGCAAGGCTGGTGGTGAAGGTGAGGCGGCCCGACTTGACGTTGCTGCCGACCAGTTCGGCTAGGCCCGGTTCGTAAATCGGCATGATGCCATCGTGCAGGCGATCGATCTTCGACTGGTCCTTGTCGATACAGACCACGTCATGCCCGAAATCGGCGAAACAGGCGCCCGATACGAGGCCTACGTAGCCCGAACCTACCATTGCGATCTTCATTTACGCATCCACCTTTTCGATTGCGATAGTGCCGTCGTCACCTGCGATGGCCTGGATGAGGCGCCTGTCGCTGCCTTCGAGGACCAGCGCGGTCAAGCGTCCAGTGCGAAATGCACCGGTATCGATACCTATCCGGTGATCGCGATGCTCGACGTCTTCGAAGATCGTGTGCCCATGGACCACCACATGGCTGAAAGGCTCCTCGTGTCGCAGGAAACGGTCCCGAATCCAGCGTAGGTCCGACTTCTTCTGCTGGTCGATGGGGTGCTTGGGATTGATCCCGGCATGGACGAAGACGTAATCGCCCGCCACGATAAGATCTTCGAAGCTCTCGAGGAAGTCGCGGTGCTTCTTGGGTACCGCCTCTTCCATCGCGTGCTGCAATTCGCCCATCTTCATCTTGTTGTAGGCCTTGCGGTCGATGCCGTAGCTCAGCACCGTCTCGCGCCCGCCATGCTTGAGGAAATGGCGCAGGACTTCCTTGTCCTCGAAACTCTGGAGGAACATTTCCTCGTGATTTCCGGCGAGATAACGAACCTTGCGCTGTGTGCCCCAGTCGCGGGCCAGCTTCACCACGCCCTTGCTGTCCGGGCCGCGGTCGACGAGATCGCCGAGGAACACCACCGTCGCCATGCAGGGAGAGCCGGCGTCATCGTCTTCCTCGACTGCCGCTTTGAGCGCTTCCAGCAGATCGAGTCGCCCATGGATATCGCCGAGCACGTAATACCGCTCGCCTTCGGGGACGCAGGCGCTCCTGCGTGCGGGCGAACCGGTTGAAAACATACGGCGGATTGAATCGAACATAGGGGGCAAGAAGGCTCTATTCGGGGGTGGCCGAGCACTTAGGCGCTAGGGGGCAGGGCGGCAAGTCGTGTGAGAGGGTCCGCGCATTTCGCAGTTGCACAATAGCCACGCTATGTGTTGCAAAAGCGAATGAATGGCGCACGCATCTTGCGCTGGGTGCGCGAATCATGCACTTTCATTTCGATTTCGACCGAGGAGCCCTTCTGAAAACAGGGACCCGGCGAAACGCAGGTGGGACGAAGCACCAAACCGAACCAAGGGGTTTCGAGAATGCTCACGTCCTTTCGCGGCAAGATTGCCGTTTCACTTGCCACTCTCGCAGTCGGCATCGCCGCGCCATCCATGGCGCATGCTCAGGATACCGAAGAAGGTCCTGTTACCGTTTCCGCCAACGTTGCGCTGACGACTGATTACCGCTTCCGCGGTGTATCGCTGTCGGGCGGCGACATGGCCGTCCAGGGCGGTTTCGACGTCGGCCATGAAAGTGGCTTCTACGTCGGCACCTGGGCCTCCTCCATCGAAGGCGGCGACGCCTATGGCGAGCTCGAGCTCGACCTTTACGGTGGCTGGTCGGGCGCGCTGAGCGACGGCGTATCCGTCGATGTCGGCCTGCTCTACTACATGTACCCCAGCGACAGCCTGGGTGCCGATGTTGACTATTTCGAGCCTTATGCTTCGGTCGGCTTCGCCATGGGCCCGGCAGAAGCGACGGTTGGCGCCGCTTACGCCTGGGAGCAGGATTCGCTCGGCGGTGAAGACAACCTCTACATCTACACCGATCTCGGTGTTGCATTGCCCTCGACCCCGGTCTCGCTCTCGGCGCATCTGGGTTACACCGACGGTGTGCTCGCACCGCCCCTGCTCGCAGGTGATGCCGACGACAGCGGTCTCGACTGGTCGCTCGGCGCATCCGTCGCCACCGGTCCGCTCGAACTTGGCATTGCCTATATCGGTGTCGAGGGCCCGTCGATCGACGGTTTCACCGACGACACGATCGTTGCTACGCTTAGCGCCAGTTTCTGAGAATTCACTGGCGTCACAATGGAAGGGGCGTGCTGGCTAGGCGCGCCCCTTTTCCTTTGTCGTGGACGCGCCTAACTGTGCGTGCATGACCCATTATCTCCACACCATGATCCGCGTCGCCGATCCGGATGCGGCCGTCGACTTTTTCAAGCTCATCGGCCTCGAAGAGGTCCGTCGCAAGGATAGCGAGCAGGGCCGTTTCACGCTCATCTTCCTCGCCGCACCCGGGCAGGAGGACGTCGCGGAACTGGAATTGACCTATAACTGGCCCCCCGACGACGGCAGCGCACCGGAGCAATACGGTGGTGGGCGCAATTTCGGCCATCTCGCCTATCGGGTGGAGAATATCTACGAGACCTGCCAGCGCCTGAAAGATGCCGGCCACACCATCAATCGTCCACCTCGCGACGGGCATATGGCCTTCGTCCGCTCGCCCGACGGAATTTCGGTTGAGCTGCTACAGGACGGCTATCTCGAACCGGCAGAGCCCTGGGCGAGCATGGAGAATACCGGCAGCTGGTAAGGCTGCCGGAGTTCTCTCTCGCTACCCGAGGTAGGGAGAGCGTGCGTCGTCCGGATGGGTCGTCGTCAATCGCAGGATCGCATAGCCGACCACCGCCGAAATGAGCGATCCCATGAGGATGCCGATCTTGGCTTCCTCGATCAGCAGGGAATTGCCGGTAAAGGCGAGGCCGCTGATGAACAGCGACATGGTGAAGCCGATACCGCACAGGATCGAAACACCCCAGATTTCGGGCCATGTGGCGTTATCCGGTCGCGGGGCGAAGCCGACCTTGTCCGCTGCCCAGATGGCGGAGAAGATCCCGATCTGCTTGCCCACGAACAGGCCTGCCGCGATCGCCAATGGAAGCGGCGCGATAATGCCTTCCATGCCCAGATCGCCCAGCTGGACGCCGGCATTGGCGAAGCCGAAGACCGGCACGATGAGATAAGCGCTCCACGGGGCAAGCGAATGTTCCATGATCTCGACCATGGTTTCATCGTCCTTGCCGACCATGGGAATGGTCAGTGCCGCGACGACGCCTGCGATCGTTGCGTGCACCCCTGAATTGAGCACGAAGAACCACAGCACGAGAGCGCCGATGATGAAGGGCCAATATGCCTTCACCTTCATCCGGTTCATGGCGAACATGGCCGCCGTGATCACCAGCGCGCCGAGCAGCCAGCTCAGCTTGATCTTCGCCGTGTAGAATAGCGCGATCACCATGACTGCGCCGATGTCGTCGACGATTGCGACCGTCAGCAGGAACAGCCGGAGCGAAGCCGGCACACGGTTGCCCAGCAGGCCGAGGACGCCCATTGCGAAGGCGATATCGGTCGCAGCCGGGATGGCCCAGCCGCGGGTCAGGTTTTCCGCGCCTTCCGCATTTACGAAAAACAGATAGACCAGCGCCGGCACAGCCATGCCGGCTGCCGCCGCCAAGACCGGCATGCGCCGTTGCTGGGCGCTCGAAAGCTGACCTTCGATCCATTCGCGCTTCACTTCCAGCCCGACGACGAAGAAGAAGATCGCCATCAATCCGTCGTTGATCCAGAGGTGCAACGTGTTCAGCTTGAACACCGAGGCATCGAACATCAGCCCGTGGAACAGGTGATGGTAATCCTCCGCAAACGGCGAATTCGCCGCCAGCATCGCGGCGATGGCCACGAGGATGAGCAGGATGCCGGCCGAGGCGTCGCTGACGAAGAGCGCGCGAACGGGGGCAAAGACGAGGCGGAAGGCTGAAGGGCGATCGGTCATGTCGTTGCGCTCTTTTTCGCAAAGCCATCCGCGTTGCAAGTCCGGATTCGCCGCGTTAGGACCTTGGCCGGGGAGAAATAGGGCGATGGCGGGGGAGAAATGGGTTGTACGCACCTCTCACTATCGCTTCCGAAGCGCTTGCCGCGCTTCATAGCGAACTGCTGCTTTTCGCCGCAGTCTTCTTTGCCATCGGCATGCTCGACGAGCTCGTTGTCGATGCGGTCTATTTCTGGAACCGTCTGACGGGGCGGATGCGGACGCCGGTCATTGACGAGGAGAATATTGCGGGGCGACCGCTGTCGGGAATGGCGGCGATCCTAATTCCGGCATGGCAGGAAGATGCGGTCATCGGCCCGACGCTGGTCCATGCGCTGGCATCGTGGCCTCAGGACGAATTGCGGATCTATGTCGGCTGCTATCGCAACGACCCTTATACGATCGCCTCGGTCGTGGCCGCTTCGCGCGGCGACGACCGGGTGCGCGTGGTCGTGGTCGGCGAGGACGGTCCGACCTGCAAGGCGCATTGCCTCAACCGGCTATACGAGGCGCTTCGTACCGACGAAACGCGGTGCGGCTACAAGGCGCATATGATCGTCCTCCATGATGCCGAGGACATGGTCGATGCCGTCGCTCTCCCGCTGCTCGATACGGCCGTCTGGAGCAGCGATTTCGTGCAAGTTCCCGTCATGGCTCTCCCTCCTTCCGATTCGCGCTGGATCGCGAGCCATTATTCCGACGAGTTCGCCGAAGCCCATGCCAAGGGCATGACCGTGCGCGAGCATCTCGGCGTTGCCATTCCGGGCGCAGGGGTGGGCTGCGCCATGGCGCGGCCGATGCTCGACCGGCTGGCTTCGCAAGGGGCCGGGATGCCGTTTCCCGAAGGGTCGCTGACGGAGGATTACGAACTCGGCCTGCGAGTTCACGCGCTTGGCGGAAAGGGCCGTTTTCTTCGTGTTCGCACCGCTGGAGGCCGACTGGTCGCCACCAGGGCCTATTTCCCGGACGACCTGGCCCAATCGGTGCGCCAGAAGACGCGCTGGATCCATGGCATTGCGCTGCAGTGCTGGGACAGGCTCGGCTGGGGCGGTTCGCTGGTACAACGTTGGATGACCCTGCGCGACCGCCGCGGGCCTTTCGCGGCCCTCCTGCTGGCGATCGCATACGCTCTGGTCGGGCTGGCGGCCCTGATTCACGTTGCTGCCCATGCCGAACTGATCGTCCCGGTCGAGCCTTCGCCCTTCCTGAAGGGGCTGCTTTTGGTAACCTTCGCAGGCCTGGTGTGGAGAATTGCCATGCGGGCGCTATTCACCGCCCGCGAATACGGGCTGCGGCAAGGGCTGCTCGCAGTGCCCCGCGTACTCGTTTCGAATGTCATTGCCATCATGAGCGCGCGGCGTGCGTTCGCCGCCTATATCGGCAGCCTGCGCGGTGCACCCGTCGTGTGGGACAAGACTGCGCATCGAGCGCATCCTGCGCCCGTGCTGAAAGAGGAGCAGGCGGCATGACGACTTCCGCGATGCAAAGGCGTGGCCGTCCGCTGGTATTCCTTTTGGGGATCGGGCTTGCATGGGTAGGCCTTCGTATCGCAATGCTGTCCATGTGGCCCGATACCGAAACCATGCCCGAACCCGTCGCGCCGATTCGGCTGGCGGCGGGCAGTTCCGAACCTGTCGATGCGGGCGGTGGAGATACGAACGTGGCCGAGGTTTCCCCTGCCGGGGCTTCGCTGCTCGAACCACCTCCGCCCGCGCATCTCGGCGCGGGATTCGGGGCGCTCGCTTCCGCCGCAGCGCATAACGCCATGTGGATGGAGGCATCGCGCGAAACGATGCCATACGAGCCCGCTGCGAGGACGATTGCCAGGTCGATTTCGCCCGACGAAGAATTTTGACGGCCGTTCGGCTTTTATACACCGCCTTGCTGGGATAGGGCCGGTACATGGACGTCT
>CAYOWF010000058.1:0-10881 GCA_964407585.1 uncultured Qipengyuania sp.
GATTTCGGCAAGCCGATCATTGCCGTGGTCAACAGCTTCACCCAGTTCGTGCCGGGCCATGTCCACCTCAAGGATCTCGGCCAGCTGGTCGCCCGCGAAATCGAGGCGGCGGGCGGAGTGGCCAAGGAATTCAATACCATCGCCGTGGATGACGGTATCGCGATGGGTCACGACGGCATGCTCTATTCGCTGCCGAGCCGCGATCTCATCGCCGACAGCGTCGAATATATGGTCAACGCCCATTGCGCCGATGCCATGGTGTGCATTTCCAATTGCGACAAGATCACGCCGGGAATGCTGATGGCGGCGATGCGGCTCAACATCCCGGTCGTTTTCGTCAGCGGCGGACCGATGGAAGCGGGCAAGGTCGTGGTCAAGGGCAAGGAGGTCGCGCTCGATCTCGTCGATGCCATGGTCGCCGCAGCGGACGAAAGCTACAGCGACGAGGAGGTGACCGCGATCGAACGGTCGGCCTGTCCGACCTGCGGTAGCTGCTCGGGCATGTTCACCGCCAATTCGATGAATTGCCTGACCGAGGCACTCGGCCTTTCCTTGCCCGGAAATGGCTCCACGCTCGCAACCCATGCGGACCGCAAGGGCCTGTTCGAGCGCGCCGGAAGGCTCTCGGTGACACTTGCACGGCGCTATTACGAAGAAGACGACGAAAGCGTCCTACCCCGCTCGATCGCCAGTTTCGAGGCCTTCGAGAACGCGATGAGCCTCGATATCGCCATGGGCGGGTCGACCAATACCGTACTCCACCTGCTGGCGGCAGCCCATGAGGCCGGAGTGGATTTCACCATGGCCGATATCGACCGGCTGAGTCGCAAGGTGCCGTGCCTGTCCAAGGTGGCGCCAGCGAAAAGCGATGTGCACATGGAAGACGTCCACCGTGCAGGCGGGATCATGGCGATCCTCGGCGAACTCGAGAAAGCTGGCCTGCTCCACACGGCGCTTCCCACCGTGCACAGCCCGACCATGGGCGATGCGCTCGACGATTGGGACATCGGCCGCACGCAAAACAACAAGGTGCACGAGTTTTACTCGGCCGCGCCGGGCGGCATACCGACACAGACCGCCTTCAGCCAGGCGGCGCGCTGGGAAAGCCTCGACATCGACCGCAAGGAAGGCGTCATCCGCAGCGCCGACCATGCTTTCAGCAAGGACGGCGGGCTTGCCGTTCTCTACGGCAATATCGCGCGCGACGGATGCATCGTGAAGACGGCCGGTGTCGATGAAAGCATCCTCACCTTCTCCGGTCCTGCCAAGGTCTATGAGAGCCAGGACGATGCGGTCACCGCCATCCTTACCGGGCAAGTGGTGGAGGGCGACGTCGTCGTGATCCGCTACGAGGGCCCGCGCGGCGGTCCGGGCATGCAGGAAATGCTCTATCCGACGAGCTACCTCAAATCGAAGGGCCTCGGCGAGGCTTGCGCACTGCTGACCGATGGCAGATTTTCCGGAGGTACTTCCGGACTTTCGATCGGGCATGTCTCTCCGGAAGCGGCCGAAGGTGGTGAAATCGGACTGGTGGAAGAAGGCGATGTGATCGAGATCTCCATCCCCGACCGAACCATCAACCTATCCGTGAGCGACGAGGTTCTGGCAGAGCGGCGGGCTGCGATGGATGAAAAGGGCTGGGCGCCCGCCAATCCGCGCCCTCGCAAGGTAAGCCAGGCGCTGGAGGCCTATGCCGCCATGACCACGTCTGCCGCGCGCGGAGCAATCCGCGATGTTTCGCAATTGAAGCGCGGCTAACCCTTGCCGAACCGGGCTTTGCGTGGCAGCCGCCCCGCATGGCCCACCAACCCGTCCTGACCGTCGAAGAGATGCGCGATGCCGAACGGCGCGCGATCGATGAAGGCACGTCCGAATGGGAGCTCATGCAACGGGCGGGCAAGGGCGCGGCGCAATGGGTTGCGCGGATGGCGGGCGAACGTTCGGTCTGCATTCTCTGCGGTCCCGGAAACAATGGCGGCGATGGCTACGTCATTGCGGAAGAGCTTGGCAAACGGGGGCTGCAGGTCCGTGTCATCGCTCCGAAGGAACCGCAGGGCGAAACCGCAAAACGCGCGCGGTCCCATTATTCCGGCGATGTGGCCGACGGAGGACTGCCCAAGGCATGCGTCTATGTGGATTGCCTTTTCGGCTATGGACTGTCGCGCAAGGTCTCGGGCGCATTTGCCGATTTGCTGGAGGATCTGCGGGATACCCAAGGTTACAAGATTGCCATCGACGTGCCGAGCAGCGTGGCCAGCGACAGCGGCGAATTTCTGGGCCCCGAAGTCGGCTACGACCTGACACTTGCGCTCGGTGCCTGGAAGCGGGCCCACTTCACCATGCCCGCCATGGCTGCGATAGGCGTCAAACGCCTTGTCGGCATCGGAATCGACTTGCCCCGCGGTGGTCCTTCAGTGAGCAATGCTCCGAAGCTGTCGCCTCCTGCTACCGATGCGCACAAATACCGGCGCGGACTGCTCGCCATCGTGGCCGGCGAAATGCCCGGTGCCGTGCTGCTCGCAGCGGAAGCGGCGATGCGCAGCGGTGCCGGCTATGTAAAACTGCTCAGCGACCATTCGCATCCCGATGCGTCGGCAGAGCTCGTCGTGGAAGACGCTCCGTTGACGGAGGCGCTCGGTGATGAACGTGTCGATTGCGTCCTTATCGGACCCGGCCTTGGGAGAGGAGATGGCGCGCGGGAAAAGCTTCGAGCGGTACTCGGCACGGGCAAGTGTGTGGTCCTCGATGCCGATGCCCTGCACGTTCTGACCCCATCGATGCTCCAGGGCATCGACACCTCCCGGCTCGCGCTAACGCCTCACGAAGGCGAACTTGCTGCTCTCTGCAAGGCTTTCGGCGTCGAACGGGGCAGCAAATATGCGCGCGCTCAAGGCTTGCATGAAAAAAGCGGAATGACGGTGCTTGCAAAGGGTCCCGATACGGTACTTGCGGGCGTGCAAGGCGTCCGGTTCTTCGAGAGGGGGTCCAGCTGGCTTTCCGTGGCGGGAACGGGCGATATCCTCGCCGGTATCGCTGCTTCGCGCCTCGCGGTGCACGGCGACCCGCATCGGGCGCTGGAAGAGGCTGTGTGGTTACATCAGGAAGCGGCGCGGTTCGCAGGCCCTGCCTTTTCCGCGGGCGATCTCGGGCAAGGGGTGAAGCGGGCCGTGGGGGCCTTCCTGTGAGCGGTGAGACCATCGTCCGCATAGCGGCCAAGGGCGACGGTGTGACTGCTTCCGGCCGCCATGTGCCGGGAGCCGTGACTGGAGACAGCGTCGCCGAGGACGGTGCGATTTCCCCCGGTCCGCATCATGTCGAGCCGGTTTGCCGACACTTCGGCACTTGCGGCGGCTGCCAGTTGCAACAGGCCGACGAAGAGGCTCTCCGAAAGTTCGTGACGGAACGCGTCGCATTCGCTGCCGAAAGCCAGGGCATAGAAGTCGGGGAATTGCTGCCGACCCATCTCTCCCCGCCCGGCACGCGGCGACGCGCCACCTTGCACGGGCTGAAAGCGGGGAAGGGTGCCGTGCTCGGATTTCGCGAAGGGCGCAGCAATCGGATCGTCGATATGCACGAATGCCATATCCTCGCCCCCGAACTGTTAAAGCTGATCCCGCCCCTGCGCAGGCTGATCGCTCGGCATGCCGGCAAGGGGCCTATCGATGTATCGCTGACGCTGGCGGACCAGGGCGTCGATTGTTCGCTCAAGGGCTTTGTCGCCGAAGGCCTGGCCGCGACCGAGGCCCTGCTCGATTTCGCCCGCGACAACCGGCTTGCACGGTTGTCGACCGACCAGGGCTATGGCGCCGAGACGGTGTGGGAACCCGATCCTGTCACGGTGTCACTGGGCGACGTTCCTGTCGGCCTACCGCAGAATTCCTTTCTTCAGCCGACGCGCGATGGTGAAGCCGTGCTGGTCGGGGATGCACGCAATTTCGTGGGCGATGCGGCCACCATTGCCGATCTGTTTGCAGGTCTCGGCACCTTCGCCTTTGCGCTTGCGAGTCCAGCGAAGGCCCTCGCGGTGGAGGCGGCACGCGATGCTCATTTCGCCTGTAAGAGCGCCGCGAACGGTCGCGGGCTTCCGGTCCATGCCATGCACCGCGACCTGTTTCGCAATCCGCTGACTGCAGAGGAGACAAGCCGCTTTGCAGTCATCGTGCTCGACCCGCCGCGCGCCGGCGCGCGCGAGCAGGTTGCACAGATCGCGCAGGGCACGGCATCGCGAGTGGCCTATATCAGCTGCAACCCGTCGAGCTGGGCGCGCGATGCAAGAGTGCTGGTGGACGCGGGGTTCAAGCTCGAGAAACTGCGCCCGGTTGGCCAGTTCCGCTGGTCGACCCACGTCGAACTGACCAGCTATTTCACGCGCTGAGGATCAGCTCTCGACGCACTTCGCTTCGGTGAATGCCAGCAGCCCGCCATAGGTCTCCAGCATTTCCGCATCGACGTCCTCGTCTTCGATCACGATGTGGAGGCGATCTTCCATCTCGGTAAAGAGCGTTGCGACGGCCATGGAATCGAGTTCGGGGAGGTAGCCGAACAGTCCGGTCTCGGCATCGAATTCGGCGACGCGTTCCTTTTCCAGCGCAAGGACATCGACGAGGATGGCGCGCAGGCGCTCGTCGATGGCGCTGCGGCTCGGGCCGGTCGGTTCTGCAGTAGCGGTCTGACCCGTCATGCTTGGCATTCCAATCCCTGTCTCTTGCGAGGCGCTTGCCCTTAGCCGTGTGGCGAAACGCGCGCAAGGAGAGGGTTAATCGCTTTGAAGCCGCCACTTGCGCAAGAGAGACGATACAGGAATAGCGGTTCGGCAATGAGCTTAGCAGAAGAGACATCGCTGGACGACACTCCATATCCGCTCGATCACCTTGCCGAGCGGGGCGGGCGCGATGATCCTGCGCTGGTCCTGAAAGACCGGGTTTTGACGCACGCCGAGCTGTCGCGGCGGGTATCGCTGCTGGCCGGATGGTTGCGATCGCGCCTCGATGAGGGGGCGAGGGTGGCGAGCTGGGCTGCCAAGGGCGAATTGACCTGCCTTCTCCCACTGGCGGCGGCTCGCGCAGGCTTGGTCCATGTCCCGATCAATCCTTTGCTGAAGCGTGCCCAAGCCGCGCACATCGTTGGCGATAGTGGGGCTCTCTTGCTTCTCGGAACCGGTTCAAGGCTCAAATCACTGGAAGAAGGGGATATTTCCCTCGAATGCCACCAGATTGAGGAAACCGAAGTCTGGGTCAAAGCGGAGCGCGCCGGTGCCATGCTTCCGCCTTCGGATCGCGACCCGCAGGAGCTTGCGGCAATACTCTACACCAGCGGTTCGACCGGCAAGCCCAAGGGCGTGATGCTGAGCCATGCCAATATGTGGCTTGGAGCCGTGTCTGTGGCGCATTACCTGCGCATGGAAGCGGACGACGTGACGCTGGCGGTCCTGCCGTTGAGCTTCGATTACGGGCAAAGCCAATTGCTATGCACCTGGTATGTCGGTGGAAGCGTAGTTCCGCTCGATTATCTCTTCCCTCGCGATGTCGCGAAAGCCTGCGCGAAGCACGGGGTAACCACGCTTGCCGCCGTACCTCCGCTGTGGGTGCAATTGACCGAGATCGACTGGCCCGAAGAGGCGGTGGCACCGATGCGGCGATTGACCAATAGCGGCGGGGCACTCACATTCGAAATCATCTCAGACTTGCGCTCCATCTTTCAGAAAACGAATATCTTTCCCATGTACGGACTGACCGAAGCTTTCCGCTCCACATTCCTCGATCCGGAGCTTGTGGCAAAGCATCCTACATCGATGGGCAGGGCCATCCCCTTCGCCGAAATCCTCGTCGTAAAGGAGGATGGAAAGCCCTGCGATGCGGGCGAGGAAGGCGAACTGGTCCATTGCGGCCCTCTGGTGGCCCAGGGATACTGGCAGGACCCGGCGAGGACGGCCGAACGCTTTCGCCCGGCACCATCTTTTTCGGACTATGGCGGCCTTGCGGTGTGGTCCGGCGACAGGGTGCGCCGCGAAGCCGACGACTTGCTTTATTTCGTCGGGCGGCGCGATGCGATGATCAAGAGCTCGGGTAATCGCATCAGCCCGCAGGAAATCGAAAGTGCTGCGCTGGCAAGCGGGCTGGTGGCCGAAGCGGTGGCGCTGGGCATTCCGGACGAAAGGCTGGGGCATGCCATCCATTTGGTGGTGCGGGGCGACGAGGGCGCGGGTGCGGAATCCCTGAAGAAGGCGCTGGCGCGCGAACTGCCGAATTTCATGCAACCGCATATCGTCCACTGGCGTGAGGCTATGCCGCTCAATCCCAATGGAAAAATCGACCGTACTGCCCTGGCCCGGGAGATCGGCGCATGAAACCGCTCGGCCCCATTCCAGGAGGCTTCACCGCGGTCGACGGCGAACTCGCCATATCGGGTCGTAAGGCGAGCGAACTCGCCGCCGAAGCTGGGCGCACGCCGCTGTTCGTCTATTCGAGCGCCATGATAGCCGATCGTATGGCTTCGCTGCGCCGGGCGATGCCTGAGCGGCTGAAGATCAATTATGCGATCAAGGCGAACAGTTTCGCGCCGCTGCTCGAGCATATGGCCGGGCTCGTCGACGGGCTCGATATCGCCTCGGGCGGCGAACTTGCGATGGTCCAGGCTGCAGGAGTAAGCGGCGACAGGGTCAGTTTTGCCGGCCCAGGCAAGCGTGACGAGGAACTGGAAGCCGCGATTGCCGCGGGCGTTACGCTCAATCTCGAGAGCGAAAACGAAGCACGGCGCGCGCTTGCGATCGGCGAGAGACTGGGAGCAAGGCCGCGTCTCGCCATCCGGGTGAACCCGGATTTCGAATTGAAGGGTTCGGGCATGAAAATGGGCGGAGGCGCCAAGCCCTTCGGTGTCGATGCCGATCGAGTCCCGGCCCTGATGCAGCACATCGTACAGGCCGGTTGCGATTGGCGGGGCCTCCACATCTTCACCGGAAGTCAGGCACTCGATGCCGATGCGCTTATCGAAACCCAGGCCAATACGCTCGACCTTGCCCACCGCATGGCAGAACAGGCCGGCATGGATCTCCCCAAGCTCAACATGGGCGGCGGTTTCGGCATTCCCTATTTCCACGGCGATACGCCGCTGGACATAAAGCGCGTGGGCGAAGCACTTGGCGAAAGGTTCCAAGAACTCCCGGATACGCTCGCCAAGGCCGAACTCTTCATCGAGCTAGGCCGCTACATCGTCGGAGAAGCAGGCGTATATCTGACGCACATCATCGACCGGAAGGTCAGCCATGGCGAGACCTACCTCGTCACCGACGGCGGCTTGCATCACCAGCTCGCCGCGTCGGGCAATTTCGGTACCGTCGTAAGGCGCAACTATCCGCTTGCAATCGCATCGCATTTTGCCGCCGAACCGACCGAAATCGCCAATGTCGTGGGATGCCTGTGCACACCGCTCGACCGGCTTGCCGACAAGGCGCATTTGCCCCGTGCGGAAGTCGGCGACATTGTCGCCGTGTTCTGCGCCGGGGCCTATGGAGCGAGCGCTTCGCCCAGTGCGTTCCTGGGGCAGGGACCGGCCGAAGAAATGCTGGTCTGACGCACCTATCAACCTTTTAACCATAATTACCCGCTATAGGTCGCGCGCACGAACACCAGTCTTGAAGGCAATCGATGTACGAGGATTTTTACGGATTTAGCGAGCGGCCCTTCCAGCTGACGCCCGACCCCTCGTTCTATTTCGAGAGCGTCACGCACAAGAAGGCGCTGAGTTACCTCGGCTACGGCCTGAACCAGGGCGAAGGCTTCATCGTCATCACCGGAGAGGTGGGCGCGGGCAAATCGACGCTGGTGGGCCATTTGCGCAACAGGCTCGACTGGAACAGCGTGACGGTGGGCGAAGTGGTCACCAGCGCGCTCGGCAGCGACGAGATGATCGCCATGGCCGCGCACAGTTTCGGGCTGCAGGTCGACAATAGCGACAAATCGGGCGCGCTATCGGCCATCGAACTCTTCCTCCAGGACGAGGCGCGCGCAGGCCGCAAGGTGCTGCTGGTGGTGGACGAGGCGCAGAACCTCACCATCGGCGCGCTGGAAGAACTGCGCATGCTGTCGAACTTCCACCTCGGTTCGCAGCCGCTGCTGCAGATGCTGCTGCTCGGTCAGCCCGAATTCAAGCAATTGCTCGCCGAATGGGACGAGCTCGAACAATTGCGCCAGAGGGTCATCGCCACGCATCATCTCGACGCCATGCAACCGGGCGAAGTCGAACCCTATGTCATGCACCGCCTCGAGCATGTCGGATACAAGCTGCGCCCGAGATTCGAAGGCGATGTCTGGTCGCTGATCCGGCGCGAGAGCCGCGGCATTCCGCGCCTGATCAACCGCATCATGTCGCGCGTGTTGATGAAAGGCGCGATGGAACAGCGCGAGGTTCTCGACGAAGGCTTCGTCGCCTCCGTCATCGATGAAATCAATGGCAAGGTGCCCGAGGAGGCCCCGATGAGCGAATATGCACCGCAGCCCCAACCGCCAGCCCCGCAGGCCGAGGAGCCAAGGGAAGCGTCCGTGGCGCAGACTGCCCGGCCGGAGCCGGCCGGACGATCGGGTGACGGAGAAGGCTCGGCCCTGCTGGATGCGCAGATATCGGCAATCGAGGAAGCCTTTGTCGAACGCGACAGGGTCATCGCTTCTCTGCGCCGCGAGATACAGGGTCTGGCCCAGGCCGGGTCCCCGGCGCAGGGCGATGCCGATTACGATGCCCGCCTGGCGGCCATCGAAGCCCGCCTCGACGAGCAGGAACGGTCGTTGCGCCATGTGCTGACGATGATGATCGACTATTTCGAGAGCAGCGCCACCCGCACCGCCGCCTGAGCTACCTCAACCGGGGCCGTGACCGCGCGCCATGTACTCGGCGCTTTGCATTTCCTTCAGCCGGCTGACGGTGCGTTCGAATTCGAAGGCGCCGTCGCCGGACGTATAGAGGTCCTCCGGCTCGGCGGCTGCAGTGACGAACAGCTTCACGTTGTTTTCGTAAAGCGCGTCGATCAGCTTGGTGAAGCGGATCGCCTCGTTGCGATTCTCGGGCGAAAGGCGCGGAATGCCGACCACCACGACCGAATGATAGGCGTGGGCGATGGCGAGGTAATCGGCGGCGCCGCGGTTTTCCCCGCACAGCCGCTTGAAGCTGAACACGCCGACCCCCTTCAGGCTCTTCGGGACATGCAATCTTCGCCCACCGTCGAGGTCCAGTTCTCCGCTGGGGACATTGGCGGCATCTTCGGGCTTGTAATCGGTCAGCCGGAAGAAGACCTCGCGCACCTGTGCCGTCGCCGCGTCCCCTAAGGGCGTATGCCAGCTGTCGATGTCGCCCAACCGGTCGAGCCGGTAATCGGTAGGTCCGTTGAGGGGCATCACGTCCAGTTCGGCCTGCACCAGGTCGATGAAGGGCAGAAAGAGCGAGCGGTTCAACCCGTCCTTGTAAAGGTCCGATGGCGGGCGATTGCTGGTGGTTACGACCGCCACGTTTTCGTCGCAGATCAGCGCGGTGAACAGCCGTGCCATGATTGCGGCATCGGCAGTATTGTTGACCACCATTTCGTCGAAGGCGAGGCAGCGAACGTCTCTCGCGAGGCGCGCCGCGACCGGGGCGATCGGATCGCCGGCTTCCTTCTTTCGCTCGTCGCGGATCAGGCGGTCGACTTCGAGCATGAATTCGTGGAAATGGACGCGACGCTTTTCCTCGATTCCCAGCGTGTCGACGAAGAGATCCATCAACATCGATTTGCCGCGCCCGACGCCGCCCCACATGTAGACGCCTTGCGGGCGTATCTTCTTGGGCCGGAACAGCTGGCTGAGCAGGCCGCCCGAGCTTTCGCTTTCCAATTCTTTCTGCAATCGGTCGAGACGTTCGGCCGCGCGTCGCTGGTCGGCATCGCTACGCAGTTCGCCCGCCGCAACGAGCCTTTCGTAGCGCACGATCATGCCGGTCATTTCGGGCGCATCTTCTTTACGATGCCGGAGAAGGACGCGACCACATGGTCTTCCTGTTCGACCGTCCCGCGCACGAAAACCAGGCTGCCGGTCTCGCGAACGATTTCGGTTACGGCGTCGAGCGCGCGGTCGGGCCGCCCCGCGCCGGTGAACTGGGTAGACAGTTCAAGCGTCACCGAAGGGCCCGCATTCCCGCTGCCAAGAGTGTGCATGGTGGTGAAGAGCGAAATGTCGATCAGCGAAAGCGTCACCGCGCCGTGGATGATCCCCTGCAGGTTTTCGTGCTTGCGTTCGGGGAACATGCGCAGGCGCGCGTGCTTGCCATCCTCATCGAGCCGGGTGATGAGCTTGCCCATCACCGCGCCGTTGAACAGCGTGTCGTCCTTGAGATTCCAGTGCCGCCAACCCGGATTTTCCGGGTCGGGGCCATGCTCGAAAACGTCGTCGGGTAGAGCCACGCCTGCTTAGATGGCGCGTTCGGCCATCATCTTCTTGGTTTCGGCGATCGCCTTCGCCGGGCTCAGGCCCTTGGGACAGACATTCGCGCAGTTCATGATGGTGTGACACCGATAGAGCCGGAACGGGTCTTCCAGCTGGTCGAGCCGCTCACCGGTCATCTCGTCGCGGCTGTCGGCGAGCCAGCGATAGGCCTGCAGAAGGATCGCCGGGCCGAGGAACTTGTCGCTGTTCCACCAATAGCTGGGGCATGCCGTCGAGCAGCAGGCGCACAGGATGCATTCGTAGAGACCGTCGAGCTTCTCGCGCTGCTCGGGCGACTGGAGACGTTCCTTGCCGCTGGGCGTGGTAGAGACGGTCTGCAGCCAGGGACGGATGCTGGCATATTGCGCATAGAAATGCGTGAAATCGGGGACGAGGTCCTTGATGACTTCCATATGCGGCAGCGGGGTGATGCGGATTT
>CAYOWF010000059.1:0-10704 GCA_964407585.1 uncultured Qipengyuania sp.
CGTCCGCACGCGTTTCAGCGGCCTCTTCGGTGATGTCCTTGCGCCAGAAATTCATGTCTTTCCCGTCTTGCCGGAGGTTCCGAGGTCTCACGACTAGCCCCAGCACCCTAAGAAAGCGTGTAGGGCGGGGAGTGGGATGCCTGCGGGAAAGAACAAGGGGCGCCCGGATCGCTCCGGACGCCCCTCTGTCTGGCCCTTGCTCGATGCAGGGGCCTATTCTGTTCGCTCTTAGGCGCTGTAATACATGTCGAATTCGACCGGGCAGGGCGTGGTTTCGACACGCAGGACTTCTTCCCACTTCAGTTCGGCATAAGCGTCGATCTGATCCTTGGTGAAGACGTCGCCCTTCAAGAGGAACTCGTGGTCGGCTTCGAGCGCTTCGAGCGCTTCGCGAAGCGAACCGCAAACGGTCGGAACGTCGGCGAGCTCTGCCGGGGGCAGGTCGTAGAGGTTCTTGTCCATGGCTTCGCCCGGGTGGATCTTGTTCTGGATCCCGTCGAGACCGGCCATCAGCAGCGCGGCATAGGCGAGGTAGGGGTTGGCCATCGCGTCGGGGAAGCGGAACTCCACGCGCTTCGCCTTGTCGCCCGCACCGTAGGGAATGCGGCACGAGGCCGAACGGTTGCGCGCCGAATAGGCGAGCAGGACGGGAGCTTCGAAGCCCGGCACCAGGCGCTTGTAGCTGTTGGTGGTCGGGTTGGTGAAGGCGTTCAGTGCCTTGGCGTGCTTGATGACGCCGCCGATGTAGTAGAGGCAGTTTTCGCTGAGGCCGCCGTACTGGTTGCCGGCGAAGGTCGGCTTGCCGCCGTCCCAGATCGACATGTGGGTGTGCATGCCCGAACCGTTATCGTCCTTGATCGGCTTGGGCATGAAGGTCGCGGTCTTGCCGTAGATATGGGCGACCTGGTGCACGACGTACTTGTAGATCTGCATGTTGTCGGCGGTTTCGACGAGCGTGCCGAAGGTCAGGCCGAGTTCGTGCTGCGCCGCGGCCACTTCGTGGTGGTGCTTGTCGCAGTTGAGACCCATTTCGATCATGGTCGAGACCATTTCGCCGCGGATGTCGACGGCGCTGTCGACCGGGGCGACGGGGAAATAGCCGCCCTTGGCGCGCGGGCGGTGAGCGAGGTTGCCGCTCTCGTATTCCTTGCCCGAATTGGTCGGCAGTTCGATATCGTCGATGGCATATCCCGAGCCGGCATAGCCGTCTTCGAAGCGGACATCGTCGAACATGAAGAATTCGGCTTCGGGGCCGACATAGATGGTGTCGCCGACACCGGTCGACTTGAGGAAGGCTTCGGCGCGCTTCGCGGTGGTGCGCGGGTCGCGGGCATACCATTCGCCGGTCGAAGGCTCGACGATATCGCAGAACACGATGAGCATCGGCTCGGCGCTGAAGGGATCGACATAGACGCGCTCGAGATCCGGCTTGAGGATCATGTCGCTTTCATTGATGACCTTCCATCCGGCAATCGACGAACCGTCGAACATCAGCCCGTCTTCGAGCTGGTCTTCATCGAGCGTTCCCGCAACCATGGTCAGGTGCTGCCACTTGCCTTTGGGGTCGGTGAACCTGAGGTCGACCCATTCGATGTCCTCGTCCTTGATACGCTTCAGGACGTCGCTTGCACTTGCCATGTATTGCCTCCGTTGGGGTAAATCGTTCTGCGCCCTTTGCAGGGCAGGATATTCAAATCGCGTCTTCGTCCTTCTCGCCCGTGCGGATGCGCAGTGCGCTCTCGATCGAGCTGACGAAAATCTTGCCGTCGCCGATACGGCCGGTCTGCGCGGCGGCGGCGATGGCTTCGACGGTACGCTCGGCGATGTCTGTGGGGACGATCACTTCGAGCTTCACCTTGGGCAGGAAATCGACGACGTATTCGGCGCCGCGATAAAGTTCGGTATGGCCTTTTTGCCGACCGAAACCCTTGGCTTCGGTGACGGTGATGCCGGAAACGCCGATTTCGTGTAGCGCCTCCTTCACCTCGTCGAGCTTGAAGGGTTTGATGATGGCTTCGATTTTTTTCACTTTTCCACCGGTCCCGTCTGATGGCTTGCGGACGAGAGTCCGCACAGCATCGTAATGTGTCCTTGCGCGCGTCGTTCCAAGAAACGTGCCAAGTTGCGAAACGGCGGATTCGCGCGACTCCTTGATTGCACGAAATTCCTGCCTGCCCAAGGCTTGGTCGATAAGTGCCTAATTATTGTGCAGCAGGAAGGTGGAGACCTGCCGTCTCGGGCAATCCGCAGAGCAGGTTGAGGTTCTGTACGGCGGCCCCGCTGGCGCCCTTGCCGAGATTGTCGAGCCTCGCGACTAGGCGGGCATTCCAGCCGCCTTCATTGCCGAACACGAACAGTTCCAACGCGTCGGTGGGCTGCGCGTCTGTTTCAAGCAGAAGCTCCGCGGTTGCACTCTTGCCGCGCACGGTGACAACCGGTGAGGCGGCATAGAAATCGTGCAGGGCGGTGCGCAGCTCGTCGGCATGCGGATTTTTCTCCATCGCGCCGAGATGCAATGGGACTTCGACCACCATGCCGCGATAGGCGGGCACGACCGCAGGGGCGAAAAGCACCGGGTGTTGGAGACCAGCATGCGCCTGCATCTCGGGCAGGTGCTTGTGCGCCAGATCATAGCCGTAGGCGCGGAATGCGGGGGCTCCGCCGGCTTCGAAGCGTTCGATCAGGGCCTTGCCGCCACCCGAATAGCCGCTCACCGCATTGACCGTGTAGGGCCAGTCTGCCGGCAGCAGGCCTTCGCGCACCAGCGGCGCGACGAGCGCGAGGAAGCCGGTCGGATAGCAGCCGGGATTGCTTACGCGGCGTGCATCGGCAACGCGATCGCTGCCTACCAGTTCGGGAAAGCCGTAACACCAGCCATCCGCGGTCCGATGCGCGCTCGAGGCGTCGATGACGCGCGTCCCGCTGGCCGGATCGAGCATGTCGACCGCCTCGCGCGCAGCATCGTCGGGCAGGCACAGAATCGCGACATCCGCTTCGTTCAGCGCCTCGCGCCGCGCGGCGGTGTCCTTGCGTTGCGCATCGTCGAGCGTGAGCAGCGCGAATTCGCTGCGGCCGGCCAGCCGCTCCGCAATCTCGAGGCCGGTCGTGCCAGCAGCCCCGTCGATAAAGACCTTATGTGTCACTGTCGGGTTCGAGCGCGGAATTGTGCGCGTAGCCGCTGGGGCCTTCGGGGCCGCAGGTGATCCAAACCCAGTCGCCCTCGCAATCGAGCAGTTCGACCGGCGTGCCGGCGAGCAGCCTGGCGCCGTCTTCCGCATCGTCGCGCGAGTTGAGCTTGAGGATCACGTCCTCGCCGCCGATCTTGCGAGCGTGCGGGATGACGTAGTGCGCGGCGAGGTAGCTGCCGGCCAGCGCAACATGCGCGAGGTCGCCGCGCAGGGGCAGGGTACCGGGCACAGGTTTCTGCACCGGCCCATTCAGTCCGATGATACCTTCGGGCAAGTTGTAGTCGGCCGCAGCGCTCAAGTATTTTTCCCTGTTGCAGTGGCGGAGCGCTTAACCCCGACATGGATGCGGGGCAAGCGCAGCGGGAGAACTATGCCGCTTTGAAACGCTTTTGGAGCATGTGCCAGGACGCGCGCAGTCCGTAGGCGTCGCCGCCCTTGGGCCTGCCCGGCTTGGCCGAAGGACGCCAGGCGAAAGTGTCGAAATGCGCCCAGTCGATGCCATCGCCGACGAACTTGTCGAGGAAAAGTCCCGCCACGCTGGCACCGGCGAAGGCATTGCCATGGGCATTGTTGGTATCGGCAATTTCGGAGGCGAGCCATTCGGCATAGGCATCGGGCAGCGGCAGTCGCCACGGTTGGTCGTCATGCGCCTTGCCCGCTTCGATGAGCGCGTTTGCAGTTTCGTCTCGCCGCGCCATCAGCGCGGGAAAATCCGGTCCGAGCGCTACGCGCGCGGCACCGGTGAGGGTGGCGAAGTCGAGGATAAGTTCGGGTGATTCCTCGCTGGCGCGGGTCAGCGCATCGCCGAGGATGAGGCGGCCTTCGGCATCGGTATTGCCGATCTCCACCGTCAGCCCCTTGCGCGACTTCAGGACGTCTCCGGGACGGAAGCTGTTGCCCGAAATGGCATTCTCGACGGCGGGCACGAGCAGGTGCAGGCGCACCGGCAGCTTGGCACCCATCACCAGCCCAGCCAGCGCGATGGCATGCGCGGCGCCGCCCATGTCCTTCTTCATCAGCAACATGCCCGAAGAACTCTTCACATCGAGCCCGCCGCTGTCGAAGCATACGCCCTTGCCGACGATGGCGATCACCGGGTCGCTTTCCTTGCCCCAGGTCAGATGCATGATCCGCGGCGCATGGTGGCGGCTCGCGGCGCGGCCCACGGCATGGACCATGGGATATTCCTGCTCCAGCTGGTCGCCGCGCGTGACCGAAAGCTTGCCGCCGTGGTCTTTGGCGAGGCGTTCGCATTCCTTTTCCAGCGCGGCCGGTCCCATGTCCTCGGCCGGCGTGTTGACGAGATCGCGGATGAGGCACACGGCCTTCGCCTCCGCAATCGAGTCATCGATCTTCCTGGCTTCCTTGGTCAGCAGGATGCGTAGGCCGGTGGGCTTGTCGGGCTGCTTGTAGCGGGTGAACTGATATTGCGCCGTCTGCCAGCCATGCAGCGCAGGACCCGGATCGCCCTTGGCGCGACGATAGGTGCCTGCGGGAAGCGTTTCGGCCAGCTTCGCCATGCACCAGCTGGACAATTCGTCGGGATCGGCGACACCGCCCACCGCGAACCAGCCATCGCCATCGGGCACGATGCCGACCTGATAGCCGCCACCTTCGAATTTCTGTGCTTCGAGCGCTGCGCGCTGACCGGCGGAAAGCGTCTTTGCCCAATCGGCGAACCCGTCCTTGTTGACGAGATGGATGGGGATAGCTTCCTGTCCGCGGTCTGCCTGGATTAGGTCGGCCTTGTCAGCCATGGTATTCCTCTCGGATTAATCTGCTTCGTGCCAAGGTAATTCGATGCGTCACCGCCTGTTCCTCATTTCCCTCGTCCTGTCGAGCGCCTCCTGCTCGCAAAGCGGGGATGAGGCGGCATCTCCACAGGAGCCGGTTGCGACCGCCAGCGCCGAGGCCGACGCTGACGCGGAAGCCAGCGCGGTCGATTTCGAGGACGATTCCTCGAAGAATGGCGGAAATCGGGAATTCTCCTATCGATGGCCGACCGCTGTCAGCCGCATCCCCCAACTCGTCGAGCGCTTCGAGGCGGAGCGGGATCGCGAGCTGGCGGCGCAGAAAGAGGACTGGCAGGCATCGCTGCAGGATTCGCCCGAAGACTGCCTCGCCTGCATCAGTCGCGGGTTCGAGAAGGAATGGAAGGTCGTCGCCGACCTGCCGCAGTGGCTGAGCCTCTCTGCGGATTTCTATGTCTATACCGGCGGTGCCCATGGCAATAACGGCAGGGTATCGCTGGTTTGGGACAGGCGCGGTCAGCGCGCATTGAAGGGCGTCGAGCTGTTCAATTCGCCTGTCGCTCTCGAAAACGCCCTCGGCGCACGGCTGTGCGAAGCGCTCAACGTCCAGCGCGGCAAGCGGCGCGGGGTCGAAATCGATCCGGCCAGCGGCGACATGTTCGACGATTGCCCCGGCATCGACGAAGCGAGCGTGCTGGTCGGGTCCACAAATGGCGAGACGTTCGACCGGATCGGCATCTATTTCGGCCCCTATGTCGCAGGCCCTTATGCCGA
The DNA here is from genome assembly GCA_964407585.1 of uncultured Qipengyuania sp. Taxonomy (GTDB): domain Bacteria; phylum Pseudomonadota; class Alphaproteobacteria; order Sphingomonadales; family Sphingomonadaceae; genus Qipengyuania. The sequence continues at coordinate 5,714 of CAYOWF010000059.1, forward strand.
GGGCGACTACGAGCTCAACTTTCCCGTCACCCCGTCGATCGTCGATGCGGTAAGGCCCGAATTCGCCAGTGCTTTCAGCGTGAAGCGCTGAGCCTGGGCGATTTTTCAATTTCGCGGGGAATGAATTGCGATAGTCCAGCAGCCCCGCCGGTGCGGGGTTGCACTGGTTTTACGCCGGCAAACGCACTACATGGGCGCGCATGACCGAATACCAGGTAATCGACAGCGAACAGACCGTCTATCGCGACGGCACCATCAAACTGCATGGGCCCGAAGGCTTCGAGGGCATGCGCAAGGCCGGGCGCCTTGCCGCGGAAATTCTCGACGAGTTGACCGGCTTCGTGAAACCGGGCGTGACCACTGGCGAAATCGACGACAAGGTGCGCGAAATGACGCTGGACGGCGGTGCCGTGCCTGCGACCATGGGCTATCGCGGTTACCAGCACAGCTGCTGCACCTCGATCAACCACGTCATCTGCCACGGTATTCCGGGCGAAAAGGCGCTCAAGGACGGCGATATCGTGAATATCGACGTCACCCCGCTGCTGGACGGCTGGCACGGCGATACCAGCCGCATGTACTATGCCGGCGAACCTTCGCTCAAGGCGCGCCGGCTCGTCGACGTAACCTACGAATGCCTCATGCTGGGCATCGAAGCCGCGAGCCAGCCCGGTGCGCGGCTGGGCGATATCGGCGCGGTGATCGAAGCGCACGCGAGGTCGCACCGCTATGGCGTGGTACAGGAATTCTGCGGCCACGGCCTCGGGCGGCTATTCCACGATGCCCCGGAAGTCATCCACACGGGACGCAAGGGCACCGGGCCGCTGTTGAAGCCGGGAATGTTCTTCACGATCGAACCGATGATCAACCTGGGACGACCGCATGCGAAACTGCTGAAGGACGGCTGGACCGCGGTGACCCGCGACAAGTCGCTATCGGCCCAGTTCGAACACTCGATCGGCATTACCGAAGACGGGGCGGAAATCTTTACCAAGAGCCCGAAGGGTCTCGATCAGCCGCCTTATTGATCGGGCGTGGCCGGGTGGTCGGGTAACGCTTACCCGAGCTCAATCGCTTGCAAGATCTAGTTCGAGCCTCGTTTGGCCTGCTCCAGGAGCAGCCGTTCCTTCGCCGCCCGGCTGCTGGAGATTACGTGGTCCACGCCCTCGATGGTGATGGCCAGTTCGCTCTGCTGGGTGATTTCGATGAAGCCCTTGGACTTGAGGTACCAGGTGTGGAACTCGAAGCTCTCGTCCGAGCAGTCGAGGTCCTTCTGGACATAATAGGGCATCATTCCCGGCTCGCGCGCATTCTCGCGGCGCTGCTTGTAGAGCGCGAGCAGGATCTGTTCGTGCATTTCGGCATCCTGCACGGCAGTCGAGCCGTCGATGACGATATCGTCGCGCGGGGTGGGAGCGGGGTCTTCCACGCCGAGATGCGCCTTCCGCTGTTCGTCGTATTCGGCACGGCGCTTCGTATCCTTCAGCACCTTGTAGGCGCGCGTCGCCTCCTGGAACTTCTCGACATCGGCCGTTTCGGTGTGGTCCGGATGGTATAGTTGCGCGAAGTGGCGATAGGCCTTTTCGACCATAGACCGCTCGCACCCCGGATCGATCTGGAGGAGAGCGTAAAAATCTACGAATTCCTCATCGTCGTCCATCTTGGAGAAGCCCCTAGACATGCACCGATCCCCGGCGGCATGTCTCGCTTGTGATCCGGCAAGGCCGGTATGTCTTGTAAAGCTCCGACAAGTTCAATTTTCCCGTGCCGCGCGAACGGCTGCCGCCGCCGCAAACGGGGCTAGGGCGCAGAGGCCCAGGCTGATGGCGGCGGTGAACAAAAGGCCCGAGGAATCGGGCCGGGCGAGCGTGCCCGCCCCGAAAATCAGGATCGGGACGGCAAGCGGGATCACCATCAGTCCCGCCAGCGCCGCGCCGCCGCGCATCGATGCCGTGAGTGCGGCGACGGCAAGACCTACCGCCGCGAGACCAGGCGTGCCGGCGAGGAGGCCGAGCAGTACCGTTCTCGTCGTTTCGACCGACAGTCCCAGCAGTGCGGCGGCGGGAAGGGTGGCGACAAGAAGCAGGGGGGCGAAGGCGAGCCAGTGGGCCGCAAGGCGAACCGCCATCGACAGCTCCTCGCTCACCTCGCGCAGGGCGAGCTGGTCGAACACGCCTGCCTCGAGGTCGTCTGTCACCAACCTTTCCAGCGGGAGGATGGCCGCGAGCAGCGCCGCCACCCAGATGACACCGCCACCGGTCCGCGCGAGCAGCTGCGTATCGGGACCCACGGCGAAGGGATAGAGCATCGCCACGGCAAGGAAGAAGAGGAGGGGTAGCACCCCGCTACCGCCACTGCCGCCCGGCACCAGCAGGCCGAGATCGCGCTTAAGAAGGGTGGAGGCTGTACTCATGCCGCGTAGTCCTCGATCCGGACCGTGTCGGCATCGGGCAGGGCGACCTGCTGGTGCGAGGCAACGATCGCGATACCCCCGCCTCCGCAATGCAGTGCCACAAGCGCTTCGACCACCTTTTGCGCTCCGGCGTCGAGCCCGTTGAGCGGTTCGTCGAGCAGCCAGATGGGGCAGTTGCGGTTGAGCAGGCGGGCAAGGGCGGCACGCTTCTTCTGGCCGGTCGAAAGATAGCGTACGGGCACGTCGAGCAGCGGTTGCAACTGCAGGACTTCCATGGCCCGGCCGGAATCGGTGCAGCCGTCGAGCCGTTCCCAGAAGGCGAGCGCCTTGCCCAGAGGCAGGTTCGGATCGAGCGCGAGCCGATCGTCCACCAAACCCATGTCCCCGGCCTTCGAAACCGTTCCCGCGAATGGCCGTAACAGTCCGGCAAGGATGCGGAGCAGCGAGGATTTTCCGACGCCGTTGGCGCCCGTCACCTGGACCGCATCGCCGGGCGCGCATTCGAGCGACAGCCCCCTGAAGAGAAGTCTCTCGCCGCGGCGGCAGGCAATGTCGGTCGCGGTCAGCTGCGCTTGCATGGGGCGCAGCGATAGGCAAAAGCCGCGGGTACGACAAGCAAGAGAGGATTCGGGCACATGGCGATCGAGGAACTGACCGAAGAGGAACGCGACAGCTGGCTGAGAGCGCTCCCCCAATGGTCGCTCGCCCGTGAAGGCAAGGCGATCGAGCGCAAGTTCGAATTCGGCGATTTCGCCGAGGCCTTCGCTTTCATGACGCGCATTGCCATCATCGCCGAAAAGGCGGACCACCACCCCGAGTGGTTCAACGTGTACAACAAGGTGGAAATCACGCTCACCACGCACGACGCCGGCGGCCTGTCCTTGCGCGACGTGAACATGGCCAAGAAGATCGACAAGCTGGCCTAGGGGCTACTGCCCCAGCGGACGGAAGCTTGAGCGGGTCCGCTTGCGAACACGGCCCGGCATCCAGCGGGTACCGAAGGCGAGGCTCTTGGCGGTCTTGCCGACGGTGGTGTGCAGCCTGTCGCCATGCACCGCGTCCCATGCGGCCCTGGCCACTTCCTCCACCGGAGTGATTTCGAGGCCCGCCTGGGTCACGCGGCTGCGGATGTCCTCATTGCTTTTCGCATTGGGATTGTGGTCGAGCAGCGGGGTGTCGATGAAGCTGGGCATGATCGAACGCACCTTGATGCCGTCTTCCGCCCATTCGCCATCGAGGCTTTCGGTGATCGCGCGCACGCCGAACTTGGTGGCCGAATAGACGCTCGCACCGGGCGTGCCGTAGATCCCCGCCGCACTCGCGGTGTTGAGCAGGCAGGATCCCGGCGCGGTCTTCTTGAGATGCGGATAGGCGGCCTGAGCACCGAACAGCACGCCCTTGAGATTGATGTCGAGACAGCGGGTAATTTCCTCCTCGCTATTCTCCACGAGCGCACCGCCGAGCGGGATACCGGCATTGTTGGCGAGAACGTCGATCCGGCTGCCGGCGGCCGTGGCGAAACCGTCGAGCGCGCGGTCCCAGTCGGCCCGCTCGCGTACGTCGAGAACGTGCTGGAAGCTGAAGCCATGACCCATCATGCCGAGCGTTTCGCGCATGCCCGCCTCGTCGATATCGCCCACCCCTACGAACCATTCGCGCTCGGCGAAATAGAGCGCGATGGCGCGCCCGATGCCCGAAGCCCCGCCGGTGACGAAAATTGCCTTGCGCGTGGTCATTGTTCCCCTCTCGAACTAAAGTGCCGGGTCGGCATAGGCATGCCAGGTGAAGATAGCCATGGCCCCGCGATAGGGCTTCCACTTTTCGGCAAGCGCGCGGGTTTCCTTCTCGCCCGGTCGTTCGTCGAGCTCGAGCAATTTGGCGCAGGCCGCCTGTACCGCGAGGTCGCCCGCGGGCCAGATGTCGGGCCGTCCCTCGGCGAACAGCAAATAGATTTCCGCCGACCACCGCCCGATTCCCTTGATGCGCGTAAGCTCGGCGATCGCTTCCTCGTCGTCTTCGGGGAGGTTTTCGATATCCAGCTCGCCGCTCGCCACGAGCTCGCACAGCGAGCGGGCATAGCCTTGCTTCTGGCGCGACAGTCCGCACCCGCGCAGCGTATCGAAATCGCGCGCGAGCAGTTCGTGCGCATGCATTTCCTCGCCCAGTTCGGCCTCGAGCTTGCGCCAGACGGAGGAGGCCGCCGCCACGCTCACCTGCTGGCCGACGATGGTGCGCAGCAGCGTCCGATAGCCGGTCTCGCGGATGCGTTCTTCGGGATAGCCCACACGGTCTATCGCAGCGGCAACCACCGGGTCGTCGGCGGCCACCGCATCGAGGTGTTCGCGAATCGTCGAAGATTTCAAACCCATGTCTATGGCTTGCCTTCCCGTGCCTCATTGAATAGCAGCCCATTCGCATATGGCCCGCGCGGCGGGCAAGGCAATACAGGATGCGACAATGCCAAAGCTGATCGTCACCACCCGCGAAGGCGAAACTTCCGAAATCGAGGTCGAGGACGGCCTGACCGTGATGGAAGCCATTCGCGACAACGGTTTCGACGAACTCCTTGCGCTGTGCG
>CAYOWF010000060.1:0-10619 GCA_964407585.1 uncultured Qipengyuania sp.
CTCCCCGTGGGAAATCGGTCTTGCCGAAACGCAGCAGACGCTGCTCCTCAACGATCTTCGCAGCCGTATCGCGGTGCAGGTCGACGGCGGTCTGCGCACGGGCCGCGATGTCGCCATCGGCGCGCTGCTGGGTGCGGACGAGTTCGGCTTCGCCACCGCCCCGCTGATCGCCGCGGGCTGCATCATGATGCGCAAGTGCCACCTCAACACCTGCCCCGTCGGCGTGGCGACGCAGGATCCGGTGCTGCGCAAGCGCTTCACGGGCACGCCCGAACACGTCATCAACTATTTCTTCTTCGTCGCCGAGGAACTCCGGCAGATCATGGCCGAAATGGGCTTCCGCACGGTCGAGGAAATGATCGGCCGGGTGGACCGTGTCGACATGCGCCGCGTGCGCCGTCACTGGAAGGCGCACGGCATCGACCTGACGCGCATCCTTCACGCGGTGCCGCTCGAGGAAGGCCAGCCGCTGCACCAGACCGAAACGCAGGATCACGGCCTGGCCGCGGCGATGGACATGGAGCTGATCGAAGCCTGCAAGCCAGCCATCGAAAGCGGGCAGGCGGTCCAGCTGACCCGCACCATCCGCAATGTGAACCGTACGGTCGGCACGATGCTGTCCGGACGGATCGCCGAATCGCACGGCCATGCGGGGCTGCCGCAGGACACCATCCGCATCGACCTGACCGGCGTCGCCGGACAGAGCTTCGGCGCCTGGCTCGCGCATGGCGTGACGATGAGCCTGACCGGCGATGCCAACGACTATGTCGGCAAGGGCCTGTCGGGGGGCCGCATCCTCGTCAGGCCGCCGCAGGACGTGAGCCGCGATCCGACCGACAACATCATCGTCGGCAATACCGTGCTCTACGGCGCGATCGCGGGCGAAGCCTATTTCGCCGGCGTCGCGGGCGAACGCTTCGCCGTGCGCAATTCGGGCGCGGTCGCCGTGGTCGAGGGTACGGGCGACCATGCGCTCGAATACATGACCGGCGGCACCGTCTGCATCCTCGGCAAGACCGGGCGCAACGTCGCTGCGGGCATGAGCGGCGGCATCGCCTATGTCTACGATCCCGACGGCGAGTTCGAACGGTTGGTCAATCACGCGCAGGTCGACGTGCTCGACGTGAAACCCGGAGACGGCGAAGGCGCGGACAAGAGCTGGGGCAAGCCGCAGCAACGCGCCGTCAACGTAGACAATCCGGGCATGGGCGATCCGCTCTATCACGATGCCGAACGCCTGAAGGTGCTGGTCGAACGCCACCACCTCCACACCGGCTCGGCGCGCGCCAAGGCGCTGCTCGACGACTGGTCGAACGAGTTGAAGAATTTCCGCAAGGTCATGCCGCGCGATTACGCCCGGGCGCTGAAGGCGCTCGAGGACGAGCGTGAGGACGCAGCTATGGAGGCCGCAGAGTAATGGGCAAGGAAACCGGCTTTCTCGAGTACGAGCGCGAGGATCGCACCTATCTCGACCCCGCGGAGCGGCTGAAGAACTACAAGGAATTCACAGTCCCGCAGAGCGAAGAGGCACTGCGCAAGCAGGCCGCGCGCTGCATGAATTGCGGCATTCCCTATTGTCACAACGGCTGTCCGGTGAACAACATCATCCCGGACTGGAACCACCTCGTCTATGAAGACGACTGGAAGAATGCGCTCGAAGTCCTGCATTCGACCAACAATTTCCCCGAATTCACCGGACGCATCTGCCCCGCCCCCTGCGAGGCGGCGTGCACGCTCAACATCGTCGACGCACCGGTGACGATCAAGAGCATCGAATGCGCGATCATCGACCGCGGCTTCAGCGAAGGCTGGGTCAAGCCGGAACTGCCCGAAAGGCAGACCGGCAAATCGGTCGCCGTGATCGGCAGCGGCCCCGCCGGCCTCGCCGCAGCCCAGCAGCTGGCGCGCGCCGGCCATGCGGTCACCGTGTTCGAGAAGTCCGACCGGATCGGCGGTCTGCTGCGGTACGGCATCCCCGACTTCAAGATGGAAAAGCACCTCATCAATCGCCGCGCGGTGCAGATGGAGGCAGAGGGCGTGCAGTTCCGCACCTCCTCCGAAGTCGGCGTCGAAGTCAGCTTCGAAGCGCTCAAGGAGAATTTCGACGCAGTGGTGCTGGCCGGCGGCGCGGAAGAGGCGCGCCAGCTCGACATTCCCGGCGCGGAACTCCCCGGCGTGCGGCTGGCGATGGAATTCCTCACCCAGCAGAACAAGCGCAATGCGGGCGACGACGAAGTGCGCGCCGCCCCGCGCGGCAGCCTGACCGCTACCGGCAAGCACGTGATCGTGATCGGCGGCGGCGATACCGGCTCCGACTGCGTGGGCACGAGCAACCGCCAGGGCGCGGCCAGCGTCACCCAGCTGGAGATCATGCCCAAGCCGCCGGAGCACGAGGACAAGGCGCTGACCTGGCCCGACTGGCCGGTGAAGCTGCGCACCTCGTCCAGCCATGAAGAAGGCGTCGATCGCGACTGGGCGGTCATGACCAAGCGCGTGATCGAGGAAGGCGGCGATGTCGCCGGGCTTCAATGCGTGCGCATCGAATGGGTGGATGGCAAGATCAGGGAAGTGGAAGGCAGCGAATTCACGCTCAAGGCCGACCTCATCCTGCTGGCCATGGGCTTCACCGGCCCCAAGCGGCGCGGACTGCTCGACCGGGCGGGCGTGGAGCTGGACGGGCGCGGTAACGTCAAGGCCGACACCAACCGCTATGCCACCAGCGAACCGCACGTCTACGCCTGCGGCGACATGCGGCGCGGCCAGAGCCTGGTCGTCTGGGCGATCCGCGAAGGCCGCCAATGCGCCCGCGCAGTGGACGAGGCACTGATGGGTGTCAGCGAACTGCCGAGGTAGGACCGAAGTCCGTTTCCTTGTGGAGCGAGTGGGACCAGTTCCACTCGCTCGACTTAAGCGGGACAGGCATGGCCGCCTGAACCTATCCCGTATTAGGGTGAGCGGTCCCAGCGCTGCATAATAGTGTGCAGAGAGCAGTCCCCGACTCGGCCAGACCCTATTTACTTAAGGAAATTCAACGGTTTTCGGCCCTCTCTGGCGCGATCGTTCCGATTTCATGATGGTGCCGGCATCGCCCCATACGAGAGTCATTCCATCCCAACTGAACGATGCACGAGAGCCGTTGCCTTGTTCGAACAGTACAGGCTCGCCCCAAGGGTCGTCCGTGCTCTCGCGGCTGCTGAAGTAGATATTGCCCGAACCGTCATCGAAGACCATTTCGAGCCTGTCGCGCCGGACGTTGGGTCGCCATTCGTTGGCGTCCGATGTGCTCAGTTCCTCGATCTTCGTGGGGGTGCCGAAGTTGACGCTGACGAAAATGTCCTGCGTCTCGTTCGTACCGTCACGATTGCTCGAGAAATAGAGATAGGAGTTGCCTTCCTCGTCTTCCAGGAAGGTCGGGCTCCATTCGTCTCCTGCGTTGATCTCGTCGCTGAGCCGAACCGGTTCGCGATAGCCATCCTTGGGGTGATAGCTCGTCATGTAGATATCCCCGGCGCGGACGAAGAAGAACTTCCGACCCCGAGCAGGAGTCGGACAGTATTCGGGCGCACCGGCCGTATTTATCACCGGGCCGAGATTTTCCGGATCCAGCCAGGTATCTCCGTCCCACTCGGCTCGGTAGATATCGCCGGAGCGCGCTATGAACATATCGTTCGTATAGGGATCGAGAATGGGACAACCGGCTGAAGTTACCGATGTCGCTTCGGCCTGGCCCCATGGGCCGAAATTCTGTGCCTGCGCGTCGACCGCGTAAAGCGATGCGGCCAATGCCGCACTCGAAATAAGTATCGTTTTCATTGTCTTCTCCCTTTTGAAGCATCACACGGACCCAAAGGGAAAGTTTGCCCTGCCAACTGTCGCGCACGACAGCACCCCGGGCAACGAATTATATCGTTTGAGAGTCGTTCGACTCGATGTGGTCAGTAACATTTTTTCGATTACTTTGCCATTCGGGGCCATCGCTCGCCCCGGCGAGCAATGCACTCGGACCATTACTCGCTGGCGGAGAAAATGTAGCGAGACGATGGTCGGCAACCGTGTCGCCGGCGGTCATCGTTTCTAGCCCGCGCACTCGACACATTTCGCCACGCTCGGGTCGTGCGCCAGCCGCTTCTCCGCAATGGCGTTGCCGCAAGCCGTGCACCAGCCCCACTCGCCTTCGTCGAGCCGCGCCAGCGCCGCTTCGATCCGGGCACGCTCCGCCACTCGCCGCCGCGCGGTCGCCTGCGCCATGGCCTGCTGCTGCATCGCATCCATCCGGCTCAACCGTCCGACGCTGTCCTGCTGCAACTCGACCGTGTCGCGCGAATCCGCATTGGCGGCGTCTTCGGCAGCGAGCGCCTCGCGGCGGGCGATCAGGCGGGTGCGCGCTTCGTCCTCGGTCATTTTCCTACTCCCGCAAATCAGGATAGGGCAGGAGCTCGTTCTTTCAAATCGTCGAGATCGCGCGCGTCATTCCCTGGCTGTGTCACCTTTGTTTTCGGTGATTTTCACATGTGTTTTCAGCGATTAATTCGGAGAAATCAAAGTTGACGCACTGTTACCTTTGTCAACTTCGCAGCCGCCAGTCCACCGCCCCGCGTCCGTTCGCTTCGAGGAAGGCGTTAGACCGGCTGAACGGCTTCGACCCGAAGAAGCCGCGATGCGCCGACAGCGGGCTGGGATGCGGGCTTTCGATGACGCAATGCGGACCCGACCGCAGCCCGTCGATCCTCTTCGCCTTGGCCTGCGCATGGCTGCCCCACAGGATGAAGACGCTGGGCGCATCGCTGCCCGCCACCGCCGCGACGCAGGCGTCGGTCACCGCGTCCCAGCCGCGGCCGGCGTGGCTGCCCGCCCTGCCGCCTTCCACGGTCAGCGTATTGTTGAGCAGCAACACCCCTTGCCGCGCCCAATGGCTGAGGTCGCCATGGCCGGGGCGGGGCACGCCGAGATCGGCCTCCAGTTCCTTGTAGATGTTCACCAGGCTGGGCGGCACGCGCACCCCTTCGGGCACGGCGAAGCACAGCCCCATCGCCTGTCCCGGTCCGTGATAGGGATCCTGCCCCAGGATAACGACCTTCACCTCTTCCAGCGGGGTCAGCTCGAGCGCGTTCAGCCGGCAGCCGCGCGGTGGGTAGACGGTCTTGCCCGCTTCCTCTTCCGCCCGCAGCCAGCCGCCCAGCTTGCGCGCTTCGGGGCTCGCCAGCACGGGATCGAGAACGCTCTTCCAGCTTGCCGGTATGCTTTCGCTCATGCGCACCGTTCTGGACCCTGCCGCGCTTCGGAACCAGAGCCCCCTTCCCTACAATCCCCAATCGGCCTAAGGCCGCCCGATGGCAGTGCATTTCCACGAAGAAGACCTTCCCGAAGACGTCCTCGCCGATGGCCCGGTGGCCGTCGATACGGAGACCATGGGCCTCATCACCATCCGCGACCGGCTGTGCGTGGTGCAGATCAGCGACGGCAAGGGCGACGAGCACCTCGTGCGGTTCGGCCCCGACAGCACCTATGACGCGCCCAACCTCAAGGCCGTGCTGGCGGATCCGGAACGGCTCAAGCTGTTCCACTTCGCCCGCTTCGACCTGGCGGCGATCGAATATTATCTCGGGGTCACTGCGGCGCCGTGCTATTGTACGAAGATCGCCAGCAAGCTGGTGCGCACCTATACCGACCGCCACGGGCTCAAGAACCTCGTCGAGGAACTTCTGGGCGAGAACATTTCCAAGGCGCAGCAAAGCAGCGACTGGGGCGGGCCGGTGCTCAACGATGCGCAGCGCGAATATGCCGCCAGCGACGTGCGCTTCCTCCACCGGATGAAGGAAGAACTCGACCGCAGGCTCGAACGCGAAGGCCGCACGGAACTGGCGCAGGCCTGTTTCGATTTCCTTCCTGCACGCGCGCATCTCGACATCCTCGGCTGGAGCGATCACGATATCTTCAGCCACATGGGCTGACGTTCGGGGGCGAAACGGACAAGGCAAGGACAGATGGTATTCCGCAGCAGGAGCAGGATCGAAACGCAGGAGGCCAAGCAATTGCGCTCGCGCCGCCAGCATTTCGCCGTGCCCGGCGGGAGCCATGACAAGCTCGTAAGCTTTCTCGCCAAGGCACTGCCGATGGCGGTCGGCGTGGTCGCTGCGCTGATGATCATCACGCCGCTTTCCCCGCGCGGGGAAATCAGCTTCCTGCTCGACCGCAACGAAGTCGCGGTCATCCAGGAACGCCTGCGCGTCGACAACGCACTCTACCGCGGCCAGGACGCGCAGGGCCGCCCCTTCTCGCTGACGGCGGGCGAAGCGGTGCAGAAATCGAGCGTCGAAGGCATCGTGCGCATGGACGATCTCGTCGCCCGGATGCTGATGAACGATGGCCCGGCGCGGGTCGAAGCGAGCGGCGGCCAGTACGACATCAATGCGGAAATCGTCGCGGTCAACGGGACGATGCGCATGGAAGCGGCCGATGGCTACCGGATGAGCGCCAGCGGGGTCGCGCTCGATCTCAAGGACAAGACGCTCGAAGGGGCGGGCGGGGTCGAAGGGGAGATCCCGGCAGGGACCTTCCGCGCCAACCGTCTCGATGCCGACCTGGCAGAACGCCGCATTATACTCTCGGGCAATGCGCGGCTGCGCATGGAACCGGGCAAGCTGAGGATGCCGTAATGAAGAGCCACCTGCCCACCATGGCCAAGAGTGCCGCGCTCGGCTTCGCGCTGACGCTGGCCGGTTTCGCCGGAATACAGCTTTCCGCACAGGCGATCGCGGGGCACAATTCGAATGCGCCCGTCTCCTATGCCGCCGACCGGATCGAACTGCAGGACCGGCAGAACCGCGTGGTCCTTTCCGGCAACGTCCAGATCACGCAGGCGGGCCTCAATCTCAATGCCGCGCGTACGATCGTGAACTATTCGGATGCGGGCGACCTGAAGATCCAGCGCATCATGGCGACCGGCGGGGTCGACGTGTCGCGCGGGAACGAGCGGGCCCGCGGCGATACCGCAGTCTACGACTTCAACCGTCGCATCATCACAATGGCGGGCAATGTCCGCCTCAACCGCGGCGGCGACACGCTCAACGGAGGCCGCCTGGTAATCGATCTTGCCAGCGGCGTTTCGAGCATCGACGGGCGCGCGAGCGGGTCGTCGGGCGTGACCGGCAGCGGCACCGATTCGGGCGGTCGGGTGACCGGCACCTTCTCCGTCCCCGACGGCGAGTGAGGCGCTAGCGTCGCCCTGCGCCGGCGACGCGCGCGATGCCCGTCAGCCCCTGCGCCAGCAGCAGTTCGGAAGACTGGCTGTTCGTCAGCAATTCGCGGTGCAATTCGGTGAGCCGCAGCGTCAGCCGGTCGAGCTTGGGCCCGCGCCAGCGCTGGACCTGTTCGGCAATGTCGCGCTCTTCCTTCCAGAAGATGCCCAGCCGCGCCTTCTCGCCCTTGTCGAGATCCTGGTAGCGCCGATTGCCCAGCGCGGCCGAGATCCGCGCCAGCTGTGCCGCGCGCCGCTCCACCGCGAGCAGCGTGCCGACCGGGTTGAGGCCGATCTGCTTCATCCGCGCGATCTCCGCGCCGACCTTGGCGCCCTGTCCGGCGAGCACTGCGTTGACGAGGCTTGCGAAGCCGTCCTCCTCGCTCGCCGCGCCGATGGCGTCGAGATGCTCCATCGTAGCCGGGCGCGGAGACTGCGGGGAGGCATCGAGATAGGTGGCCAGCTTGGTCACCTCGCTCGACGCGAGACGCACGTCGAGATTGGCGGCGCGCGCGATCCTTTCGGCAACGGCGCCATCGAGCTTCAGCCCTGCGGCATCGCCCATCGCCCGCACGCTTTGGGTGACCGAGCGAAGGTCGGGCGGGTAGAACATCGCCACCACTGCATCCTTGCGCTTTTCCAGCAGCTTGGCGGTACGCGACTTGTCGGTGGCCGATGTCGCGACCACCACCACCGGGCAGGCCTCGCCCGCCCCCATGTCGCCCGTCTCGAGCAGGGTCTTGAGCGCATCATGCGCCTCGTCGCCGGCTACCCGGCACCAGATGTGACGCGTGTCGCCGAACAGCGAGGTGGAACGGGCCTCGTCCCCCAGCTTCGCGGGATCGGCGCGCAATTCCGCGCCGGGTATCTCCACTCGCTCGCCGGGATCGGGAAGCATGGCCACGATTTCGTTCGCCGCCGCGCTCGCGCCGGCTTCGTCCTGCCCGCAGAAGAAGAAGACGTTGCAGCTTTCCGCTGCGCCGCGTGCCTTGGCGGCGAAATCGCGCCCGGTCAGCTTCACCGGCTGCGCAGGGTCAGCGCAACGCGCGTCACGATCCGGTCGGCGATTTCCTTCGAGAGGTTTTCGAGCGCGGTATTCTCCGCCGCGATGGTGGCATATTCGCTCGACACCACGTCGATACCCGCATCGGTACCTTCGGTTGCATCGAGCAGGATTTCTCCCGTGCTCGCATCGACCAGCTGGTAACGCGCTCGCAAGGTCCGGCGTTCGCGGCTGACGGTATCGTCGGCCAGCACGGCGAGGCCCTCGAGGCTGTCGTCGAGACGGACGTCGAGACGGTAGCGGAAGTTGCTGACGCCCGCCGCGCCCAGCTTGTCGTTGAGCGCGTTGCGGACCAGCCAGCCGGCCTTGCCCTCGATCGGGGGCACGTCCACCGCAGCCAGCCCCTGCGCCACGTCGCCGCTGCCCCCGCCCGCATACATGGGCGAAAGCGTACAGGCCGGAAGCGCCAGCATGGCGGCAAGGGTCAGGACGTAACGCATCAGGTGACGATATTCACCAATCTGTCGGGCACCACAATGACCTTGCGCACTTCTGCACCGTCGATCGAGCGCTGCACCTTCTCGCTGGCGAGCGCCATGGCCTCGAGGTCTTCCTTGGAAGCACCCTTTGGCGCCGTGAGCGTATCGCGCAGCTTGCCCTTGTGCTGGACCGCGATGGTGACCTCGTCTTCGACCAGCAGCGCGGGATCGACTTCGGGCCAGGCGGCATCGGCGACCATGCCCTGCTGCCCCATGCCTGCCCATGCCTCTTCGGCGAGATGCGGCATCATCGGCGCGACCAGCTGGACCAAGGTCCGGATCGCGGTGGAACGGCTGGCGGAGGGCGCGGCCTTCTCGACCGCGCCGGTCAGTTCATAGATCCGCGCCACGGCCTTGTTGAAGCCCAGCGCCTCGATATCTTCGGCCACCGCGGCGATCGTCTGGTGGGTCTTGCGGTCGAGCGATTTTTCCTCGCCCTCGGCCCCGGCGTCATGCGCAGCGAAGAGGCGCCACAGCCGGTGGACGAAGCGCGAGCAGCCTTCGATCCCCGCTTCGGACCAGGGAAGGTCGCGCTCGGGCGGGCTGTCGGAAAGCATGAACCAGCGGACCGCGTCGGCACCATAGGCGTCGATGATCGTGTCGGGATCGACCACGTTCTTCTTCGACTTGGACATCTTGATGACGCGGCCGATCTCGACCTCGCCGCCATCGGCCGTCAGCAGTGCCCGCTCGGCCTCGCGGCTGATTTCGTCGGGCGCGTAATAGACCGTCTTGCCGCCTTCCCGGCGCGAATAGGTCTCGTGCGTGACCATCCCCTGCGTGAACAGCGAGGCGAAGGGCTCCTTCACCTCGATCTGTCCCATATGGGCCAGTGCGCGGGTCCAGAAGCGGGCGTAGAGCAGGTGGAGGATCGCATGCTCGATCCCGCCGATATATTGTTCGACCGGCAACCATTTGGCGACTTCGGCCGGATCGAACGGCCTGTCCGCCGGCTGGCTCGCGAAACGCAGGAAATACCACGAACTGTCGACGAAGGTATCGAGCGTATCGGTTTCGCGCTCCGCCTTGCCGCCGCATTTGGGGCAATCGACATGCTTCCACGTCGGATGACGTAGCAAGGGGTTGCCCGGCGTCTGGAAATCGACGTCTTCGGGCAGGGTGATCGGCAGGCTGTCTTTCGGCGCAGGGACCACACCGCAGGCCTCGCAGTGGATGAAAGGGATCGGCGTGCCCCAATAGCGCTGGCGCGAAACACCCCAGTCGCGCAGGCGCCAGACGGTCTTTCCCTCGCCCCGGCCCTGTTCCTCGATACGGCGGATGATCTCGCGCTTGGCGGGTTCGACGTCCATCCCGTCGAGGAAGTCGGAATTGACGATTACGCCGTCGCCCGCTTCGGCTTCGCCGTCGAAGGGCTTACCGGCCTCTTCCACGCTGGGCGCGACGACCCGCGGGATCGGCAGGCCGTATTTGGTGGCGAATTCGAAGTCGCGCTGGTCGTGACCCGGCACCGCCATGATCGCGCCGGTGCCGTAATCCATCAGAACGAAGTTCGCGATGAAGAGCGGCAGATCGGCGCCGGTAAACGGGTGCTTTGCCGTAATGCCGGTATCGAAGCCCAGCTTTTCTGCGGTTTCGAGTTCGGCGGCGGTGGTCCCGCCCTTCTTGCATTCGGCGATGAAGGTGCGTGCCTCGTCGCTGTCGATAGCCTGCGCGACCGGGTGATCTGCAGCCACGGCAACGAAGCTCGCCCCGAAAATCGTGTCGGGGCGCGTGGTATAGACGGGCAGCTTTTCGCCATTCGACAGGTCGAAGCTGAATTCGAGCCCCTTCGACTTGCCGATCCAGTTTTCCTGCATCAGCCGGACCTTGTCGGGCCAGT
>CAYOWF010000061.1:0-10610 GCA_964407585.1 uncultured Qipengyuania sp.
CGTTTCACCAGAGCGAAATCGCCATCGAAAATACCCGCTTCGATCATTGAATCGCCGCTGACTTCGAGCGCGTAATGGTCTCCCGGACCAAGCAGCGCGGCAGGCACCGGCATCGATGACTGTCCCTCAATCGCTTCGATCGGGGCGCCTGCAGCGATGCGGCCGTGCAGCGGGACGTCGATGATATCGTTGGCCGCATCCGCAGCGACGGTCTTTGTGGCATGTGCCGCGACGATCGCATCGTTGGCGGCAACCGACGGGCCGGGGCGCGACGGGCTCGTCACCGAATCTTCGGGAAGCTTGATCACTTCCAGAGCGCGGGCTCGATTGGGTAGCCTGCGGATAAAGCCGCGCTCTTCCAGCGCCGAGATCAGGCGGTGCACACCCGACTTGCTCTTCAGGTCGAGCGCTTCCTTCATTTCTTCGAAGGAGGGTGAAATGCCGGTTTCTTCCAGCCTTTCCTGGATAAAGCGGATCAGTTCATGCTGCTTGGCAGTCAGCATAGCGTCACTCCCATGTTCCGGTTCGCAGACCTGCGAACGAATGTGGAACAAGTAGGCAACCTTTTTCCGCGAGTCAAGCAAACCCGCCATTTTGGAGGCAGTTGCGCGAGAACAGGTGTTCCCGTTTCAGTCCTTCGCCGACCAGCGGCCCGACTTGCCGCCGGTCTTTTCGAGCAGGCGAACGCCCTCGATGACCATCGCACGGTCCAGCGCCTTGCCCATGTCGTAAAGCGTGAGGAGCGCTATGCTGGCCGCGGTCATTGCCTCCATTTCGACACCGGTCTTGCCGGTAAGCGAGGCTCGCGTGGTGACGCGGATCGCATCTGATTCGCAGGTGAACTCTACGGTCACGCTTTCCAGCCCCAGCGGATGACACAGCGGAATGAGTTCCCCGGTCTTCTTGGCGGACATGATCGCCGCGACCCGGGCGGTCGCCAGCGCATCGCCCTTTGGACCGCTCCCATCCATCAGCGCCTTCAATGCGGCATCGTTCATCCTGATGCGCCCTTCGGCAGTCGCGCTGCGCGCCGTTTCCGCCTTGGCGCCCACATCGACCATGCGTGCTGCACCTTGCTCGTCGAGATGGGTGAGGCTGGTCATTTCCGGAGGCCGATGGGATGCTCGGCAATCAGATTGATCTGGCCGGGCTCTGCCCGAAGATTCGAATGGATTGATAGTCGGAACTGCATAGAACCATCATGCCAAAACAAGGGGCTGCAGGACAGCCTATCCATAAAGCAGGTTGCGCGTCGCCGCTTCTACATCGTCCTGGCGCATTAAACTTTCACCCACCAGGAAGCTGCGGACGCCTGATTTGGCAAGGCGCAGGCAATCGTCATGCGTGAAGATACCGCTTTCCCCGACCACCAGCGATCCTTTAGGCGCACGGGCAGAAAGTTCCTCTGTCGTGGAAAGGTCGGTTTCGAACGTCTTGAGATTGCGATTGTTTATACCGAGAAGTCGTGACTTCAACAGCCCAGCGCGGTCGAGTTCTTCGTGATTATGGACTTCGACAAGAACATCCATATCGCGTTCGATGGCTGCCTCCTCGATTTCGACCATCTCGCCATTCTCGAGCGCTGCAACGATAATGAGTATGGCATCCGCACCGATCGCCCGCGCTTCGGCAACCTGCCAGGGATCGACCATGAAATCCTTTCGCAGTACCGGCAACCCGCATGCATTCCGTGCCGCAACCAGATAATCCTCGTGACCCTGGAAATATGGCGCGTCGGTCAAAACCGAAAGGCATGCTGCGCCACCTGCCTCATATGCTCTGGCGTGCTCCGCAGGATCGAAATCGGCTCGAATGAGGCCTTTTGACGGAGAAGCTTTCTTGATCTCCGCGATCAGACCGAAACCGTTCGACTGCTTGTGCTCGAGTGCCTGACGAAATCCGCGCGGCGCAGCTTGCTCGCTCGCCAAGGCGTCGAGATCGGCAAAGCTCCGCTGCGCCTTGCGCGACGCAACCTCTTCGCGCTTGGTGGCGCAAATCTGTTCCAGCTTGTTCATTGCGCTAGGGCGATCCAGTCGGCGAGGAGTTGCCTGGCCCGGCCGGAGTCGATCGCTTCGCCGGCCATTTCGGCGCCTTCGGTCCAGTCGGACGTCTTGCCTGCGACGATCAAGGTGGCCGCAGCGTTGAACAGGACCGCGTCGCGATAGGGTCCGGGTGATCCCATGAGCAGGGCTTGTAGCGCCTTTGCGTTATGCGCAGGGTCTCCACCGCGGATCGCTTCCACGGGTGCATGGGGCAAGTTGGCCTGCACCGCGACGACACGACGCATCTCGAAATCATTGCCTTTCACGTCGGCCAGTTCGTTGCCGCTAGCGAGGCTGAGTTCGTCGAGCCCCTCATCGCCCGAAGCAATGAAAGTTCGCTCCGTGCCGAGGCGCGCCTTGGCCTCTGCATAGATCGGTACATAGGCGGGGCGCGCGATGCCGATCAGCTGGCGTGTAACACCTGCGGGGTTCGACAATGGGCCCATAAGATTGAAGATCGTACGAACGCCAAGTTTCTGTCGGATCGGCTGAATGCGGCCCATCGCCGGATGGTGATTCTTGGCGAAAAGGAAGCATATTCCCAAATCATTCAGAGTCTTCTCGGCGGTTCTTCCGGCAGCTTCCATATCGAGACCAAGCTCTTCCAGCGTATCCGCCGCGCCCGATTTGGAACTGGCGGCTCGGTTGCCGTGCTTGGCCACGGGCACGCCGCATGCGGCAACCAGAAGGCTGACTGCCGTCGATACATTGAGCGTGTGATGCCCGTCGCCGCCGGTGCCGCAACAATCGACTGTGCCTTCGGGGGCGTCGATCGGGATCAGCCTTTCGCGCAAAGCCCGTGCCGCCCCGGCGATTTCCTCCGACGTCTCGCTGCGCGCGGACATGTCCACGAGGAAACGGCCGATCTCTTCGTCGCTGGTCTCGCCATCGAGGATCCAGCCGAAGACCTCATGTGCCTGCTCTTCATCGAGGTGCGCATCGGCGGAAGGTAGCTGTTTCATCATGCGGGAACCTTGGCGTCGATGCCGCAAATGGCAAGGAAATTGGCCAGCAATGCGTGGCCGTGCTCGGTGGCGATGCTTTCGGGATGGAACTGAACGCCGTGGATCGGCAAGGCCTCGTGCCGGAAGCCCATCACGCTCGAACCATCGAGGCCGGGTGTTTCACTGGTTGCATTCACAACGAGGCAATCGGGAATGTCTTCGACTACCAGCGAATGATAGCGGGTGGCGGCGTAAGGCGAGGGGAGGCCTGCGAACACGCCGGTCCTGTCGTGCGTAAGGTCGCTGGTTTTGCCATGCATCAACCCGCCGCGAACTACGCGCCCGCCGAAGTGTTGTCCGATCGACTGGTGACCCAGGCATACGCCGAGGAGCGGTTTGGCGTCGGCAGCACAAGCAGCAACGAGGTCGAGGCTGACACCTGCTTCGTTCGGGGTGCAGGGGCCAGGCGAGATCAGATAGCCGGCACAGCTCCGTTCCATTGCTTCCGCTGCCGAAATGGCGTCATTGCGTACCACCTCCACCTCGGCCCCCATCTCCATCAGGTAATGGACGAGGTTGAAGGTGAAACTGTCGTAATTGTCGATGACGAGGATGGAGCGGTTTGCGGTCATTCTTGCGCCTGATTGGCGGGAGCGGCTCCTGCTTTCAAGCAAGGAATGCTGCCCAACGTCTCAGTCTTCCTTGCCTGCGAACTTGTCGGTCGCGCGGACGAGACCGTCGATGATTCCGGGTTCGCCTGCCGAATGGCCCGCATCGTGCACGATCCAGAGTTCCGCCTCGGGCCAGGCTTTCTTGAGCTCCCAGGCCGAGGTGGGCGGAGTGCAGATGTCGTGACGACCCTGCACGATGATGCCGGGAATGTGCTTTATCCGGTCGACATCGTTCAGCAATTGGGCCTCTTCGAGGAAGAAATCTTCGAGGAAGAATTTTGCGCAGATGCGGGCGAAGGGCACAGCCTTGGCCGGATCGGCGAAGCTGTCGAGCAGGTCTTCATCGGGAAGGAGCGTAGCGACGTTGCCTTCCCAAAGCGACCACTCCCTTGCGGCAGCGAGGCGCGTGTCTTCGTCTTCGCTGGTCAGCCGATCATAATAGGCCTGCACGAGGTTGCCGCGCTCCGCTTCGGGGATCAGGCCGGAAAAATCGTCCCACTGTTCGGCCATGATTTCGCTCGCACCGTAGGAATAGAGCCAGGCCTTCTCCTTCTGCCGGGCAAGGAATACGCCTCGCAGCACGATTTCGCTCACCCGGTCCGGATGAGCTTGCGAATAGGCCAGTGCCAGTGTCGCGCCCCAGCTGCCACCGAAGGCCTGCCATTTATCGTGGCCGCACATTTCCCGCAGTTTCTCGACGTCGGAGACGATGCGCTGAGTATCGTTATGCTCGATCTCGGCGAATGGCAGCGATTTCCCGCAGCCGCGCTGGTCGAATAGCAATACGTCGTAAAGGTCCGGGTCCCACTGGCGGCGATGCGAAGGCGACATCCCGCCGCCTGGTCCTCCATGCAGGAATACCGCGGGTTTCGCACCGGGCGTTCCTACACGCTCGTAATAGAGCGAATGGCCTTCCCCCACGTCGAGCATGCCGGTCTCGTAGGGTTCGATCTCTGGATAGAGCGTGCGGTCGTATTCAATCATCGGTGCGTTCTTTCTTCTCCACGACCACGATGGGGCCGATCGGTGCGCCGGTATCGAGACGGTCTGTCGCCGGATTCCACAAGGAGGATACGTTGCCATCGAGGTAGAGCGCGTTCTTCACCCCTAGCTCGTCGCGGTAGAAACGAGCCAGCTTTCCGAAGCTGATCGCAGCATTGGAGATGACGAAATGCGCGCGACCACGCTCGTCCACTCCGACTGCATTGCGAATGAGGCGGGATTCCCCGTCCTGCGAAATGTCGGGATGGAGCCTGCCGTCGACTACCAGCATGGGGCCCGATTGCGTGCCGAACTGCGGCCTTTCACGGACGTTGGCGAGGAAATCTTCGGTGGTCCGCACTTCCCAGGTTTCGCCACTTCCGAAGAACACGCCGTTTGGCTTCATGTGGAAATTGCCTTCACCGTCTGCGGTGTTCAGCGTCTGGAGCCGATCCCCATCCTCGACGAAATAGCCGATGGGATTGCCATCTTCATCATACATGCCCGCGTTCATGGCAAAGGCGATGGTGTCGGCGGAATGTTCGCGTGAATAGGCGGTGAGGCTGCGGTAGGGTTCATCGCCCGAGGGGCCGAGGTCCATCGAAATTCGATGGCGCGATGGCGTTGCAAGACAATGGGTTAATGGCGTGTCCTCGAAAATGATCGAACGACAGGCGCTTTCGACCTGGGTGGTTCCGGTGGCGGTTTCGGCAGGCGAGGGCGCGGCCGAAGGACTGCCCTGCCCGTCGATGCGGGTACGCGTGACGGGTTCGCCCTCTGCTGCGGGTTCGCAAGCGGCGAGTAGTATCAAGGGGATTGCAAGGTAAGCGTATTTCATTGTCCGTATTTCGGTTCCTCTGCGAGGCGAACTGCCTCGCGGGCTGCAGCGAATAGCGCGCCGGCCTTGGCCTCGCATTCGCGTTGTTCGTATTCGGGTTCGCTGTCGGCGACGATCCCGGCACCTGCCTGCACATGCATAGTGCCGTCCTTCACTACCGCCGTACGCAGAACGATACAGCTGTCGAGCGAACCGTCGGGCGCGAAATAGCCGACGCCGCCCGCATATGGTCCGCGGGTCGCCGGTTCGAGCTCGGCGATGATCTCGCATGCACGCACCTTGGGTGCACCGCTGACCGTGCCCGCCGGGAAGCCTGCAAAGAGCGCATCGATGGCGTCCTTCGACGGGTCGAGCCGCCCGACGACGTTGCTGACGATGTGCATTACATGGCTATAACGTTCGACCGTGAAGCTGTCCGTCACCTCGACGGTGCCACTCAAAGCAACCCGTCCAACATCGTTGCGGCCAAGGTCGAGCAGCATGAGATGCTCCGCCTTTTCCTTGGGATCGGCAAGCAAGGAAGCTTCGGCGGCACGGTCGTCTTCCGCCGTCGCTCCCCGCGGCCTCGTCCCGGCGATCGGGCGCACCGTCACTTCGTCGTCGCGCACGCGGACGAGGATTTCCGGGCTCGACCCGACAACCGCAAATCCGGGCAGGTCGAGGAAGTAGAGGAAGGGGGAAGGGTTCACGCGGCGCAGGGCGCGGTACAGCGCGATCGGCGGCAGTTCGAAAGGCGCGGTGAAACGCTGCGAGAGGACCACCTGGAAGATGTCGCCCGCGGTAATGTATTCCTTCGCCCGGTGGACCATCTGCGCATAGTCCTCCGGCGCCATCGTCGCCTGCAAATCGGGTGCGGGCAATCCCTGGGCATCGCCAGTCGGCTTCGGCAGCGCCGCGTCGAGCCGGGCGAGTGTGGCTTCGATGCGCTCGTCGGCTGCTGCGACGGCATCGTGAGCATCGGTTGTGCCGGGCCAAAGCGGCGCGATGCAGAACAGCATGTCCTTGAGGCTGTCGAAGACGAGCAGCAGGGTCGGCCGCGCGAACAGCATGTCGGGCAGGTCGAGCGCCTGTTTTTCGGGCCGTGGCAGCCTCTCGACCAGCCCGATCGTTTCATAACCGAAATACCCGACAAGGCAGGCCAGCGCAGGAGGCAGGTCTTCGGGCACATCGATCCGGCATTCACCAAGCAACGCCCGCATCGCCTCCAGCGTACCGCTCTTGCAGGGGACAAAGGCTTCGCTGTCGCTCCGCCAGCTGCGGTTGATCGCAGCGTCATCACCATAGGCCCGAAACACCAGGTCCGGATCGAGGCCCAGTAGGCTGTAACGCCCACGCACCTCGCCGCCCTCGACCGATTCGAGCAGGAAATCGCCCCGTCCTTCCTCGATCAGGCGCAAGGCGGCGCCGACCGGTGTGACCGTATCCGCAACCAGCTTGCGCCAGACGAGGGCGGGGCGACCTTGCCCCAGCGCCTCTAGCGCCCTTGCGCGGCCTTCTAGCTGCGCCGACAAGCCAGCCTCAGTTCGTTTCGCCGAGGAGCTGGCGCCGCACGGCGGCAATCGC
The DNA here is from genome assembly GCA_964407585.1 of uncultured Qipengyuania sp. GTDB lineage: Bacteria > Pseudomonadota > Alphaproteobacteria > Sphingomonadales > Sphingomonadaceae > Qipengyuania. The sequence goes on from CAYOWF010000061.1 coordinate 7,040, forward strand.
TCCGGCATTGCGCTCTACGCCGATCGAAGCCCGCATCGCGCCAAGCAGCTGCTCGGCATACTCGGAACCCCATGCCCTGCCGACCGAGGTCTGCGCCTGCGCGACGAGCGGATCGTTCTCTTCCAGTTCCCCGAGCTCGACTTCCTTGAGATCGACCACGAACCAGCTCTGTTCGGACGGTCCTTCGAGCTTCTTCGCGGTTCCTTCCGCCATGGCGAACATCAGGCCGATGGCCGCAGGAACGCGGGAACCCTGGAGCCGAGCAAGTTCCTCGCGGCTGAGATTGACGTCCTGCGGGGGTGGGAGGCGCTTTTCCTCCGAGGATATGGCTTCGGCAAGGCTCGCGCCGTCAGCCACTCGCTTTAGGATGCGATCGGCAGCCGCTTCGGCAGCCTTGCTGGCCCGATCCCGTCGCCACTGGGCCGTGACTTGATCCCTGATTTCGGCGAGCGGTGCCGCTGCGGACGGAGTGATATTCGCCACCTCGTAAAGCAGAAAGGTGCGCTGATCGGGCAGGGCACCGATTTCCGCTTCGCCCTCGTCGATCTGGAAAGCGAAGTCGAGAATTCCCTGCAAGGCTTCAGGTGCGGGCTGCGGCGTGCCGTAGACCTGGCCGCCGGCGGTCAGCGGCTGTGACGTCTGGAGCTCGAGATCGAGTTCGTCTGCGATTGCCGACAGCGAGGCGCCATCGGCGAGACGGTCTTCGATACCGACCGCCAGTTCGGCGATCCCGCGCTGGCGTTTCTGTTCGCGCAGTGTATCTGCGATTTCACCGCGCACCTCTGCAAGCGACCGTGCGGGACGGCCCTCGACCGAAGTGACGCGGGCGACATACCAGCCGAGCTGCCCCTGCGCAGGCGTGGTTACGCTGCCTTCGCCAGCAGAAAAATAGGCGTCCGCCACAGCAGCGGACGATGCATTGCGAATGGCGGTACGAGACTGGTCGGCCAGCTGCGCAGGACGCAGGCCGGCACTCGAAGCGGCCTGAGCAAAGCTTTCACCCCCGCGCACCCGGTTCGCGATCGCTTCCGCCCCTTCTCGCGTGGGGACGATAAGCTGGGTGAAGTCGCGCGTTTCGCTGGCCGCATATTGCGCCGAATTCTCTTCATAGGATGCGGCGATTTCCGCATCGGTCGGTTCGATACTGTCGCCCAGCGCACTGCTGTCGAAAGTGGCGTAGCGCAGCGTCCGGCGTTCGGGTCGGATGAAGGCATTGCGGTTGTCGCTATAGAATTTCGCCAGGACCTCGTCGCTGGGATCGCCCTCGGGTACGAAAAGCGCGAAGGGCAAAGCCGCGATCGAACCGGTCCGGCGCTCCTTGAAGGTGCGTGCATAGGTCCTTGCCAGCGAATCGGGCAGCTGCGTGCCATAGACCTGCGGGAGCACCGTCTGCTGAAAGAAGAGCGACGTACGAATCTGCCGGCGAACCTGCGCATCGGTCAGGCTATTGGTGCGCAGGAATACCTGATAGGTCTCGTTGTCGAAATCCCCGCTCGGTCCGCGCGCCGCGGGGATCTGGCGGATTTCGCTGTTCACCAGATTGTCGCCGGCACGAAAGCCGTTAGCTTCCGCCCAGGCGGTGATCGCGTAACGGTCGATCAGATCGTCCAGAATGCGCTCGAGCCCGCCGTCGGCGAGCAGGGTCTGCATGGTCGCATCCGGATTTTCCTGACGTGCCTGCCGCAATGCATCGTTGGCTGCACGATTGAGTTCGGCCGTGCCGATTTTCCGGTCGCCTACAACGGCAACGCTGTCTCCGCCCGCAACGCCGCCGAACGTACCGGTGCTGGAAACGTCCATACTGGCGAATGCGAAGCCGATCAGGCCCAGGAACGCCAGTGTCAGCCCGAGGCCGAGCTTCGTCTTGAAGAAATTCCGGAAAAAGGTGAGCATGGCTTGCGAAAGGGCCTTTTCTTATGCTTTGGGCGCGGCCCACTTCCGGACGGGAAGCGGGACATCTGCAGTTGAGCAGCGCGCTTTATCCGCCCTGCGACCTCGCCGCAACAGGTCCCATCAGCTTTTGACGTAGAAACAAACCACGGCTAGCGGAGCGCATTCCATCTCCTATATTGCGCTTCGCCGCTAATAGATTCACTACAGGAAGAGTTTTTATGGCCGAACGGCCCTATATCGTTGGCAACTGGAAAATGAATGGAACGCGCGCGATGCTGTCCGAAGCGCGCGCCATCGATCGTGCCGCGCAGCGCTATATGAAGGCCGAAGTCGCCGTTGCGCCGCCTTATACGCTCATTCACGCCGTGCACCGCGAAGCCGAACAGATCGGCGTCGGCGCGCAGGATTGCTTCCCCGGTGAAGACGGTGCGCATACGGGCGATATCTCTGCCGCGATGCTGGCCGACGCGGGTGCCAAATTCGTGATCCTTGGTCACAGCGAGCGCCGTGCGGACCACAAGGAATCCAGCAGGCTGATCAATGCCAAGATCGAAAGCGCACTCGAAGCCGGCCTGCGGATCATCCTGTGTTGCGGGGAAACGCTCCCCACCCGCGAAGAAGGCGAGGCGGTAGACTTCGTGCTCAGGCAGCTGAAGGCGAACCTGCCGAAGATCGAGGATGCGGCAGAGCGGCTGACGGTTGCCTACGAACCGGTGTGGGCCATCGGTACCGGAAAGACCGCAACCCCCAAGGACATCGAGGCGATGCATAAGGCGATTCGCACTTTGCTCGACGAAACCTACGGCGAAGAAGCTTCCGCCGAAGTCCGCATCCTTTACGGCGGCTCGGTGAAGCCGGAGAACGCGCGGGAAATCCTGTCCATACCTGAAGTGGGCGGGGCGCTGGTCGGCGGGGCAAGCCTTTCCGCGGAAAGTTTCCTCGGCATCGTCGTGGCGGCGTCCGAAACCGAAGAGGTCTGAAGCGCCGTCGTGCCACCTTGCCGTTTCGGCGCGCTGCGCCTAGATGCGGCGCAGAATTCCTATCGACAGAGTAGAGTGTATTCATGTTTGTCTTCCTCACCGTAGTGCAGGCGATCGTCGCAGCGGCACTGATCGCGGTCATCCTCATGCAGCGCAGCGAAGGTGGCGGCCTCGGTATCGGCGGCAGCCCCAGCGGCATGCTGAGCGCGCGTGGTGCGGCCGACTTCCTGACTCGCTCGACCAAGTGGCTCGCGGTGTCCTTCGTGGCGCTTTCGATCGCCTTGGCTGCCTTGGCCGTGGAAGGCATCGGATCGGGTGAAATCGAATCGACCCTCGATCGTTCGGTCGAGCCGGTCGATAACGATCCGCTCGGCGGACCGGCTGCGGCGCCCGCTCCGGCCGAAGCGCCGGCAGGCGACGATCCGCTCGCCGAGTAATACTCGCTTCATCGCAAATCGACTGCGCAACGGTGGATAGCGCGCGCTTTGCCGCGCCTTTTTCCTTGCGCCGACTCAATCCGCACGCTTAAGGCCCGACTCCCATGGCGCGGTATATTTTCATCACCGGCGGCGTGGTCTCCTCGCTTGGCAAAGGTCTCATGGCAGCATCGCTTGCTGCCCTTCTCCAGGCGCGTGGCTACAAGGTCCGCATTCGGAAATTCGATCCCTACCTCAATGTCGATCCGGGCACGATGAGCC
>CAYOWF010000062.1:0-10424 GCA_964407585.1 uncultured Qipengyuania sp.
TCGCCATCGCATCGCAGCGTCAGCGAACGGAAATAGGCGGCGCAATCCTCCACCGCGATCAGGCGGAAGGTCAGCATGCCGTCCTTCTCTTCCCAACCGGTCAAATCGGCGTTGAAGTGCTTGAGCCGCAGCACCAGCGTGCCTTCCTCCTCCATCAAATAGAGGTGTTCGGTAAAGCGGATACCGCCTTCGCCGGTCTCCTGCACGAAAGTGCCGACCATCGTATCGCCGCTCGGCGGGAGCCAGCTTTCCATTGCGGGAGCGCCGCCGATGCCGCTGCCGGCCCACTGGCCGACCAGCCAGCCCATCTGCGCAAGCGTGGCCGGAGGCGGCGTGTGGTCTTCGGGCGCCGTGCGCGTCTCCTGCGCCGCAAGCGGAGTGGCGAGCAAAGCCAGCACTGCCGCAATCATCGTCCAACCGCGCATCGCAAACCTCCTGCCGTTCGTCCGAAACTATTCGCACGCCCGTCCATAGTAAAGGTGAAGGCGCCGCCGCGCTTGACCTGCGGAATTCCGCGGGCAAGGGAGCCAGGGAAGGGTCAACGAAATACCGCCAGCCCAACTTGACGTTTACGTAAACGCAAGCTAGGCGGGCGCCACAGTTTCAAGTCGAGAGGAAGGTATCCCCCATGAAGATCCTCGTCCCCGTCAAGCGGGTGATCGATTACAACGTCAAACCGCGCGTCAAGGCCGATGGCTCGGGCGTGGACCTCGCCAACGTCAAGATGAGCATGAACCCTTTCGACGAAATCGCCGTCGAAGAGGCGATCCGCATCAAGGAAGCGGGCAAGGCGGATGAAATCGTCGCCGTGTCGATCGGCCCGGCCAAGGCGCAGGAAACGCTGCGCACCGCACTCGCCATGGGTGCCGACCGCGCGATCCTCGTCGAAACCGATGACGAAATCGAGCCGCTCGCCGTCGCCAAGATCCTCAAGGCGATTGCCGAAGAGGAAAGCCCGGGCATCGTGATGCTCGGCAAGCAGGCGATCGACGACGACTCGAACCAGACCGGCCAGATGCTCGCCGCCCTCATGGGCCGACCGCAGGGCACCTTCGCCAACACCGTCGAAGTCGAAGGCGACAGCGTCACGGTGAAGCGCGAAGTCGATGGCGGCCTCGAAACGGTGAAGCTTTCGCTTCCCGCGATCGTCACTACCGACCTTCGCCTGAACGAGCCGCGCTATGCCTCGCTGCCGAACATCATGAAGGCGAAGAAGAAGCCGCTCGATACCAAGAGCCCGTCCGATTACGGCGTCGACACCGCGCCGCGCCTCAAGACCACCAACGTCTCCGAACCGCCGGTTCGCCAGGCAGGCGAAAAGGTCGAGGACGTCGATGCGCTGGTCGCCAAGATCAAAGCGCTCGGCATCGCGTAAGAACCCGGACAGGAAAGGAATAGACTTATGAAAACTCTCGTCTGGGTCGAACACGACAATGCCGAGATGAAGGATGCAACGCTTTCGGCGGTGACCGCCGCAAGCAAGCTGGGCGAAGTCCACCTGCTGGTCGCAGGCTCGGGCTGCCGCGCGGTGGCCGAACAGGCCGCCAAGGTCGCAGGCGTGGGCAAGGTCCATCTCGCCGACGATGCGGCTTATGAGCATGCGCTGGCTGAAAACGTCGCCCCGCTGATCGCCGATCAGATGGGACACCACGATGCCTTCGTCGCGCCCGCCACCACCACCGGCAAGAACATCGCGCCGCGCGTCGCAGCCCTGCTCGACGTGATGCAGATTTCGGACATTCTCTCGGTCGAAGGCGACAAGACCTTCACCCGTCCGATCTACGCCGGCAATGCAATCGCGACGGTCGAATCCTCCGACGCGAAGCTCGTTATCACCGTCCGTGGCACGGCCTTCGACAAGGCTGCCACCGAGGGCGGTTCGGGCACGATCGAGGACATCTCCGGCCCGGCCGATGCCGGCCTGTCGAGCTTCGTCAGTGCCGAGATCGCGGAAAGCGACCGTCCGGAGCTGACCAGCGCCAAGGTTATCGTTTCGGGTGGCCGCGCGCTCAAGGATGCGGACACTTTCGAACAGGTCATCACCCCGCTCGCCGACAAGCTCGGCGCAGGCATCGGCGCATCGCGCGCCGCCGTCGATGCGGGCTACGTCCCCAACGATTACCAGGTCGGCCAGACCGGCAAGATCGTGGCGCCGGAAGTCTACATCGCCATCGGCATCTCGGGTGCCATCCAGCATCTTGCAGGCATGAAGGATTCCAAGACCATCATCGCCATCAACAAGGACGAGGATGCGCCGATCTTCCAGGTCGCCGACATCGGCCTCGTGGCGGACCTGTTCAAGGCGGTGCCGGAGTTGACCGAGAAGTTGTAATATTCGCCAATCAGGCGATTGAATTGCCAAAACCCTCATTCCATCGTATTTTATGGAATGAGGGTTTTTTCTATGGGTCGCATGGTCGCCGTCTTGGCGGCCTTATCGGTTACGCTCCCGGTTATTGCGCGGGCCGAGGAGGGAGAGCGAATTGAGGCAATTTCCTATTCCCCCGAAGGCGATTGGCGACTGAACAGCATCGGTGACGGCTGTACGATCATCCGGGATTTCAAGGCGGGCGAGAGACGTCTCAAATTCACCATCCAACAGGTCCATCCCGGTTCAATCATGCAGTTCGGCATCTTCGGGGACGATGTATCCCGACCTCGCGAGGCAATCGAGGCGGGTTTCCTTCCAGCCGATGCGACGGGTGCATTCGACCTTTGGGCCGAAGCTTCGGTAGGCGGGCTGGACGGCTTCGTTTTCGCTGGCCTTCCGTTCCCCGCAATGAACGGAAGGAGCAAGGGCAAGAATCAAAACGCCAGGCAACAATTTCTCCAGCGTATTCAAGCCACTGAGATGTTTCTGGTTCGCGGGATGTCGCCCAAGCCGCTGGCACTTCGGACCGGTTCGATCAGCGCCCCGCTGGAAGCTCTCGAACTGTGCACCGAGAACAAGCTTGCCGACATGGGGCTTACCCAGGAAGTCCGGAAAGCGACGAGAAAGGGCCCGACTCCCAAGGAAATGACGGAATGGGTGCGGGAAATTCAGCGGAACTATCCCAAACAGGCGCAACGGTCGGGCTGGAATGGCATGGTCAATGTCCGCCTCATTGTCGGTGTAAACGGACGGGTGGAACATTGCCACGTCGTTACCCAGATGACTGCGCAAGTCTTGCGCGAAGCGGCGTGCGAGAGTTTCGTCCAATATGCGCTGTTTGACCCCGCACAGGATGCGGGCGGGAATGCCATCCGTGGTCTTTATCTCACCGCCGTCCGCTACATGATGCCATCCGGTAGTCCATTTTCAGCGGATGCCCATGGCTTCAAGGTGAGAGACGATTGAAATCGATTTTGAGGAAAGTCCAAGGGTGAAGCTATATTTCATTTGCGCGGTGGTTTCATCGATTGCCGTTGTGGGAACGCCCGCATCTGCGGAGGAGGCGGAGCAAGGCGCAATGCTTGAGCCTTCTGGTCCCTGGCACCTCGAAGCCGGCGAAACCAAATGCCGACTTGCTCGCCTATTAGGCGAAGGTCCTGCGGAGCACCTTCTTTTCATCGAACTGGACGAGCCGACCGCCGCCGTCGATTTTGCCATCGCGGGAGGTGCGCTGAAGGAGATCGATTGGGACGAGCCGGCGGAGTTCAAGTTCGGATCGCTCGAACCGATGGTCGAAAAGCAGTACAGCAAGGGTTCCTTAGGTGATTACGGCACGGCCCTGTTGACCATTGCCACTTCGCTTTCGCCCCCCAGGGAAAAGGTAGAAAAGAGCGAAGGCGACATGTTCGTCGAAAATGCCACCGGACTGGCCGGCATTCCGGCCGAACGCTTCGCCGGGAATGAGGTGCTTGGCGTGATGCAAGGCGAACGCACCATTGTCTCGCTGAAACTCGACAACCTTGTCCCGGCATTGACCGCGCTCAATAAGTGCGCGGAGGGTTTCATCGAACACTGGGGCCTCGATCTTGCGCAGCATCGGACCATGCAACGCGGACCCAAGTGGATCAATTGGAAGCAAATCATTCGGCGAATCGGTGCAGATTATCCTTCTGCGGCGCTGCGGCGCGGAGAGCAGGGTTCGATACGCTTCGTTGTCCTCGTGGACGAGGAGGGGCAGTTCATGGAGTGCCGCCAATCGGATGCCACCGAGTTGAATAGACTGACTTCCTCGGCCTGTCGGGAAATGGAGCGGGCCCAATTCGAACCCGCAATCGATGCGGAGGGGAAGGCGATGCGATCCTACTTTGTGACCAAGGTAAAATACGTTCTTCCCTGAGGCGAAGCGTCAGCCGAGGGTTTCCATCAGGAAATGCAGCGTCAAGCCGACCAGCCCGCCCACCAGCGTGCCGTTGATGCGGATGAATTGCAGGTCGCGGCCGACTGCGCCTTCGACGCGATCGGTCAGCGTGGTCGCATCCCAGCGCCGCACGGTTTCGCTCACCAGCTGGACGATCTGGTCGCCATAGCGCTGCGCGACGCCCACCGCCGTGCGACGGGCAAAGCGATTGACCTGTCGCTGCAGGCGTACATCGTCGCGTAGCGCACTGCCGAGTTCGGCCAGGGTCTCGCCGAGGTAGCCCTTGCCCGCGCCGCCGCTTTCGCGAATGCTGACAATGAGGCGAGCGCGGATCCGCTCCCAGACCGATTGCCACCAGCTGGCGATTGCAGGGTTGTTGAGCAGTTCGACCTTTATGCGTTCGACCCGCTCCTGCAGTTCAGGGTCTTCACGCAGCCCCTTGGCGAATTCCTCCAGGCCTTCCTGGATCTTGTCGCGAATGGGGTGCTCCGGATCCACCAGCACTTCGGCGAGCAGCTTGTACAGCCCGTCGATCACCGAGTTGGCGAGCCTTTCGTCGAGCCCGGTAAATCGCAAAACCGCATTGGCGCGGCTGTGAACCATTTCGCGCACCAGCTGTTCGTTGTCTTCGAGTACGAGGCCCGCCCATCGGATGATCTTGTCGATGACGATCTTGTGCCGTCCGTCCTCGATCATCGCGTCGAGCATACCACCCAGCAACGGGGCCACTTCGAGCTTCTCGATCTGCGCCGCCAACCCGGCGCGAACCTGGGTGCCGAGCCGCTCCGGATCGAGCGATTCGAGGACTTCGACCGCGAGTTCTCCGGCCCCGACCCGGACGCGCGAATCCTGCATCGCCTTCGGGTCGGAAAGGTAGCTTCCGACTGCACCGGCGAGATTCATCGCGCCCATCCTGCGTGCGACGACTTGCGGCGTGAGGAAATTCTCGCGCAGGAAACCCGCCATCGTATCGGCGATACGGTCCTTGTTCTCCGGGATGATGGCAGTGTGCGGGATGGGCAGTCCGAGAGGGCGACGGAATAGGGCCGTTACGGCGAACCAGTCTGCCAACCCGCCAACCATGGCGGCTTCGGCAAAGGCGTGAACGTAGCCCCAGGCAGGATGCACATCGAGCCAGCGCCCCGAGGCGATGAAGATCGCCGCCATCAGGACAAGCATTCCCGTTGCTGTGAGGCGCATGGTGCGCGCGCGGTCGGGTGGGAGCGGTGCGCCGCTCCCGGTGGTCATGAGGTTCGATCGCTCCGCCATACTCTGGGCGACGCTTACTCCGCCGGTTGTATCCCGGGTTTCTGGCCCCGAATGGTTCCATCGTCCATCCCTGGGCGATAGGAGAGCAGGCGATTGCGCAGCCACGGACCGACACGCTTCTCGATGCCGTCAGCCAGGCTGAAGCCTGCCGGTACGATGAGCAGGGTGAGGAATGTCGACAGGATAAGCCCGCCGATCACCGCCACGCCCATCGGCTGGCGCCAGGCGCCGTCGGCCGAAAGCGACACGGCAGTCGGGATCATCCCCGCAGTCATCGCGACGGTCGTCATCACGATGGGCTGCGCGCGCTTGCGGCCCGCTTCCATGATCGCTTCGTATTTCCGGTGCCCGTCAGCCATCGATTCGATGGCGAAATCGACCAGCAGGATCGAGTTCTTGGCGACGATACCGAACAGCAGCAGGATGCCGATAAAGACCGGCAGCGAAAGCGAAATGCCCGCAATCATGATTGCGAGAATCCCGCCGAGCGGAGCCAACAGGAGAGAGCCCATGTTGACCAGCGGCGACATCAGGCGGCGATAGAGGAGCACCAGCACGGCGAAGACCAGCAGGATACCGGCGACGAGAGCGATCTGGAAGTTGACGAAGAATTCCGCCAGCCAGCGATCCTGACCGCTGGGTGCATTCGACACGCCAAGGGGTAGATCCTGAATGATCGGCAGTTGGTCGATCTTCGCCTTGGCTGCGCCTTCTTCCGCACCCGGCGAAAGGTCGGCACTCACGTAAACGCGGCGCTGACGGTTCTCGCGCTGGATGCTGGTCGGGCCGGCACCGAAGCGAATATCGGCTACGCGCTCGAGAGGGACCGAACTGCCCGTTGCGGTCGGTACGGGCAAGTTCCGTATGGTCGCAATCCGGTCGCGCGAATCTTCGGGAAGCACCACGCGGATCGGTATCTGGCGGCCTTCGAGTGAGAAACGCGCCGCGTTCTGGTCGATCTCGCCGATGGTCGCGATACGGATCGCCTGGCTGAGCGAGGCGGTAGTCACACCCAGCGAGGCGGCCAGATCGGCGCGCGGCGTGATGATGAGTTCGGGGCGCTGGAGATCGGCTTCCACGCGGGGGGCCTGCACCTCGCTCAGAGTACCCATTTGCTCGACCAGGGTTTCGGCAGTTTGTTCGAGCAGTTCGGGATCGCTGCCGGACAGCATCACGTTGATGGCGCGCCCACCGCCGCCGCCGCCGCCGCCCTGCAAGTCGCGGAAGTTCACACGCGCATCCGGCACCTGCCGGAAGAGGGTGGAAACCTCGCGCGCTATTTCATCGCTCGTCCGGTCACGCTCCGGCAAATAGGTAATGAAGTAGCTCGCACTGCCTTCCGAGACGGTCATCAATGCATTGTCGACTTCGGGCTGCTGCTCGATGATGGCGAGCGCCTGCTCCGCACGCTCTTGCGTCTGCTCGAGCGTCGTTCCCGGCACCATGGACAGGCTTACCTGTGCGAAATCGAAATCCGCATCGGGGAAGAACTGCTTCGGTGTAACGATGAAGAGGAAGATCGTGGCGATGAACGAAAGCAGGCCGACCCCCATGACCCATGCGCGATGGTCGCCCCGAAGATGCGCGCCGAGTTTGCCGAAGAAGCCGATACGACCCTTGCGCGCGATCTTTTCCTCCTTGATGTCGCGCGCCTTCTGCCGGTCGAGCGTCCATTCAAGCACACGCGAATAGCGCTGGATCCACGGACCGTTGGCATGATCGGCTTCGCCATGATGCTGGAGGAAATAGGCCGCGAGCATGGGTGTAATCATGCGCGCAACCGCAAGACTCATCAGCACCGAAACGACGACGGTTATACCGAAATTCGCGAAATACTGCCCGGCGACGCCCGGCAAAAGTGCGACAGGAAGGAAAACGGCCACGATCGAGAAACTGGTTGCGGCGACAGCAAGCCCGATTTCGTCCGCCGCATCGATCGAAGCCTGATAGGCGGTCTTGCCCATGCGCATATGGCGCACGATATTCTCGATCTCCACGATCGCATCGTCGACCAGCACGCCGGCCACGAGGCCGAGCGCCAACAGACTCATCTGGTTGAGCGTGAAGCCCATGTAATCGAGGAAGAAGAATGTCGGGATCGCCGAAAGCGGAATTGCGATCGCGCTGATCATCGTCGCGCGCCAGTCGCGCAGGAAGAAGAAGACCACTACCACGGCGAGGATCGCGCCCTCGATCAGCGCAGCGATCGAGCTTTCATACTGGGCCTTGGTATATTGGACGATGTTGAACAGTTCGACGAATTCGATACCCGGATATTCGGCCTCGATCTGCTGGATGACGAGCTGTGATTCGTCATAGACCGTAACATCCGATTTACCGCGGGCACGCGACAGTGCGATGGTGACGACGGGCTGCCCGTCGACCTTCGAAACCGAGGTGATCTCGCTCTGCCCGTCGCGCACGTCGGCGATATCGGCGAGCTTGATCGATCGTCCGCCGCCAAGGGAAATTCGCTGTTGCCCAAGTTCGTAGGCGGTTTCGGCATTGCCGATCACGCGCACCGACTGGCGGGCGCCCGCGATTTCGGCCTGACCGCCGCCGGCATTGAGATTGTTTTGTCGCAGGAAGGAATTGACCTGCGATGCAGTGACCCCGAGCGACTGCATGCGCGCCGGATCGAGGATAACGCGGATTTCGCGGTTCACACCGCCACTGCGCGAGGCGCTGGCCATGCCGGGCACCGCAAGCAACCGCTTGGAAACCGTGTCGTCGACGAACCAGCTGAGCTGCTCCAGCGTCATGTCGTCCGCCACGACGGCATAGGTGGCGAATGAATCGCTGCCCGCCTGGGCCTTGTAGACGCGCGGCTCGATAATGCCGTCGGGCAGGTCGCCCCGGATCTGGTCGATGTTCGCCTTGGCCTCGTTGACGAGATCGTTGACATCGTTGCCGAACTCGAAAGTCACGAAGGTACGCGAATTGCCCTCGCGGACCGTGCTGGTGATGGTTTCGACCCCTTCCATGGAAGAAATGGCCGATTCCACCTTTTCGGTGATCTGCGTATCGATTTCGGTAGGCGCAGCGCCGGGCTGCGAAATCGAGATTATGACGGCAGGAAACTCGATGTCGGGGTCGTTCTGGACCTCCATGCGCATGAAGCTGATGATACCCGCGACCGTCAACGCCACGAACAACACAAGGGGCACGACCGGGTTACGGATCGACCAGGCGGATAGATAGCGGAAATTCATGGAGTTACTTCGTGCTCTGCTGCAGCTTGGGCGCCACTTCCTGGCCTTCGCGCAGGAAGCCGCCCGCCCTGAGGACGACACGCTCGCTGCCGGTCAGGCCATCGGTGACCGTGAGCCCGTCCGGGGTAATGATGCCGGTTTCCACATTGCGCCGAACGACCTTGTTCTCGCGATCGACGATATAGACGTAGGCCTGCCCGTCATCGTCGAGGATGGCGCTTTCCGGTAGAACCGGCGCAACCACCGTGCCCGAGTTGATTGTCGCACTGGCGAAGCCGCCGGGCTTGAGTTCGGGGTGATAGGACAGCGCGATACGCGCAGTGCCCTGGCGCGTTTGCGGGTCGATCGTCGGGGCGACCTGCCAAACCTGGCCGGTGAAGCCCCTATCGGACCCGACGGGTACGACTTCTGCACTGGCTCCGGCGCTGATGCTGGCAAGTTCCGCTTCGCCGAGCTGGGCGAGCATTTCCATTTCACCGCCCTTGGCGATCGTGAAGAGCGGCTGCGAACCGCCGCTTACCGTCTGTCCGGGTTCGACATTGCGCTGAAGGATAAGGCCGGCGGATGGCGCGACGATATTGAGCCGGGCGTTACGGGCCTGCAGTTCCCGTGCCTGCGCCTGCGCGACACGGACCCGCGCGACTGCAGCGTCGCGCGTAGCGGTCAGGCGATCGACATCGGCTTTCGAAATGAAGCCGCGCTCCACCAGCTGGAGGGCACGATCGAGGTTCGATTGGGCAAGATTGGCATCGGCCTGTGCGACCTGGATCTGGGCCGAGGCGCTTTGTGCCTGCTGCGACTGGACCGAACGATCGATGCTCGCGAGCACCTGGCCCTGGCGCACCCAGCTTCCGGCATCGACCGGAACCGAGACCACGCGACCGCCTTCGCCCACGACGCCGACCGGCATGGCCCGCCGCGCGGCGAGCGTTCCGGTGGCGGAAATTTCGCCTTCGACCGTGGTTCGCCCGGGCGCGACGACCGTCACGGCCTGGAGTTGCGGAGCCTGTTCGACCGGAGCCTCGCCCCCGGCAAACAGGAAATAGCCGGCGATGGCCAGCACCAGCGCGATAAGAGCGGCAATGCCGATAGTCTTACGCTTGCTGCGCACGCTCTGCTCCTCCAGCGCGGTTTCGCCATCGAGGCCGACCTCGACCGGCTGTTCGCCGTCTGCCCGAATTTCCGATTCATACGTCATCATGCTGACCCCGTTTGGCAGCGGCCTGAACTCTCATGGTGTGTTACTCTGCTAAATCACAGAGCGCAAGCCTGCGGTTTACCTAGTATATCGGCGACGCAATTAGGGCAATGTCGCCCTCGACCGGGGTGCGAATGGAACGGACGAATGTCGAATGCGCCCCCTGGGACTGGAAGCGACACATGAAGAAGGGCGGCACGGCAAATGCCGCACCGCCCTGTTAAGAGTGCTTTTTCGCTCGAAGCGTTACCGGACGCGGCCACGCTGGACGAGATTGGCGATGCCCAGCAGCACGATCGCGCCAACGATGGCGATGATGAAGCCGGTCAGATTGAACGACTGGATCGTACCCTGGATGCCAAGAAGCGCGCCGGCAATGAAGTTACCGATAAGCGCACCAATGATGCCGACGACGATGTTCCAGAAGATGCCCATCGAGGCATCGCGGTTCATGAC
>CAYOWF010000063.1:0-10422 GCA_964407585.1 uncultured Qipengyuania sp.
TCTTCGGCGAGGCGATAAATCACTTCCTGGCGGATGTTGACGTTGAGCTCGATCACGATGGGTTCCGTGGGTGCTTCCACCGTCACGCAACCAGCCAGCGCGAGCGAGTTCAGGCCGACCGCCGCCGAAATCTTCAGACCGTGCATCGCCGCACTCCCCTGCATCGAAGGGGTTTTCGCAAGCCCTGCGCAGTCAGTCAATTCATGGGGTTTCATAGCGCTCACTCGCTTTCCTGCTCCTGAATGGTGGGTTCATCTGGGATGACATCTTCCGGGTCGATATCCGGCTCCGCTTCCTCGCCGGTGATCGAGCGGCGCAGCAGGCGCTTGCCGTCGTCGCTCAGCAAGCCCAGTTCACGCGGATCGCGTACGGAAGAGGGATCGTACATCGCCTTGAGCGATGTCAGCAGCTGGTAGAACTGCGCCCGGATATTGAGGCGGAACTGGATGGGCAGCTTGGCGAGCTGCTTCGTAATGAAGTTGGTTTTCGCATCTTCGCCCTGGCGGACGCCGTCGAACCGCACCTCGGTCACGATCTCGCCCGTCAGCGGCCCGTTCATCACCACGCGCATTTGCGAATAATTGAGGCTGCGGAGCGCGTCGAAGGCGAAATTCGCGATCGCCGAGAGGTCCTCGTAGGTCAGTTCGCCGACATAGGATACATTCCCGCCCGGCGGCCGCGACAGGAGGATGCCCTGCTCGATCCGGCCGTTGCCGTCGACATCGAAGATGATCGGGACGGTCCCGTCGAAAGTGCCGGTTGCAGAGATGTTCTCGAGCTCCATCTGCGCGACGAATTGCGCGGCATCGAGACCGACGATTTCGAAGATATAGGACCGCTCCTCGCTCACCCCGAGCTTGAGGTCCACTTCGCGAAGGATCAAAGTACCGCCCATGAACGGCCAGCGGCCGCCGCTGACTGCAAGCAGTTCGCCGTTATCGAGCCTGAACTCGACTTCCCCGTCGAGCACTTCGACGCCGGGATTGACCGAAGCCACGCGGATTTTCTGGTTCGGCGCCGTGGTAAGATTGAGGAGGTCGGTAAACTCGACCGTCCCGCTCGCGCCTTTCACCGGTCCGAAGGCGGCTGCGAAATCGAGCCGGTCGGAAGAGAAGCTGCCGCTGCTGGTGACTTCGCCGCTTGGAGACCAGTCGATGCGCCCCCGCCCGGTAATCGTGCCATCGGCATTGGCGATAACACCCAGCGCCAGCGGGCTGAGATCTTCCGGCTGGAGCTGCTTGTCGAAAGTGAGCCCCTCGACAGCGAGATCGGCATGCCCGCCGCCAGTGGAGAGATCGTGCCGGATATCGACCAGCGTCACGATGCGATCGGTCTGCGGATTGCGCAGCGCAGCATCGGCGACGATGACGTTATCCACCAGCGTCAGCGAGGCGTCGCGCGCCACCAGCGGTTCGAAACGGTCGGGCTCCTCCCGGTCTATCAATCGGAAGCGCGCATCGCCGATTGTTATGCGCCCATCGTTATAGTCCCAATTGCCCGAAGTGTTGACCAGGGTCATCGGTACCGCCGCCAGCGCGATCTCCGCATCGGCGAAGGTTCCCGCGATATTGTCTCCGATTTGCGCGTCGAGATCGGTGATTACGAAACGGCTTGCCGTATCGGCCGGACCCAGAGAAATATCGAGATTCCGAGCAGTTAACGTCCCGGGATACCCGAAGCCGACGGGCCCGCTGGCGATGCGGACGGGTGTTTCGCCAAGCGCTCCCTCGAGATCGAGCGACGGTGCCCCCGCCGCAAACCGCAACCCGTCACCGCCGTATTCCAGCATCGCTTTGCCCGGCGGCGGACACAGGGTGAGTCCCGGTCCTGCGAGGTTCAAATCGGCAAAGGCAAGCCTACGGAAAGCGATGCGCGTACACTCGCGCCAGAGCACGATTTCGCCGCCCGAAGTGAGGCGCCCGTTGACCGGCAAGGACAGCTGGTCGACCGCGCCGCCCGGCAAGGGGCCGCTCGCCTGCACTTCACCCGCAAAACCCAGCGCGCCGGTGCTTCCCTGGGCAATCGACAGGCGCGGAATGGCGAGTTGCGCCCCGTCCGCCTGGTAAGGCGCCATGGCGAGACGGAAAACGGCATCGCCACTCGGCGCGCGTTCCATCCGGCCACTGATGCGCGGAATTCCGGGGCCGCCCGTCGCGATATTGCCTGAAATGCGTGGCAGTTCGCCCTCTCGAGAAGCCATTTCCATGCGCGACACGGACAAGAGCCGAGCGCCGCTGCCGCCAGTCAATTCTGCCTGCGGCACCAGCAGCGAATAGCCGCGCTCGTCCGAGCGAAAGCGCAGGTCCGCGGCTAGCGCGCTTCCGCGTGTCTGGGCCTGCAGGGCATTTCCGATGCGGCGCGCGATCGGCTCGATCAGAGTCCCCCCGCCCGTGCTCCGAAGGGTCTCGATCGATGCAATCAGCGAACGTCCCATGCGCAGGCCGTTGCCTTCGATGTCGCTTTCGACCTCGAACCGCGCGAAATTGTCGCGACTGCGAACTATCCCCTCGGCGGTGAGGACGGCGGCTAGCGCTTGAGGAGTCTCCAACCCGCGTGCGGCTATGGAATAGCGCGAGGTCATTTCCTCGTCGTTGAGCTGCCCGCGGATTGTACCGGCTAGAGATTGTGCGGTATTCGCACCCAATCGGACGGCATCGCTTGCTATTCGCGCTTCGAAGCGAGGATCGGTGAGGGAACTGCTGCCAGTTGCATCGATCTCAGCCACGAATTCGGACACCGCCAATTCCATCTCGTCGCACGCGAGTGTCGCCAACCGTAACGGACCGCTGAAACTGGGCTCGCCGCCAGATGTGGTGATGTCGCCATAGAGCGTGACCTTCCGGCCTTCGCAGCTTGCAAAGGACAATTCGGGCGCTGTCGCTGCGACGATACCGGCGAATCCGTCAACAAGATTGCCCTCGCCCGCGATCTTGAGGGCGACCGGACCGTAATCGGTCTCGACCAGGCCGCGTCCGTCGCGGATGGCGAGGTCGATATCGGGCAGGCTCGCCGGCTCATCGGTCGTATCCTCGAACAGCAGGCCATCGAGTGCCCCAAAGCTGAGTTCGCCATCGACATACCGGCCGAAAATCCGCGGATTGACCAGCGTTACGCCGCCTATCTCGGGAAATCCCAGCCGATGGCGCAGGCGGACCACGACCTTGTCCGCGGTGAAATCGGGGGCTTGCGGATCGCCGATGACGAGATCGGAAATGACCTGAACCTGCCCGCCGATCCGCTCGACCTCATAGGTCGCCGGCAAGTTGGTCGCTTCTAGTTGATCTGCAATTAAATCGTCGGCCAGTTCGATCCGGTTGATCCAGCCGAACACAACCACGATGACAAGCGCCAGAATGACGAGCGCAGGCACCGCCCAGCGCTTCTTGCGCCAACGCGGCCTCTCGCTCACATATTGGCCTTCTGACCCGTCCATTCATCCCCGCACTTGCGCGCATCGCAGTGGAAAGGCAATGCAAGGCATTGAAACGTATCGGGGAGGAAAAAGGTTGCCCGAGGCAGCGAAAAATGTGCCGGCCCATGCCGGGGCGGGCCATCGCGAGCGCTTGCGGCAGCGGCTCCTGAAGGGCGGTGCGGAAGCGCTCGCCGATTACGAATTGCTCGAATTCCTGCTGTTCGCATCGATCAGGCAAGGCGACACCAAGCCGCTGGCGAAAAGGCTGATCGACGCTTTCGGGTCCTTTTCCGGGGTGCTCAACGCGTCGCCGGGCGCACTGGCACAAGTCAAAGGCATGGGTCAGGCGAGTTCCGAATCGCTACATGCCGTGTCGCTGGCCGCCCGAAGGATGGCCCGGGGCTCGGTGGAGCAAAAGCCTATCCTGGGGAGCTGGCAGGCGCTGCTCGATTACCTTGCCATCGACATGGGCGACCTGAAGCACGAGCGTGTGCGGGTGCTCTATCTCGATACACGCAACCGCCTCATCGACGACCATCTCGCTGCAGAAGGCTCGATCGACGAAGCTGCCATCCATCCCCGCGAAGTCATTCGACGCGCATTCGACGTGGGGGCGAGCGCGCTAATCCTCGTCCACAACCACCCCAGCGGAGACCCGGAGCCGAGCCGCGCGGACATCCAGATTACCAAACGCATCGCCGAGGCCGGGCGACTGCTTAGCATTACCGTCCACGACCACGTCATTGTCGGGCGCGGCAGCCATGTCTCGCTGCGCGCCAAGGGACTGATTTAGCTCACTTGTCGGGCGAAATGCCGTGCCGAGCGTATTGCGCGCGGTATTCGGGCGCGATGCGCAGCGCGATGGCGATATCGCGATATCCTTCCTCATCGCCCTGTTCGAGCAGGACGATGCCGCGCAGGTAATGCGAAGCGGCCAGGCCAGGCGTCAGGTCGAGTGCGCTGTCGAGATCAGCCAAAGCCGCATCGTAGTTGCCCATCCGGTAATGGACCATGGCGCGGCTATCGAGCATCGGCGAACTGTTCGAGGCCCGTTCGATGGCGCGAGTACATATATCGAGCGCACCTTCGAGACCTGTGTCGAACAAGCCGCGATACCAGCAGTCGCTGTTCAAGGCGGTGGCGTTCTGCGGCTTGTCGGCCACTTCTTCCGCCATCACGCGCAGGCCGCGTTCGAGATCTCCCGAGAGGCCTGCGACCGTCGCATAGGTGCCCGCGTAAAAAGACGTCTCCTCATCGGAAATCGGCAGGCTTTCCAAAAGTTCGAACGCCTCGTCGGTCTTGCCTGCATAGGCCAGGCGCTCGGCCAGGGTCATGGCGATATTGTTATCCGGCTCGAGATCGTAGGCGCTCTGCAGATCCGCCAGCGATTCGTCGGTATTTCCCAGTGCAAGATGCAGGTTCGAGCGCCATTGCAGCACCCAAGCCGATGTATCTTCCTCGACCAGCGTATCGAGATCCGCGAGTGCATCCTCGAACCGGTGGATGTCGTGGAGGAATGCAGCCCGCTCTTGTAGCGGGCCGTAATCGTCTTCTTCGGCGAAATCGATGGCCTTGCCATATGCGGCGAGGATCGGCTCTGCGCGCTTGTCGAGCGTATTGCGATCGATTTCCCAGCGCCAGACGATGTCTTCGGGCGCGACGAGGCGGCTTTCGGTGCTGGCAAGCCTGCGGACGGCGCGCTTGGCTTCGGGCAGCTGGTCGGGTGCGATTTCGCCCAACATCTGCACCACTTCGACTTCCCCTGAGAAGCGATTGCCTTTGAGCGTAGTATTGGCAGAAATGCGGGTGTTCGCGTAGCTCGCCTCGAGCTTTTCGTCGCCTTCGAAGGCAAAGCCCTTCAAGCTGGTGGGCAGTATCATCTCGCCCAGAATGCGGCTCCGTGCCGGCCCCGCAGTGAAGACGGGAATTTCGCGCCATTCCGGCTTGGCCCGCGTCGCATCGAAAGCGGCATCGGGAGTCATGTCGGAATCGACCACCAGGCGCCCGTCTTTCCACTCGAAATCCGACGAGGTGATACCGCTGACGAGCATCGTGCCGACGGCCTCTTCCTCGTCATACTCGATCGTCACGGAGCTTACCGCGCCGGACCCCTGGCTGGATGCGAAGCTCTTGCCGATCTGCCTCAGCTGATCTTCGTCGCCTTCATCCACGACCTGCCGAAATCCCGCGCCCTGCGGGCCGTAAAACTTCATCTCCAATGTAAATAGCGCGGGCAGGTCGATGCCGGCCGAATAGTCGGAGACTACCGACATCACCATATTGGGCGATTCTTGCTCGCGCTGCGTCATCGGGACCAGGTCCGTCCCCTTTTCCGTGAGGGGGAGAGCATAGTGAAACGCCGGAACCCAGCCGATATTCGCGATGCGCGTGGCGGTGCTGGTACCGTCCAGCCAGTAATCCTGACCGTCGATCTGCGCGCGGACGATCATGTGGTCGAAATTTCCGGGCACGGGCAGCAATTCCGGGATCGCATCGCCGCCTCGCGTCTGGACCAGGACGGTTTGCGATTCGATCCCCATTTCGTTGAGGAGCGCATGGAGCAGGACCGATTTGGCCTTGCAGTCGCCGTAGCGCTTTTCCCACGTCTCTTCGGCGGCTTGCGGCAGGTAATTTCCGCCATCGAGACCATTGAGGAGATAGCTGACCTCGTCCTGCACCAATTGCGTCGCGAGCGCGGCGCGATGCAGCGGGTCTTTCGTCTTCTTCATGATCGCGCGTGCCTGTTCGGCGATCGCACTGTCCGCTTCGAGTTGAGCCGCTTGGGTAAAGTGCGGCGCCATGGTGCGCGAGAGTTCCTGCCAATCGGCATAGGTCCCGACGCGCAGCACCGTGTTGCGACGAAAGCGCGAAGGCGCATCATACGGCATGTCGGGCATTTCGGCGAGGGGGAGCGAAACCGTCAGGCGTGTCTCGCCATCCTCGGTCACCGGCGCAGTCAATCCCGCATGGTCCTCCGCTCGCCAGAAAACCTCCTCGTCCTGCGGCCAGCTGACTATCGCCCGCGAGAATCCGACCTGCCACGGTTTTGCCGGCAGGAACTGGAGCGCCTGCATCTCATCGCCCAGCGCCTGGTCGTCGACAGTGACCGAATGGGTAACGCGGAGAACATCGCCTACCTGCAGGCCGGGCACTGCCAGCGTGGCAGTCAGCTGGCCATCCAGAAGACGCTGTTCCAGGCCCTGTTCGCGGCGGAGCACGTCGAATTCCGCGCCCTTTGCGATCACGTCGATACTCTTTCCGCCACGCAGGATTTCCACCCGGTGCACAGTCAAGTCGCCCTTGTCGGGCAGCCAGCTGAGCGAAATCGTACCCTGCTCCATCAGCGACTGCGGGTTGTCGATCCGGCTGGCCATGTCCGCATAGGAAGTCACCACCCCGTCTTCGAGGCGGTACTGCCAATCGGCTACGAGCTGTGAAGGGCCATCGGAGACATTCCCGGAATCGAGCGTGGCTTCGTCGACCCAGGCTGGGACACCGCCGTAGACGATTTCCTCTCCAGCGAATGCCGGTGCGGAAAATGCCGCGGCAAGAGCCGACCCGGCGAGAAAGCTGCGACGAAGGAAGCGCTGATGCATTTTGTCGTTCATGCGCCACAACTTACCGACACGGAAGCAAAGCGCAATCGATGTGCGACGAGTGGGTAAAGGCGGCGGAAACCATACTATCGTGCGCCGAGCGGGTCCGTACCCTTGCCAGCAAGCGCGCCTCTCTCTAGCGGAGCGCCGAAAGCCCCACCTTCTTACGGAGTCGACCCATGGTCCCCCGCTACGCCCGCCCAGCCATGACCGCCATCTGGGAGCCGGAATCGAAATATCGCATCTGGTTCGAAATCGAAGCGCATGCGACCGAAAAGCTGGGCGAGCTGGGCGTCGTCCCGAAAAGCGCTGCCAAGGCATTATGGGACTGGTGGGCGACCGATCCCAAGATCGATGTCGAAGCGATCGACGCCATCGAAGCGGTGACCAAGCATGACGTTATCGCCTTCCTCACCTGGGTGGCGGAAAACGTCGGCGAAGAAGCGCGCTTCATGCACCAGGGCATGACCAGCTCCGATGTCCTCGACACGACCCTGGCGGTCCAGCTCATGCGCTCTACCGACCTGCTGCTCGAAGACCTCGACGCTTTGCTCGCCGCCATCAAGCGCCGTGCCGAAGAGCACAAGTATACGCCGACCATCGGTCGCAGCCACGGCATCCATGCAGAGCCGGTGACATTCGGCCTGAAGCTTGCACAGGCCTATGCCGAATTCGATCGCTGCAAGTCGCGCCTTCTCGCCGCGCGCGAGGAGATCGCGACCTGCGCGATTTCGGGCGCGGTCGGCACCTTCGCCAATATCGACCCGAGCGTCGAAGAATATGTGGCGGAAAAGCTGGGCCTCAAGCCCGAGCCGGTCTCGACGCAGGTGATCCCGCGCGACCGCCACGCCATGTATTTCGCCACGCTGGCCGTGATTGCAGGCAGCATCGAGCGACTGTCGGTCGAAGTGCGCCATCTCCAGCGGACCGAAGTGCTGGAAGCGGAGGAGTTCTTCTCCAAGGGACAGAAGGGTTCCAGCGCAATGCCGCACAAGCGCAATCCGATCCTGACCGAGAATCTCACCGGCCAGGCGCGCATGATCCGCGCCTATGCCCTACCCGCGCTCGAAAACGTGGCGCTTTGGCATGAACGCGATATCTCTCACTCCTCGGTCGAACGGTTTATCGGGCCCGATGCGACGATCACGCTCGATTTCGCCCTCGCCCGCCTGACCGGCGTGGTCGACAAGCTGCTGGTCTATCCCGAGCGCATGCAGGCAAACATGGATCGCATGGGCGGCCTTATCCATTCGCAGCGAGTGTTGCTCGCCCTCACCCAGAACGGTGTCAGCCGGGAGGATGCCTATCGCCTGGTCCAGAGAAACGCCATGAAGGTGTGGGAATCGGACGGAAAGCTGATGTTGCTGGACCTGCTCAAGCAGGATGAGGAGGTGACCGCCGCGCTCACACACGAGCAACTGGAAGAGCGCTTCGATCTCGAATACCACTTCAAGCAAGTCGATACGATTTTCGAGCGGGTGTTCGGCTAGACTTCGGAGAATTCCACCCCTAGCCTGCATCGATTGACGTAAGGGGAGCCGCTATTCCATGCAAATCGTTCGGACCATTCTCTGGGTTCTGCTGCTGGTCGGCGTAATCGCCTTTTCCTTCGGCAATTGGGACAAGCAAATCGACGTCCGTATCTGGCCGGGCATTGTCTGGGACACCCGCGTGCCGGCACTGGTCATCGTCAGCTTCCTGCTCGGACTGCTGCCGATGTGGCTTTATCATCGCGGCGTCCGCTGGCGCCTTTCGCGCCGCATCTCGGGTCTCGAGGCTGCGACCACGAAGCTGGCGACGCCCAAGGTGGATAGCGCCACCCCCACCCCGCCGGTCCGTCCGGAACCTGTTCGCAAGGACGTTCCGCCGGAGCCTGAGAATCCCGTCGATCCGGAGCCGACGACCCGGCCATGAGCAATCCCGTCTATCTTGCCTTGGATGTGCCGAGACTGCACGACGCGGTAGCGCTCGCCGAAAAGGTAAAGGCGCATGTCGGAGGGGTGAAGCTGGGGCTTGAATTCTTCAATGCTCACGGCGCCCATGGCGTACACATGCTCGCGCAGCTCGGCCTGCCGATCTTCCTCGATCTCAAGCTCCACGACATCCCCAATACCGTCGCTGGCGCGATGCAGGCCATCCACGTGCTGGAACCCGCAATCGTCACCATCCATGCCTGCGGGGGCCGTGCGATGATGGAAGATGCAAAAGCGGCGGCGGGAGAGAATACCAAGGTTGTAGGCGTGACCATGCTGACCAGTCTCGATGCCCGCGATATCGAGGCGATGGGTGTGAAGGGAACTCCCGAGGATCACGTCCTGCGCCTCGCCGACATGGCACAAGAAGCGGGTCTCGATGGTGCGGTCTGCTCGGGACACGAAATCAGGCAGGTACACGACCGCTGGAAAGACGGCTTTTTCGTAGTTCCCGGATTGCGTCTCGACACCAATAGCGTCGGCGACCAGAAACGGGTCGTGACGCCGCGACAGGCACGCGATGACGGTGCCAGCGTGCTGGTTGTCGGCCGCCCCATCAGCCGCGCCGAAGATCCCGCAGCCGCCGCCCGCGCCATCGAGGCCACGCTCTAGGAAATACCGCATGCGCACCGCGATCAAGATTTGCGGCATCTCGACCGTCGAGGCGCTCGACGCCGCGATCGATGCTCGGGCGGACTATATCGGCCTGGTCTTCTTTCCGCCCTCTCCTCGCCATGTCGACGGTCATGCAGCGAGCGCACTGGCCATGCGTGCCGGTGCGCGCATCGGAAGGGTCGGTCTCTTCGTCGATGCCGACGACGCGCTCATCGCTGCCAGCATCGATGCAGGACGGCTGGATGCCGTCCAGTTGCACGGCAAGGAAACTCCCGAGCGTGTGGCACAGGTGAGCAAGCGGTTCGATGTACCTGTGTGGAAGGCCGTGTCGGTCGCCAAGGCAGCCGATATCGAAAACGCGCAAGCCTATCGCGATGTTGCGGACTTGCTGCTCTTCGACGCGAAGACGCCCGACGATGCGATGCTACCCGGCGGGATGGGGTTGCGCTTCGACTGGTCGCTGCTGGAGCGCTGGAAGGGGCGACCCGGATGGGGTCTCGCCGGAGGGCTGACACCCGCTAATGTCGCTTCGGCGATCGCCCAAGCGGCGCCACCGCTCGTGGATACGTCGTCGGGCGTCGAAGCGAGTCCGGGAGAAAAGGATCCGAAGCGTATTCACGCCTTTTGCGATGCCGTCCGTAAGGCTTGACGCACCGCACAATCCTGCTATTCGCGCGCCTTCGCTGATTGGCCCCGCACCCCGGTGAAGCGGTGGCCGCGTCGAGTTCGGAAGGATTCGGCGGTGCGATGCCGGGTTGGATGGCTGCCACGGGGGTAGCTCAGCAAATTGAAGGAAAGACTTATGTCGAAGCGCAAGAGCGCCAAG
>CAYOWF010000064.1:0-10222 GCA_964407585.1 uncultured Qipengyuania sp.
TCGCTCGTCCGCCAGTCGCTCGACTGGGAGCGTGCCCTGCGCCGGCTCGACGAACTGGACGCACGCGTCCAGGATCCGACGCTGTGGGACGATCCCAAGCAGGCGCAGGC
This sequence comes from uncultured Qipengyuania sp., assembly GCA_964407585.1. Classification (GTDB taxonomy): domain Bacteria; phylum Pseudomonadota; class Alphaproteobacteria; order Sphingomonadales; family Sphingomonadaceae; genus Qipengyuania. The sequence goes on from CAYOWF010000064.1 coordinate 111, forward strand.
CATCACGCAGGAGCAGAAGCGCCTCGAAACCGCGATCAACACCGTGCGCGAGATCGAAAGCGAAATGGCCGATGCCGTGGAATTCGTCGAAATGGGCGACGCGGAAGGCGACGACGAGGTGGTCAAGGACGGGCTCAACAGCCTTGCCGCACTTGCCGAACGGGCGGACCGGGACAAGGTCCAGGCTCTGCTTTCGGGCGAGGCGGATACCAACGATACCTATCTCGAAATCCACGCCGGTGCCGGCGGCACCGAAAGCCAGGACTGGGCCGAAATGCTCTTCCGCATGTACGGTCGCTGGGCCGAACGTCGCGGTTTCAAGGTCGAAACGGTCGAATACCAGTCGGGCGACCAGGCCGGCATCAAGAGCGCGACGCTGCTGATCAAGGGCGAAAACGCCTATGGCTATGCCAAGACCGAAAGCGGCGTGCATCGCCTCGTGCGGATCAGCCCTTACGACAGTTCGGCCCGTCGCCACACCAGTTTCAGCTCGGTTTGGGTCTATCCGGTGATCGACGACGATATCGACATCGAAATCAACCCGGCAGACCTGAAGATCGATACCTATCGCGCAAGCGGGGCGGGCGGACAGCACGTCAATACGACCGATTCCGCCGTGCGCATCACGCACCAGCCCACCGGCATCGTTGTGGCGAGCCAGAACGACCGCAGCCAGCACAAGAACCGCGCAACCGCCATGGGCATGCTCAAGGCGCGCCTGTTCGAACGCGAAATGGCCGAGCGCGAAGCCGCCGCGTCGGGCGAATACCAGGAAAAGAGCGACATCGGGTGGGGCCACCAGATCCGCAGCTATGTCCTGCAGCCCTACCAGATGGTCAAGGACCTGCGCACCGGCGTGCAATCGCCGACTCCGGACGATGTCCTCGATGGCGCGCTCGATCCGTTCATTTCCGCAGCGCTCGCCCAGCGGGTAACGGGCGAGACGGTCGAGGTGGAGGACGCCGAGTGACCCGCCGCGCGGCCCCGTACCTTCTGGCGCTGACGGCCTTGTCGGCGCTCGCGGCCTGCGAGAAGCAAAGTACGACGGCAAGCGGTTTTCCCGAGCCCGACCGGCCGGTTTCGGATGTGGTCTCGAGCCAGTTCTCGACGGAAGACCAACGCGACAGCAGGGGCGAAGCGCAGACGGTGATGGACCTTGCACAGATCACACCGGGTATGACGGTTGCCGATATCGGCGCAGGCAACGGCTACTATACCGTTCGTCTCGCCGAACGTGTGGGCGAGGGCGGACGGGTCCTAGCACAGGACATCGATACCGAGGCGCTCGACCGCCTCGCCCGCCGGGTCGAACGCTACCGTCTCGACAACGTCTCCATCCAGCGCGGCGAAGTGGCCGATCCCCGCCTGCCGGACAACAGTTTCGACCGTATTTTCATGGTCCATATGTATCATGAAATCGAACAGCCCTACGAATTCCTCTGGCGCCTGTGGCCGGCATTGCGCAGCGAGGGACAGATCGTGGTCGTGGATGTCGATCGGCCGACCGACGCCCATGGCATCGATCCTCTGCTTTTATCCTGCGAGTTCGAACGCGTCGGCTACGAGCTGGTCGCCTTCAAGGACGCACCCGAATTGTCCGGGTACTATGCACAGTTCAAGGCAGCGGCTAACAGGCCCGAGCCCGGAGAGATCAAACCCTGTCGCAGCGATAGCGTGACGCAGGGCTAACGCCGCACTGGCGTCATACCGAACTAGAGAGAGAATTACATGAGTTTCAAGGGTCTGAGCCCAATCGTTTACGGCGGACGTGAAGTCTGGCCGCTCATCGAGGGCGGCAAGGGTGTGTCCGCCACGAATCACGCCAGTTCGGGTGCCTGGGCCGCAGCCGGAGGCATCGGCACGGTCAGCGCGGTGAACGCCGACAGCTATGACGAAGACGGCAATCCGGTGCCGCAGGTCTACCCGCAGGCCACCCGTGTCGAGCGCTTCGAGCAGCTCGTCCGCTACGCGATCGACGGCGCAACCGAACAGGTAAAGCGCGCCTATGAGATCGCCGATGGCAAGGGTGCCATCAACATCAACGTGCTGTGGGAGATGGGCGGCGCGCAGCAGGTCCTCGAAGGCGTGCTGGAAAATTGCCCGGGCATGATCACGGGCGTCACCTGCGGCGCGGGCATGCCTTACAAGCTCGCCGAAATCGCGGCGCGGCACAACGTCCACTATCTGCCCATCATCAGCTCGGCCCGTGCCTTCCGTGCGCTGTGGAAGCGCAGCTATTCCAAGGTTCCGGAATTGATGGCGGCTGTTGTCTATGAAGACCCCTGGCTGGCCGGCGGGCACAACGGCCTGTCCAATGCCGAGGACCCCAGGAAGCCGGAGGACCCCTATCCCCGCGTCAAGGCGCTGCGCGACACGATGCGCAAGGAGGGGGTTTCCGAAGACGTGGCCATCGTTATGGCCGGCGGCGTGTGGTTCCTCCGTGAATGGAACGACTGGATCGACAATCCGGAGCTCGGCAAGATCGCATTCCAGTTCGGTACGCGTCCCCTGCTGACGCATGAAAGCCCGATCCCGCAGGTCTGGAAGGACATGCTGCGCACGGTTGAGCCGGGCGACGTGCTGCTGCACAAGTTCAGCCCCACCGGTTTCTATTCGAGCGCGGTAAAAACGCCTTTCCTGTACGACCTGATGCACCGTTCGGAGCGCCAGATCCCCATTTTCAAGCGCGACGAGGAAGAGGGCACCATCCCGCTCGCCGATCACGGCAAGGCGAAGTATTTCTTCGTCCACCCCGGCGATCAGCGCAAGGCGCAGAGCTGGATGCACGAAGGATTCACCGAAGCGCTCAAGACCCCGGACGATACGGTGGTTTTCACCACTCCGGAAAGCGCCGAGCAAATCCGTGCCGACCAGCAGGGCTGCATGGGCTGCCTGTCGCATTGCCAGTTCTCAAGCTGGAAGGATCACGACAATCACACCACCGGCCGCCTCGCCGATCCGCGCAGTTTCTGCATCCAGAAGACCTTGCAGGACATCGCCCACGGCGGCGATCCCGACGAAAACCTCGCCTTCGCCGGCCATGCGGCCTACCGCTTCAAGCAGGATCCCTTCTATTCGAACAATTTCACGCCGACCGTGGCGCAGTTGGTCGAACGGATTTTGACAGGGGATTGATGCGCTTCACCTGATCGGTGAAGCATCGCTCCGGTCTAGCGCCAGAGCTGCATCGACCTGATCGCATCGGGCATTTTGGCATCGGTGTCGGGGCGCGAAATCGTGCGCTCCACGATCCGCCATTTCCGGCGAACCCTGCCCTTTTGCCACAGGTCCATGAGCCAGGTCTCTCCCGACCATTCATGGTCCCCCATCGTCGCGTCGAGCGTCATGCGGGTGGCGAAGACGGCCGTGGCGCCGTGGCGGCGGACATAGACGTCGTCGAAGCGATAGCCGTTGCAGCGGAACCGCGTGGTCGCCGCTTCGAGCCAGCTCGCCCGGTCGAGGATGGCCGGGCTCTTGGAACCCAGCAGGAAGATGAAATCGCGCGCGGCGAGTGCCTTCATCTGGTTGCGGTCGCGCTGCACCCAGCTGCGCATCCAGAGATGTTCGAGGGCTTCGATCTTTGAGGCGAATTCGTCCATGGGCATGGTCGATTAGCGGTGCCTGTGACCAATGCAAGCCCGCGTGAAGGCGGAACGCAGGATCGGCAGTTTTCCTACCCGGAAGAAATGTGCTCCTGTCCCGGCGATGGCTTGCCACTCCAGCCGATTCCAGCTTGCGCCATCAGCCGATCATACGGGGCAAATGCGCTTTTTCTCTCGCCCCCCAGGGATTTGTCAACTTCGGTTTCTGCCACTTTTCTTAAGGAAAAACGGGAGTTTAAGTGGCGAAGGAGCGGTTGACACCATGTCACCTTTGTCAACTTCGGATTCAAAGGCCGCTGAGCACCTGGTCCGGTGGTCGGTGGCCATCGGCCCACATGCGGATATTGGCGATTACCTTGTGACCCGAATCCTCGCGGCCTTCGCGCGTCGCGCTGCCGATATGCGGAAGGGTCATCACATTGCGATGGCGGATAAGCCGTTCGTCGACATTCGGCTCGTCGGGATAGACATCGAGACCGGCCCCGGCGAGATGCCCGCTTTCGAGCGCTTCGATCAGCGCCTCCTGGTCGACCAGGTCTCCGCGTGCCGTGTTGATGAGGCTCGCGCCGTCCTTCATCAACGACAGCCGCCGAGCATCGATCATGTGACGGTTTTCGGGGCTGTAGGGACAATGCAGAGTCAGAATATCCGCCTGCGCCACCAAATCGTCGAGCGAATCGACATAGGTGGCGCCGAACATGCTCTCGATGGCTTCGGGCAGGCGCTTACGGTTGTGGTAGGCGATCTTGAGCCCGAACGCGCGGGCGCGATGCGCCACGGCCTGGCCGATCCGCCCCATACCCACGATGCCGAGCGTCTTGCCACCCAGTTTGCTGCCCAGCATCGAAGTCGGTGCCCAGCCGGTCCATTCGCCGCTGCGGATGAGCTGGACGCCCTCACGCACCCGGCGCGGAACGCCGATGATCCCGGCCATTGTCAGGTCGGCCGTATCGTCGGTGAAGACGCCGGGCGTGTTGGTGACCATGATCCTGGCCTTCGCGGCGGCCTTGAGGTCGATATGCTCGGTGCCTGCGCCGAAATTGGCGATCAGGCGCAGGTCCTTGCCGGCCTGCGCGATCATGTCCGCATCGATTCGGTCGGTGACCGTGGGTACCAGCACGTCGCAGTCCTGCATCGCCTCGACCAGCTGTTCGCGGGTAAGTGGCATGTCGGCCGCATTGGTTCGCACATCGAACAATTCGCCCATCCGCCCTTCGACTGCCGGACCCAGGCGACGGGTCACGACGACGCGCGGCTTGCGGGTCAGGCGTTTTTCTGGAGCGGCTTCGGGAGTTGTCGTAACCATGCAATCCAGACCGCTACGCTTTTGGCAATGGACCGGTCAAGCAGCGCTTGTAGCGGAGCGGCACTGCGCGTATTGGGCGAAGGGCATGTTCCACCGATTTATCCTGATATTTGCGTCGCTTGTGATGCTCATCGTGCCTGCAAAGGCGCAGGACCGCGAGGTGCCATACTGGGCGACCTTGCGAGCGAGCGAGATCAACATGCGCGTCGGGCCGAGTGCGGATTACAAGATCGACTGGGTCTATCGCCGCAAGGGTCTGCCGGTGAAAGTCGTGCGGGTGATGGAAGGCTGGCGCCTGATCGAAGATCCGGAAGGCACGCAGGGGTGGGTGGCATCGCGTCTGCTCAGCCCCGAGCGGGGCGCGATCGTGATCGCCGGCGAGCCCGTCGCCATGCGCGAGGATGCCGATGGCGGCGCGACTATCAAATGGCGACTCGCTCCCGGCGTAGTGGGCGCGCTGGGAGATTGCGACAGGGGCTGGTGCGAGCTCGAAGTCGGCAAGCGCCATGGATATGTGCGCGAGGAACAATTGTGGGGCGCGGGCGCGCCATAGCGATCATTCGGGAGGGCGCGGCCGCACCGAATAGCTCTCGCTCCCGTCGTCGCGCGTGGTGATGAAACTGCCGTCTTCCTTAAGCGGCGAATTGGTCCAGCACCGTTCCTGCTGGTCCTCGTTATCGCCTTCTGGATCGAAACAGACGTTCGGGCCATCGGCAGTCCACCTACCGCCGCCGACCTCGGATCCTTCTGCCGAATCCACATAGGTGCCGCCGGCGCGCAACTCGGTGGTGGCGTAGACCACGCCTTCTCCACCTTCGATGTCGTAGGTGCCGGGGCCCATGGCGTAGAATTCGGGAGTGGGGGTTTCTCCGCTTTCATCCCCAGCCTCGGGCTCGCCCGGTTCTCCGGATGAACAGGCAGCGAGGGCTAGCGACACAGCAAGAATGGCAATGGAACGCATAGAACGGTCCCCAAAAAGGATAAGGCGGCCCCTTGGACCGCCTGTATCACATTTCCGCTCGACGAGAGCAGCAAGGGTCTGGAGAAATTCAGACGAGCTCTACGGCCACCGCAGTCGCCTCGCCGCCGCCGATGCAGAGGCTGGCAACGCCGCGCTTCTTGCCCTGGCTCTTGAGGGCATTGAGTAGCGTTACGATGATACGCGTGCCGCTGGCGCCGATGGGGTGGCCGAGGGCGGTGCCGCCGCCGTTGACGTTGATCTTGTCGTGCGGGATGCCGATGTCGCGCATGGCAAACATGGCGACGCAGGCGAAGGCTTCGTTCACTTCCCACAAATCCACATCGTCCGCAGTCCATCCCGCCTGTTCGAGGACCTTCTCGATCGCACCGACCGGCGCAACGGTGAATTCGCTCGGCTCTTGTGCATGGGCGGCGAGGGCGACGATTTTCGCCACCGGCTGCTGGCCATTCTGCTTCGCGACGCTCTCGCGCGTCAGGACCACTGCCGCTGCGCCGTCCGAAATCGAGGAAGAGGTCGCTGCGGTAATCGTGCCGTCTTTCGCGAAGGCGGGACGCAGTTGCGGTATCTTGTCCGGATTGCCCCGGCCCGGCGCTTCGTCGGTATCGACGGTCACTTCGCCTTTCCGCGAGGCATAGGTCACGGGGACCACCTCGCCGGCGAAAGCACCATTTTCGATGGCGGCATTGGCGCGGCGGAGCGATTCGATGGAATAATCGTCCATCTGCTCGCGCGTCAGCTGGTACTGGTTTGCCGTGTCCTGTGCGAAAGTGCCCATCGCGCGGCCTTCTTCATAGGCGTCTTCAAGCCCGTCGAGGAACATGTGATCGTACGTCGTGTCATGACCGATGCGCGCACCGCTGCGGTGCTTCTTGAGCAGGTAGGGTGCGTTGGTCATGCTCTCCATGCCGCCCGCCACGACATAATCGATCGTACCGCTTGCGAGCGCTTCCGCACCCATGATGACCGTCTGCATGCCGCTGCCGCAAACCTTGTTGACCGTGGTCGCCTGGACCGACTTGGGCAGGCCTGCCTTGATCGACGCCTGACGGGCTGGGGCCTGTCCGAGGCCGGCAGGCAGCACGCAGCCCATGTAGGTACGGTCGAACTTGTCGACCGCGACGCCCGAACGCTCGACCGCAGCCTTCACCGCCGTTGCGCCGAGATCGGTCGCGGAAACGTCGGCGAGGGCACCCTGCATGCTGCCCATCGGCGTGCGTGCGTAGGACAGGATGACGACGGGATCGGTTGCGCTGAACTGGGTCATGCTTGTGCTGGTCCTTGTAGTCTGGAATATCTGACGGTCGAGATAGGGTGTGCGTCGCTGCGGCGCAACATGAAGCAGGAGAGAATACGATGGCGGACAATCAACGGGTTCTGATGGAAGAGATACTGCGCAAGCAACGTGCGGTGTTTACGCAGGCCCGGCCCGAACCGCTTTCAGCACGCAAGGACCGAATCAAGCGCGCGATGACGCTGTTGACAAAGCATGGCGACGATCTGTGCAAGGTTATGAGCGCGGACTTCGGTAGCCGCTCGCCGATGCAGTCGATGATCACAGACATCGCAGGCACCGTGAACTTCGGGAAATATTGCCTCAAGCATGTCGACAAATGGTCGCGCAGCGAAAAGCGCAGCGTGCAGTTTCCGCTCGGCCTGCTCGGTGCAAAGGCCGAACTGAGATACGAACCGAAGGGCGTGGTTGGTATCCTTTCCCCCTGGAATTTCCCGGTAAACCTGACTTTCGGACCGCTGATGCAGGTTTTCGCCGCAGGCAACCGCGCGATGATCAAGCCGAGCGAATTCACCGGCAAGACCAGCCTGATGATGAAGGAGTTGGTCGAGGAATATTTCAGCCCCGACGAATGTGCGGTCTTCACCGGCGGACCGGAAGTGGCCGCTGCGTTTTCGGAATTGCCGTTCGACCATCTCGTTTTTACGGGCTCCACCGCGACGGGGAGGAAGGTGATGGAATCCGCCTCGAAGAACCTCGTGCCCGTGACGCTCGAACTGGGCGGCAAGAGCCCCGTCTTCCTCGGCGAAAGCGCCGATTTTGCCAAGGCGGGCGAGCGGATCGCCATGGGCAAGATGATGAATGCCGGACAGATCTGCCTGGCACCCGACTACATGTATGTCCCCGAAAGCCGGCAGGACGATGCCATCCACGGTGTCTGGCAGGGCACGGCCAATATGTATCCGACCCTGCTCGAGAACGAGGATTATGCGAGCCTCGTCTCGGACCGCCATTTCGATCGCCTGCAGGACATGGTCGCCGATGCGCGCGACAAGGGTGCCGAGGTTATCGAAGTCAATCCGGGCAATGAGGATTTCGGTAGCAGCAACGCGCGCAAGATGCCGCTGACCATCCTCAAGGGCGTCACCGACGACATGAAGGCGATGCAGGAAGAAATTTTCGGACCGGTCCTGCCTGTGAAGACCTACAAGGCCATCGACGACGCCATTGACTACGTGAATGAGAACGACCGTCCGCTGGGCCTCTACTACTTCGGAGAAGACAGCAGCGAGCGCGAAAAAGTGCTTACCCGCACCATCAGCGGCGGCGTGACCGTGAACGACGTGATCTTCCATGTTTCGATGGAAGACCTGCCATTCGGCGGCGTCGGTCCCAGCGGCATGGGCAGCTATCACGGGGTCGAGGGATTCCGCGAGTTCAGCCACGCACGCAGCATCTACACCCAGCCCAAGATCGATGTGGCCAAGCTGGGCGGATTCAAGCCGCCATATGGTCCGGCGACCGAGAAAGCCGTCAAGACGATGATGAAATGATGCCGCTTTCCGCTTGGGCGGTCCTGGCTGCGGTCATTGTTCCGACGAGTGCGGATCGAGCTGCGGAAATCGAGCAGGTTGCCGTCGAGGCAACGGCACCGCACTGGCGTCCGGTCGATGCGGGAACGGGTGCGATCCGTGATCTGGAGGGGCTCGCCGCGCTCGCGCGGGACTTTCCCGACAGCGGCAGCGTCCGACTGAGGCTGCTCAATGCGCAGCTTCAGGCCTCGGAGTGGGCGGCGCTCCTGGAGACGCTCTGTTGGCTCAGGGAGCGAGGGTACGTTTTCAGCGAAGTGGCGCAATCACAGATACCGAAGCTGGTCGATGAAGAATTTGCAGATGAGGCGAAGCGCCTCTTGTTGCCGCCGGCGGAATCGATCGAAAAGAGCGAAGTCGTCTGGACCTTGCCTGCCGAAGCCGGGCTCGTCGAGAGTTTGCTGGTCGATGTCGAAGAAGATCGGATGGTCGCGACATCGGTTTCGTCGCGGTCCTTGTGGGGTGCGTCCGCCGGTGGAGGCTGGCGAGAGGTTCAAATCGAGGGCGCCGATAACCTGTCCGGGATCGTCTATGACAATCGCATCGGCGAGATCTGGGTGGCATCGGGAAATATCGACCAGTCCGCCGATGAGGAACAGGCCTTTGCGGGTTTCATCGGAGCATTGAACGGCTCGGGTCGGATAGCCGCTCCCGATGGCGTAATTCTGTCGGACGTTCATCGCGCACCCGACGGAACGATCTATGCGAGCGATCCGATCGGCGGCGGCATCTACGCCTTCGACAAGGACAGAAAGCGGATCGAAGAACTGATAGCTCCGGGTACGTTCCGTTCGCCACAAGGCCTTGCGACCAGCGCCGACGGCCATCTCCTCTATGTCAGCGACTATCGATACGGGATAGCGATCATCGACCTTGGGACGGGCACCGTCTTTCGCCTTTCGTGCGTGGTTCCGTCAATTCTCGATGGTACGGACGCCCTGTTTCGCCGAGGCAATTCATTGTTTGCAATCCAGAACGGGACCAGTCCGATGCGGATTGCCCAGTTCGACCTGTCGCCCGACGGCATGGTGGTCGTGGGTCACCACGTCCTGGAGCAGGCGCATGCGGGGTGGACCGAGCCGCTGGGCGGCTATCTTGCGCCTGATGCGCTCTATTATGTGGCCAACGGCCAATGGGACAAGTTCGTGGCAGGCGAGCTTGGAGAGGGCAAGGCGGCCGACCCGGTCGAGATCAGGCGTTTGCCTCTGGAAGAATAGGCGACTTGTCGGTTCACAGGCTGGTGGGTCTGCTTGCCAAGCAGGAGGACCTTGTCTAACTGCACGAAAGATCTCCCGCCCAATCTAGACACGAGCTCGACATGTCCGTTCAGCGCATCCTGGGCGCGCATAGTAGCCTTCTGAGCAAGATCTTCGTTTCCGGGACCACCAAGGGCTTCGGGGCG
>CAYOWF010000065.1:0-10180 GCA_964407585.1 uncultured Qipengyuania sp.
CCAGCCCGCGCACGAAAGCCCGCGAAATGCGCATCGGACCGACGGTATGCGAGGAAGAGGGACCGATCCCGATCCGGAAGATGTCGAGTACCGAAAGCATGGCCCCTCGATGCGCTTGCAGCGACCTAAAATCAACCGGTTTCAGTTGAAACTTCTATTGCTCTTGCCTGTGGGTAAAATGAGGCGGAATCCTTTGGTTTTTGCCCCTTCGAAGCCTATATACTCGGCATGGAAGACAACACCCCAGAACAGGGCGCGGAAAGCGTCAAGAAGAACGGTTACGGCGCGGATTCGATCAAGGTCCTCAAGGGCCTGGACGCGGTCCGCAAGCGGCCCGGCATGTATATCGGCGATACCGACGATGGATCGGGCCTCCACCACATGGTGTTCGAGGTGTCGGACAACGCCATCGACGAAGCGCTGGCGGGCCACTGCGACCTCGTGCTCATCGAACTCAACCCCGATGGCTCGGTCAGCGTCGAAGACAACGGCCGCGGCATTCCGGTCGACATGCACAAGGAAGAAGGCGTCTCCGCGGCAGAGGTCATCATGACCCAGCTGCATGCGGGCGGCAAGTTCGAGAACACGTCCGACGACAATGCCTATAAGGTTTCGGGCGGCCTCCACGGCGTGGGCGTTTCGGTCGTCAACGCGCTTTCCGAATGGCTCGAGCTGACCATCTGGCGCGACGGCAAGGAACACTGGATGCGCTTCGAACACGGCGATGCGGTCGAAAGCCTGCGCGTCGTGGGCGATGCCCCGCCGGTCGCCTCCAATGGCGACGAGGACGGGCTGAAGAAGGGTACGCGCGTCACCTTCAAGGCTTCCGAAGAGACCTTCAAGAACGTCATCGAGTTCGATTTCGACCGGCTCGAGCATCGCTATCGCGAACTGGCCTTCCTCAATTCGGGCGTGCGCATCCTGCTGCGCGACAAGCGCCACGAAGACGTGCTCGAGCACGACCTGTTCTACGAAGGCGGCATCGCGGCCTTCGTCAAATATCTCGACCGCAACAAGCAGGCGCTGGTCGCCGAACCGATCGCCGTTTCGGCGGAGAAGGACGGCATCGCAATCGACGTCGCGCTCGAATGGAACGACAGTTATTACGAGAACGTCCTCACCTTCACCAACAACATCCCCCAGCGCGACGGGGGCACGCACCTTGCGGCATTCCGCGCCGCGCTGACGCGGACGCTCAACAATTATGCGACCAATTCGGGGCTGATGAAGAAGGAGAAGGTCTCGCTTTCGGGCGAAGACATGCGCGAAGGTCTTACCGCCATCGTTTCGGTCAAGCTGCCCGACCCCAAGTTCTCCAGCCAGACCAAGGACAAGCTGGTCAGCTCGGAAGTCCGCCAGCCGCTCGAAAGCCTGATGGGCGAGAAGATGGGTGAATGGCTGGAAGAGAATCCCAACGAAGCCAAGGCGATCATCCAGAAGATCATCGACGCCGCCGCCGCGCGCGAAGCCGCACGCCGGGCGCGCGAAATGAGCCGCAAGGGCGCGATGAGCATCGCCTCGCTGCCGGGCAAGCTATCCGACTGCCGCGAACGCGACGCCTCCAAGGCCGAACTCTTCCTGGTCGAGGGTGATTCGGCAGGCGGATCGGCCAAGAACGGTCGCGACAGCCAGTATCAGGCGATCCTGCCGCTGAAGGGCAAGATCCTGAATGTAGAACGCGCGCGCTTCGACCGGATCATCTCGTCGAAGGAAGTAGGCACGCTGATCCAGGCGATGGGCACTGGCCTTCGCGACGAGTTCGATCTCGAGAAGCTGCGCTACCACAAAATCGTCATCATGACCGACGCCGACGTCGACGGGGCGCATATCCGTACGTTGCTGCTGACCTTCTTCCATCGCCAGATGCCGGAAATCGTGAAGGCCGGGCACCTCTATATCGCGCAGCCGCCGCTCTATAAGGTCACGCGCGGCAAGTCGGAGGTCTATCTCAAGGACCAGGCCGCCTTCGACCGCTATCTGATCGATGCCGGTCTCCAGGGCCGCATCCTCGAGACCGCAGGCGGCGCCCGTGCATCGGGCGAGCTCGAGGCGCTGGTGCAGCATGCGTTGAGCGTGCGGAACCACATGAACTACGTGCCGCGCAAATATAACGCCGAGATCATCGAAGCGATGGCGCTCGCCGGGGCGCTCGACCCCGCCGGCACCGATCGCCAAGCCGCCCTCTCCAAGGCCGCCGCGCACCTCCAGATGGGCGACGCCGAAGCCAAATGGTCGGCCGAACTGGGCGACGACGGCAATGTCCGCTTCCACCGCGTATGGCGCGGAGTCACCGACGTGCATGAAATCGAGGGCAAGTTCCTCGACAGCGCGGAGGCGCGCAAGCTCCATCGCGTGGCGCAGCAGAATGCCGAGGTCTACGCCTCGCCCGTCCGCCTTATCCGCGCCACCGAGGAAGAAGCCGAGGAAATGGTCGAAAGCGACGATGTCGAGGAAACCGACAACGCACCGGTCGCCGGAGACGATGCGCTGATCCTGCCGAGCCAGCTGGTCGATGCGGTCATGACCGCGGGGCGCAAGGGCCTCAAGGTCAGCCGCTTCAAGGGTCTCGGCGAAATGGATGCCGAGCAGCTGTGGGAAACGACGCTCGACCCCGAAAACCGCGCGCTCTTGCAGGTGAAGGTCGAAGACGCCGACGTGACCGACGAAATCTTCACCCGCCTGATGGGAGACGTCGTCGAACCGCGTCGCGAATTCATCCAGGCCAACGCGCTCAACGTCGCCAATCTCGACGTGTGACGCGAGGGGCGGGGGGATGAGCGAGAACGCACCGACACGCCTGGAACAGGGCGGCTTCCTGCTGTTCCTGGCGCTGGTTTCGCTGGCGCTGCTGGCGATCGTCATGCCGTTCTTCCAGCCGCTGCTCTGGGCAGTGCTGGCAGCGATCATGTTCCAGCCGCTCTATCGCTGGTTCCTGGCCCGGCGGAATGGTCGCGAAACGCAGGCGGCACTGCTGACGCTGGCGGTCATCCTGCTCGCCGTCGTCCTCCCTGCTCTGTGGATCGGATCCGCCGTGGTCGACGAGGCGGCGCAGCTCTTCCTCGCCTTCCGCGAAGGGCGCATCGATGTGGCGATGTATTTCCAGCAGGTCTTCGCCGCGCTGCCGAACAACATCCAGGACTCGCTCGACAGCGCAGGCTTCGGCAACCTCGGCGAGATCCAGCAACGCGTCACGGATTTCGTGCAAGCCAGTCTCGGCCTCATCGCCCAGCAGGCGATCGCGATCGGCGGCAGCGTCTTCGGCTTCGTGCTCGGCTTTGCGATCGCACTCTATGTCGGCTTCTTCCTGCTACGCGACGGACGCGCCGTTACCGATGCCGTGCTCGCCGCCCTTCCCTTCTCGCGCAGCGTCGCCGACCGATTGGCCGAGCGTTTCCTCGTCTTGGTCCGCGCAACCATCAAGGGATCGATCGTCGTCGGCCTCGTGCAGGGCGCGCTGGGGGCGATCACTTTCTGGATCGTCGGCATACCCTCGGTCCTGCTGCTCGGCGTCATCATGGCGATCGCATCGCTGCTGCCGGCTGTCGGTCCGGCGATCGTCTGGGTCCCGGCGGCCATCTACCTGCTAGCGACCGGCGCGATCTGGCAGGGAATCGTCGTGATCGTTTCGGGCGTGGCAGTGATCGGGATGATCGACAATGTTCTGCGGCCCATACTGGTCGGGCGCGATACCGGCATTCCCGACTGGCTCATCCTCATCACCACGCTGGGTGGCATTGCGCTGTTCGGACTTTCGGGCATCGTCATCGGCCCGCTCGTCGCAGGACTGTTCCTCGCCTCTTGGGGCATCATGGGCGAACAGCGGGCGCTCGCCGCAGGCTAGTCGATTTCCTCGGCCCCCAGCGAAGGGTTCAGCCCGGTAATGTAATTGAGCCAGCTCTTGGGCTGCCGCAGCAGCTTCTCCGGATAGCCGACCTCGAGCCCCATGATCTTCCCGATCTCGCCCACGAAATGGATGCAATTGCGCGTTTTGAGATCGTAATACCTGCCCGGCGCATTGCGCCAGGATTCAACCAATGCGCGGACCTTGCGATATTGCGCGTCGGTCATGGCGAGGGTGAAATGACGGTTGGTCTTGGTCAGCCACTTGTCCTTTTCGACAAGGATCACGTGTTCGACCGGCCCGCGCAGCACGGCGAGGTTGGCTTTCTTCGCCGAGAATCCGAAATTCTCCCTCACCTCGGTGCCATCTTCCAGCGTGCCTTCCATCGAGACGAAAGTATGCGGGTAACGCCCGCCGAGGATCGAGCCGTTGAACGAATGGAAGGTGATATCGACAGCCGCCGCCGCAAGCGAGGACCAGGCCAGCGCCAACAGCAGGACGAAGGTACGAAGGATGCGAGCCATGGCGCGACTGTAAAGCAGCCGCGCCATGACTTCGCAATGACTTAGGTTATGCGGCGGTCCTATGCGCTCGCCAGCAGCGTGGCGTTTCCGCCCGCGGCCGTCGTGTCGATGCAGACCACGCGTTCGGTGGCGAAACGCGCAACGTAATTCGGCCCGCCCGCCTTGGGTCCGGTGCCGGAAAGGCCTTCGCCGCCGAAGGGCTGGCTTTCGACCACCGCGCCGATCTGGTTGCGGTTGACGTAGAAATTGCCGACCCGTGCGCGCGCTTCGATAAAGGCGCGCATATCGTCGTTGCGGCTATGGAGGCCGAGCGTGAGGCCATACCCCGTCGCGTTGATGTCTTCCATCACCTTGCCGATGTCGGACGCCTTGTATTTCACCACATGCAGCACCGGTCCGAAATTCTCGCGCTTGAGGTCGAGGATCGAATCGAGCTCGATGATGGTCGGAGCGACGTAGCAGCCCTTCGAAGCACCACGATGCAGGCGACGGCGCCAGACCTGCGCGCCACCGGTCTTGCGGCGCGCAACATGGCGTTCGAGCGCGGCCTTGGCATCGGGGTCGATGACCGGGCCGACATCGGTGGCGAGCACCTCCGGATCGCCAATCGTCAGCGCTTCGAACGCGCCGCGGATCATCGTCAGCATTTCGTCGTAGACGTCTTCCTGGATGTGCAGGACGCGCAGCGCCGAACAGCGCTGGCCCGCGCTCTGGAAGGCCGAGGCGACGACATCGCGTGTCACCTGTTCGGGCAGCGCGGTCGAATCGACGATCATCGCGTTCTGCCCGCCGGTCTCGGCGATGAAGGTGGCGATCGGGCCGTCGCGGCCGGCAAGGCTGCGATTGATCGCCTGCGCGGTCTGGGTCGAGCCGGTGAAGGCAACGCCCGCGATGCGCGGGTCGGAGGTGATCATCTCGCCCACGTCGCCGGCGCCGGGCAGGAGCTGGAACACCTCTTCGGGGATGCCGGCCTCGTGACACAGCTCCACCGCCAGCGCGGCGATCAGCGGCGTCTGCTCGGCAGGCTTGGCAACGACCGTGTTGCCTGCGGCCAGCGCGGCAGCGGGCGGACCGATGAAGATGGCGAGCGGGAAGTTCCACGGGCTGATGCAGGCGAAGACACCACGGCCAGCCATGGTCAGGCGGTTTTCCTCTCCCGTAGGGCCGGGCAGCGGGATCGGCGAGGCGCACAGGCGCCGCGCCTCGGTGGCGTAGAAGCGCAGGAAGTCGACCGCCTCGCGCAGTTCGAGAATGGCGTCGGGCAATGTCTTGCCCGCTTCGCGCTGGCACAGCGAGAGGAATTCGTCGGTGTGCTCCTCGAACAGATCGGCAGCCGCTTCGAGCAGCAGCGCACGCTTCTCGCCGCCCAGTGCATCCCAACCGGGCTGGATTTCCCTGGCGCGGTGGATGGCGACCTCGACTTCGAAGTCGAGTGCGTCGCGCCGCGTGCCGACCTGCGCGGACAGGTCGTGCGGCTTGTTGATCGGTGCCACTTCGCCATCGGCACCGGAAATGATCGTGGGCTCGGCTCGCCATTGCTTGGCTTCGAGCTTTTCGAGCCGTTCCAGCAGCGGCTCGCGCACCAGCGGGTCGGACAGGTCGATGCCCGCGGAATTGGCGCGATTGGGGAAGATGTCGGGCGGCAGGGCGATGGCCGGGTTCCGATACGGCTCGAGCGCACGCATGTCGGCGATGGGACAGGTCACCAGTTCCGCAGCGGGCACCTCCGCATCGGCCATGCGGTTGACGAAGCTGGAGTTCGCACCGTTCTCGAGCAGTCGGCGCACGAGATAGGCCAGCAGGTCCTTATGCGTCCCGGTCGGCGCATAGATGCGCACATTGGTCTTGCGATTGCCTTCGACCTGCGCAAGCGCGCCATAGACGTCCTCGCCCATGCCGTGGAGGCGCTGGAACTCGAACTCCTTGGAACCTGCAAGCGCCTTCACTGCGCCGATCGTATAGGCGTTGTGCGTGGCAAAAGCCGGATAGATGACGTCGTCGCAGGCGAGCAGCTTTTCCGCGCAGGCGAGATAGCTGACGTCGGTGCCGAGCTTGCGGGTGAAGACCGGGAAATCGTTGAAACCGCCGACATGGCTGAGCTTGATTTCGGTGTCCCAATAGGCGCCCTTGACCAGCCGGACGAAGAACTTGCGATCGTATTTCCGCGCCAGCCGCGCGGTCCAGTCGCACAAGGGCAGCCCGCGCTTCTGATAGGCCTGGATGGCGAGGCCGAAACCGTCCCACCGGCTGCCGTCGGGGCGGGTGAACAGGCTGTCGTCCCGCGCCAGCGCCTCGATGATGTCCATCGAAAGCTCGAGCCGGTCGGCTTCTTCGGCGTCGATGGTGAAGTGGATGTTGGCATCGCGCGCCTTGGTCGCGAGATGGCGCACGATCGGCAGCAGGTCGGCCACCGCAAGGTCGGCGTGGAGGAAGGTGTATCTCGGGTGCAGCGCGGAGAGCTTTACCGAGATGCCCGGGCTGGTCGAAATCTTGCCGCTGGCCTCGCGCGTCAGGCGGTCGATCGCCTTTTCGTAATTGGCGGCGTAGCGTTCCGCATCGGCATAGGTCATCGCCGCTTCGCCGAGCATGTCGAAGCTGTGCGTCAGCCCCTTCGCGCGTTCGGGCGCGGCGCGTTTCAGCGATTCGTTGATCGTTCGGCCATAGACGAACTGCCCGCCGAGAATGCGCATCGCCTGCAAGGTGGCCTTGCGGATGACCGGCTCGCCCAGGCGATTGACCGCACGCTTGAGCGTCGAGCCCATGCCCTTTTGCGCCTCTTCGGGTTTTTCGAGCACTTCGCCCGTCAGCATCAGCGAAAAGGTCGCCGCATTGACGAAGGTGGACGAACTTTCGCCCATGTGTTCGGCCCAGTCGATATCGCCGATCTTGTCGCGGATGAGCGCATCGGCAGTCGCCGCATCGGGTACGCGCAGCAGCGCTTCGGCAAGGCACATCAGCGCCACGCCCTCTTCGGTCGCCAGGCCGTATTGGTGGAGGAAGGCATCGATACCGCTGGCCTTGCGACGCCGCGCGCCCTCGATCAGCCTGGTCGCCAGTTCCGCGGCTTCCGAGTGCTTCGCTTCGGCCGTGGCCGCCTGTTCAATCCGTTTCGCGACACACGCGTTCTCCTCGGCGCGATAGGCCTCGCGCAAGTCTTGGCGTGAGATGGGGGAAAGGCGGGTTGGATCGTGCAGGGCCATACGACTCCGGAGTTACAAAGATGGTCTATCCGAGCCACTTGGACCCGACGCTGTCCCCTTTCAAGCTTTGTAAAGTACGCCCGTTCCCTCAACCGCGCCTTGCGAACCACGCAGCAACCGCATCCTGTGCCTGCGCGGACAGATGCATGCCCAGCTTGCTGCGCCGCCACAGCACGTCTTCCGCGCTTTTGGCGAACTCGTGCGCGACGAGATATTTCAGCTCTTCCTCATAGAGATCGCCGCCGAAATGTTCGCCCAGTTCGTCGAGCGAAGACGCCCCTCGCAAGACCGTGTCCAGCCGCGTGCCATAGGCACGGCCCAGACGCAGCAGCATTTCGGGGGGCAGCCAGACATGGCGTTCTCCCGCATCCCAGAGGAACTTGGCGAAATCGGCATCCTGCATGTCCCCGCCCGGAAGCGGCGCCTGTGCGGTCCACGGCTCGCCGGGAATGTCGAGATGCTTCGACAGTTTGGCCAGCGCATGTTCGGCAAGCTTGCGATAGGTGGTGATCTTGCCGCCATAGACCGACAGGATCGGCGCGCCTCCCCGCGCCTCCACTTCGAACACGTAGTCGCGCGTGACGGTCGAATTGCTTGCCGCCTTGTCTTCGTAGAGCGGGCGCACGCCGGAATAGGTGTGGACGATATCCTCTTCGGTCACGCCGCTCTTGAGGTATTTCGTCGCCGCCCTGCGCAGGTAATCGCGCTCTTCGGGCGTGATCCGCACATCGTCGAGATCGCCGTCGTAGAGCAGGTCCGTCGTGCCAATGAGCGTGTAATCCCGCTCGTACGGAATGGCGAAGACGATCCGCCCGTCGTCCTGCTGGAAGATATAGGCGTGGTCGCCCGGATAAGCCCGCGGCACGATGATATGGCTGCCCTTGACCAGCCGTAGGTGGGCGGGCGTGCCTTGACCGAGCGCCGCCTTGGCGACCCGGTCGACCCATGGACCGGCGGCGTTGACGATCGCCTTTGCGGCAATCTCGCGCTCGCCCTGCGGGCCGCGCAGGGTCGCGATCCAGTGATCTTCGCGCCTCGCCAATCCGATGCATTCGGTCCGCGTGGAGATGGTCGCCCCGCGGGTCTTGGCATCCATCGCGGTGAGCACGACCAGCCGCGAATCCTCGACCCAGCAATCCGAATATTCGAAGCCCGATGTGAGCCGGTTGCGCAGGATCGCGCGGTGCGGCGCGATCCGCAAATCCACCGTGCGCGATCCGGGCAGGCGCTTGCGACCGCCGAGCCTGTCGTAGATCGCGAGACCGAGGCGCAGCATCCACTTGGGACGCATTTCCGGTTCGTGCGGCAGGACGAAACGCAAGGGCCAGATGATATGCGGGGCATTGGCCAGCAGCACCTCGCGTTCGCGCAGGCTCTCCCCCACCAGCCGGAACTCGAACTGTTCGAGATAGCGCAGCCCGCCATGCACCAGCTTGGTGCTTGCAGACGAAGTGTGGGCGGCCAGGTCGTCCTTCTCGACCAGCTCGACCGACAGGCCGCGACCGGCGGCATCGCGGGCGATGCCCGCGCCGTTGATACCGCCACCGATGACGAGGAGATCGACCTGTGCGTTCATTCCGGACGCAGCAGGCGCCCGGCGACCGCATCGAGCTTGGCCAGCATATTGCGGTCATGCTTTTCGGGCGCGGTAATTACCGCATCGTCGAGCGCGCGGTCGATCGGCGAAGGCGTGCGCTTCTTGGGCAGGCCCTTGCAGAATTTCTCGACCGTATTCTTGGCCAGTTCGGAATTGGCATTCATCTGCTCGATGATTTCGCCGACATCCACCGCCGCCTCGCCTTCGCGCCAGCTGTCCCAATCGGTCACCATGGCGAGCATCGCGTAGGGCAGTTCGGCCTCCCGCGCGAGCTTGGCTTCGGGCATGCCGGTCATGCCGATGACTTCGGCACCCCAATGGCGATAGAGCTTGCTTTCGGCGCGGGTGGAGAATTGCGGACCCTCCATGGCCAGATAGGTCGCACCCACGGTCACTGCACCGCCCGCCTTGTCGACCGCCTTCGCCGCATATTTGGACAGGCGATCGCACACCGGGTCGCCCATCGACACATGCGCGACGAAACCGTTGTCGAAGAAGCTGGAGGGGCGACCCTTCGTATTGTCGATGAACTGGTCGACGCAGACGAAGCGGCCCGGCGGCAGGTCTTCCGACAGCGAACCGACCGCACTGATGGCAAGGATATCGGTGCAGCCGGCACGTTTGAGCGCATCGATATTGGCGCGCGAATCGAGCCGGCTCGGGATGACGGTATGCCCCCGCCCGTGGCGCGGCAGGAAGCGCACGCGCACATGCCCGATGGTGCCGCACAGGATCTTGTCCGAGGGCTTGCCCCAGGGCGAAGTCACCTCGATCCACTGCTTGTCTTCCAGCGCGTCCATCGCATAGAGGCCCGAGCCCCCGATAATGCCGATGGTCCAGTCGCTCATATTCGTGCCTCTCGATTGCCCCGGGCCTCCATTGGCGCCAAGGGCGTGACTGCGCGGTTGGCGCATTGGGTTAATTTCTGCGTAGGGGTTGGAGTAACCCCTGCTACAAGTAAAGCTTCTGCATCCGCAAACCTATTCATGCTGCAATGCAGCGCGATTCCTTGACACTG
>CAYOWF010000066.1:0-10068 GCA_964407585.1 uncultured Qipengyuania sp.
ATGTCGGCGCGTTCAACTTCAAGGGCCCCGACCAGCAGAAGAACGTCGGCAAGCTTTCGGGCGGCGAACGCAACCGCGTGCACATGGCCAAGATGCTGAAGCAGGGCGGCAACGTCCTCCTGCTCGACGAGCCGACCAACGATCTCGACGTGGAAACGCTGGGCGCGCTGGAAGAGGCGATCGAGAACTTCGCCGGCTGCGCCGTGGTGATCAGCCATGACCGCTTCTTCCTCGACCGCCTGGCCACGCATATCCTTGCCTTCGAGGGCGACAGCCACGTCGAATGGTTCGAAGGCAATTTCGAAGCCTACGAGGAAGACAAGCGCCGCCGCCTCGGCGATGCGGCGGACCGTCCGACACGCCTGGCATACAAGAAGCTGACCCGCTGAGGATTGGATCGGGTCGTTGGCGGGCCGTCTGCCAACGTCCCGATTGCGGACATTCGTTGCTCTTGAGAAAGGTGGAATGCGGCGCTTCCGCTTCCGATGTGTCGAATTACCCTCGGGTTGCCGTACGATCCGCGAGTCGGAGAGCGTCATCTCGGAAGATTAGGCGATGGAGGCTGAGCCTTTCGCTGGAACGAAAAAGACCCCGCTGTTCCAGCGGGGTCTCCTTGTCGACATGGCGATATCGAATCTTATGAAGTGACCGTAAATGGCGAAACGGTGTGCGCCATCATTTCCTTGCCGCGTGGAATCACAGCGCTCTTGCCAGTAATGACCAGAAGCGGGGCAGCGAGGACCACGGCGCCAACTGCTGCAAGCGTGTCGCCCTCACCCTCTTGGCGATACTCGCCGGCGATTTCGATTCGTTCCCCGTCAAGGTCGACATACCGCAGCGCGATTTCCATTTTGCCCGACTTGCCGAAAACAGCACGGCCGGTTTTCCAGGTGACTTCGCCAGTCGCGGGCGTTCCCATCGGAATAACCGTGACGCCATTGACCTTAACGTCATGCACGACCGTCAGACGGAACATCTGGCCTTCCTTCGCCTGTCCACCCTTGGTGGTCAGTTCCTCGGACATGCGAAGAAGCACTTCCGAATTTGCAGGAAGGGTGACGCTCTTCACTTCAGGCTCAACAGGTGCCGGTGCCACATCTAAGCTCTGAGATTGCGGGCTCTGGTTCGTATCCGTAACCCCCGACCGAGTTTGGTCGGCATCTTGTGCAGATGCGATAGTAGCCGACGCCAGAAGCAGCGCCGCAGTAGTAAACCTAATCATTATTACCCCCATTTGTGAACATCAGGAAGCGTTCAAAATGCTACCTGATGCGACCGGGGATACACGGATATTTTCAATTAAGTCAAAGGTTATAAGGCGTTATTGCGGTGTTAACTCAAACACTAACGCAATTGCGCCCCCCGACCGAGAAGAGCCAATAGGACTCGTGGCTCCAACAGCCGAGGATGGTTGGCCAAATACCCGCGCCCCACCCATAATTCGTACATTGGCCGGCCTGCGCGCAACAAAGGGCAGGCCGTCGGTCGACCGCCCACTTCCGCCGTTGCGATTGACTCGGCCGCAGTGAAGGCGAAAACTCCTCTGCAGGCTGGCAAGGTTTTCAGGAGGGGCACAGATGTCTTCAGTTCGAACCGGTGGATGCCATTGCGGCAGTGTCGCCTACTCCGTGAGCGCGGATCCGGAACTCACCTTTTTCTGCCATTGTTCGGACTGCCAGAAGACCACCGGCAGCCCCTTCTCGGTGGAGCTGATGCTCCCCGAAGACGGGTTCGATTGCGAAGGGGACCTGACGACCTACACCGTCAAGGGGGATTCGGGGGGCGATGTCCATCGGCATCATTGCGCGAAGTGCGGATCGGGAATCTATCTCGAATGCGCATCCGATCCCGGCTTCGTCTTCCTGAAGGCCGGAACGCTCGACGATGCGGCTTCGGTCAGTCCGGAAATGCATATCTTCACATCGGCAAGGCAACCATGGCTGAAGATCGACGACGGCCTGCCGCAGTTCGAGAAAATGCCGCCCGCCGATTGATGGCAGGGGCGTGCAGGTCATTGCGCCGCCTCATCGTAGCTGACTCTCGCGGCATCGATATTGGCAAGGTTTTCCAGCGCCCACACTCCCAGTGCATTCACCGGTCCACGGAAAGAATCGCCCATCTCGGTAAGGCTGTATTCGACCTTCGGCGGGATCGTCGGGTACTGCTTGCGATGCACCAGACCGTCTCTCACGAGTTCCTGCAAGGTGCGGCTCAACATGCGCTGAGAAATTCCCAGGTTCCGTTTCAGCTCGTTGAACCGCAGCGTCCCATATTGGGCGAGCGAGATGATCACGAGCACGCTCCAGCGATCTCCGACCCTGGTCAGCACTTCATTGATGCGCTGGCAGTCGGGACACTGGCCGGAACCCTGCGCGAAGACCGTATCCGGCGATGGCTTGCATGATGTCATTGTGGTTACCTGTGTGTAACTTAGGGGCAGGAATGTGCCCTCTTGCCGATGGCCACGGTTCCCAATAGTGCGTCAGTAACAATTTGATACTGTATTCGCAAACCAGCGACAATGGGAAATCATACATGACCGATAAGACACTGATCGACTTGTTGAACTGGCGGTATGCCACCAAGAAGATGGACCCTTCCAAGACGGTCCCCGAAGAAAAGGTCGATTCGATCATCGAGGCGGTCCGACTGGCCCCGACCTCGAGCGGAACCCAGCCGTTCGAACTCATTGTCGTGACGGACCCCGAGATTCTCTCGCAGATCCGCGAGGCCGCGAGCGACCAGTCGCCGATCACCGATTGCTCGCACCTCCTGGTCTTCGCGGCGTGGGACAATTACACCGAAGCGCGGATCGACGAGGTGACCAAACTCAACATCGAGGCGCGCGGCGACATCCCCCTGATCCACCAGTATTACGGCAATCTCAAAGCGAACTACGTACCGCGCGAACCGCAGGTGAATTATGCCCATGCCGCACGGCAGGCCTATATCGCGCTCGGCATCGCCCTCGTCGCCGCCGCGGAACAGGGTGTGGACTCCACTCCGATGGAAGGTTTCGATCCGCCTTCGGTCGATCGTATCCTGGGCCTTGGCGACAAGGGCCTGCGATCGGTCGTGCTGCTGCCGCTCGGATATCGGGATCCTGCCGGCGACTGGCTGCTTCCCATGGCCAAGGTCCGCAAATCGCGCGAGCATATGGTCACGCGGGTAGGCTGAACCGGCACAGTTCCATCCCAAAAGGATCGGGGAGATTCCGATGTCCGTTGCCAATTTCGAAAGCTGGATCGCACTTGCCATTGTCGTCATGTCGCTCGTCACGGCATGGTCGATGAATTATCGCACGCCCGAAGTAAGGGCTTTCGGGACGATGCTGGCGGCCCTGGGGTGCTTCGCGGTCGTCGGATGGTTCGTGCTCGTTCTCGGGACGGGCGTGCTGGACGACCCCAAGCCCAATCAGGCGCCGATGGATTCGGCCAAGCCCGCCCTGTTGTGGATGCAGGCCGCGCTCGCACTTGCGGCCGCGCTGGCCTTGTCGTGGGCTGCTATGAGGCAGCTCGGAAAAACCGATGAGCTGGACCTGCCTGCACGCAACCAGGACGATCGCTACGGCCTGGTATCGCGCGTGCTTCACTGGACGATGGCGATCCTGATCCTGGCGCTGATCCCGATCGGCATGTTCGCTTCGATGATCCCGGAGGATGCCTGGTTCCGCAACCAGTATTACGTTGTGCACAAGACGATCGGCGTCCTGGTGTTCTTCCTGCTGCTGGCACGCCTCGCATGGAACCGCAACTCGAAGCGCCCCGGGCTCGATGCGCCCCTGAAACCGGTCGAACGCAGGTGGGCCCATCGAGTCCACATCCTGCTGTACATATTACTCTTGGCCATGCCGATTACTGGCTGGGTAATGACCAGCTATCACGGCTATCCGACCTTTTTCTTCGCCTGGGAAGTCGATCCGTTCTGGGGCGAGAGCGACGCCTATATAATCTGGGGGACATTCCACAAATACCTGCTACCGTATTTGCTCTATATCATTCTTGGCGCGCATATTTTGGGCGCGCTCAAGCACCAATTCATCGACCGGCATTCCACCGCATTGAAACGCATGGTCGGCTAGCAGGATCGGAGAGAACGATGAGCATGCAATCTCTGTTCGACGTAAGCGGCAAGGTCGCCGTGGTTACCGGCGGATCGAGCGGCATAGGCGCGATGATGGCCCGCGGGCTGATCGAGAATGGTGCGCGTGTCTATATCACCGCGCGCAAACCCGAACGGCTCGCCGCCATGGCGGAAGAACTGTCGCAACTGGGCGAGTGCACGGCCATCCCCGGCGACATGTCGACGGTCGAGGGAATCGAAGCCTTCGTCGCCGAGATCGGCAAGCACGAATCCCGGATCGACATCCTGATCAACAACGCCGGTGCGAACTGGAGCGCGCCGATCGAAAGCTTCCCGGAAAAGGGCTGGGACAAGGTCATGGATATCAACATCAAGTCGATATTCTTCGCGACCCAGAAATTCATCCCGCTGCTGAAGGCGGCGGGCAGCGGCGAAGATCCCGCGCGCGTGATCAATATCGCATCGATCAACGGGATCAGGAATTCGGGCATGCCGACCTATGCCTATTCGGCGAGCAAATCGGGCGTCATCCACCTGACCCGGCACCTGGCCACCGACCTCGCATCCATGGGCATCAATGTGAATGCGATCGCCCCGGGCCTCTTCCCGAGCGACATGACCAAGCAGATCGTCGAGAACGACGGGATGACCGAATACGTCCTTTCGCAGATACCGCGCGGAAGGATGGGCAAGCCCGAAGATATCGCCGGCACTGCGATCTATCTGTGTTCGCAGGCATCTTCCTGGATGACCGGGCAGACCGTAGTCCTGGACGGCGGGATGATCTCGACCGCCTAGGGCGAAGCGGTCCGGACGCTGCGCCAATAATACTAAGACGCGGTTTGACTCCCCCCACCCTCCTTTGACAGAGTCGCGCGCGAGGCGTTCGACGCGCGAACGCGATACCGATGCGGCATTCCTTGCCGCGAACACGAAATCCAAAGGATACCAATGACCACTCCCAACAACGGTGACACCGTGACCATCGATTACGTCCTCAAGCGCGGCGATGGCGAGGAAATCGGCAACACCAGCCAGACCGGCCCGCAGGAAATCCAGCTGGGCAGCGGGCAGATCTTCCCGCAGATCGAGGAAGCGCTGACCGGGATGGAAGTCGGCGACAGCAAGACCGTCGAAATCGCCAGCGACAACGCCTTCGGCGCACGGCGCGAGGAGCTGATCCTCGACATCCCGCGCGCCAATCTGCCGCCCGAACCCGCGCCGCAGCCCGGCATGGCGCTGCAGGCCCAATCGCCCGACGGCCAGCCGATGACGCTCTACATCCTCGAAGTGGGCGAAGAGCAGGTCAAGGTCGACGGCAACCACCCGCTCGCGGGCGAGGACGTGACCTTCGATCTCACCCTGCGCGATATCAAGCAGGCCGCCTGATCCGTACAGGCGGGCGCGCGTCGCGATAGGATTTTCCTACACGCCGCGCGCCCGCTACATACGGCGCGCTCTTTGACCGTGTCGTTTATCGAAACAGCAAAGCCCCGCCATCCGCGCGGGGCTTTCGCGTTCAAGCAGCTCCCTTTGGCGCGGCCCCGCCGCATGCACTTCGTCAACTTGCACTTTGTGCGATAACGAAGTCACCCGATCAGGCTGAAGGGCGACTTGTGCGTGATCTTCAGGCGTTCGGTCAGCGTCGTACGCACGAGGATATGCGTGCCCTTGATGAATTCGTTCGGGGTCCGGCCATTGAAGTGCTTGAATTCGCGGATGAAGTGCGGCTGGTCGTAATAGAAGGTCGAGGCTACGTCGCGCCAGTCGGTCAGCTCCTGCCAGGTCAGCCGGTTGGCCGAATTGAGCGCGCGGAACTTGCGGTGGAGCATCTTGGGCGGGCAACCGAAGTATTTCTTGCTCAGGCGCTCGATCTGGCGGGTCGACAGGTCGAAGCGCGCGAGCAGGTCTTCCATCTGGTTGCATTCGGGCGAGGTGATCCAGGCGGTGACTTCCTCGAGGAACTGCTCGTTGATGGGTTTGTCGCGATCGGCCATCGACGCGAACAGGTGGTCGCAGGCCGTGACGCGCGTTTCGTCGTCGGGCGCGTTGAGGATCCGCTTGGCGAGTTGTTCCTCCGGCTCCGTCAGATAGGTTTCCAGCGGAACGAAGCGGTCCGCCAGATCGCTCGCATCGACATCGAGCAGGCGCGCCCAGCCCAGCGGCGTAACCGCCGCGCCGAAGATATGGCATCCGGCCGAGAATTCGATGTCGCTCGCCTGGTGCGTGGGGCCGCACAATATCGCAGCCTTGGCCTGCAGTTCATGCGGTTCGCCGCCGATATGACTGGTCAGGCTGCCCTTCACCAGGAAACGCACATTGGCGATTTCCGCCCGCATGACGTCGGAAACGGGGGCGTCGAAGGTCACACAGTAATAACTGCTGACGAAATCCCTTATATCTTCGCGCGGCCTGAAGTAACGGAACTGCATTGCGCTCTTGGCTCCCCGAAGCAATTTACTTGCGCCAATTATCGCATCCGTAATTGTAAAATCGCGACACGAAGTTCTATGCCCGCTCCATGACGATTGCCCGCCACCTTGTCGTTCACGGAAAAGTCCAGGGCGTGTTCTACCGCGACTGGACAGTAGCCACCGCCCGCTCGCTCGGTATTTCCGGGTGGGTCCGCAACCTTGCCGACGGTACGGTGGAGGCGCATCTGGAAGGCGAGGCCGGGGCGGTGCGGGACATGATCGGCAAAATGCACGAGGGGCCGCCGCGTGCCGAGCCGACGCGGATCAAGGAGACCGAGGTTCGGGCAGGGGGAGCGGACGGCTTCTCCCGCCGCTAGGGTCGCGCATTTGGGGAAGACGGACCCTTGGTATATTCTCCCGACTCGGGAGGGCCAATCTATGAAACGCAGGGATTTTCTCGTGGCATCGGGCGCCGGCGGCGCGGCGGGGCTGGTGGTGGCAAGCGCTGGCACGGGGGCAGTTTCGGCAAAGTCCCCCGGCGATATGGACTGGCAGCAGATCAAGGCGCAGTTCGCCCCCACGCCCGGCATTGCGCAGATGAGCGCCTTCTATCTCGCCTCGCACCCCAGGCCGGTGCGCGATGCGATAGCGAAGCACCGCCTCGGCCTCGACCGGAACAGCATCGGTTACCTCCACGAGATGATGGAGCCCTGCGAACGCGGACTGCGCGATGCGGCGGCTGAGTTCATGGGGTGCGAGCCCGATCATATCGCACAGGTCGGTTCGACCACGGCGGGCCTTGGCCTCACGCTGTCGAATATCCCGGTGGGCAGGGACAGCGAGATACTGACCGACACGCGCGACCATATCGTGACGCAGATCTCGACCATGTATGCCGCCCAGCGCGGCGGCGCCCAGCTCCGCCGGGAGCCGCTATACGCCGCATCGCGGACCGCAACGAAGGACGAAATCGTCGCCAATGTGCGCAATGCGCTGAAGGACGAAACGCGGCTGTTCGCGATGACCTGGGTCCATTCGGGCACGGGCGTGAAAATGCCGGTCGAAGCGATCGGCGAGGTCGTCGCCAGCCACAATCGCGGCAAATCCGACGAAGCGCGCACGCTTTTTGCGGTCGACGGGGTGCATGGCTTCGGCAACCAGGATATCGACATTCCCGACATCGGGGCCGATTTCTTCATCGCGGGCACGCACAAGTGGATCTACGGCCCGCGCGGCACGGGCATCGTCTGGGCGCGGCCCGAAGCTCAGGCTTTCGTACAGGCGAGCATTCCCACTTTCGACCCGAGCTGGCGCAAGATGCCGCCGATGGAAATGCCGATCGCAGCACACCATACGCCAGGCGGCTTCCACGCCTTCGAGCATACCTGGGCGGTGGAGGATGCTTTCCGCTTCTGCTCTTCGATCGGACGATCGCGCATCGCCGATCGCGTCGCTGCGCTGGCGACGATGGCCAAGCAGGGCCTTGGAAAACTGCCGAAGGTCAGCCTTGCGACGCCCGATGCGGAAGATCTGTCGGCCGGCATCATCGCTTTCGATGTCGCTGGCTGGGACCCCTATGAAGGCGTCGACAAGCTGCACGAAGCTGGCGTCATCGCGAGCGTCGTACCCGGCTTCTACCGCCCGCTGCACATGCGTGTGGCACCGAGCCTGATGACCGACGAGGCCGATGTGGAGCGGACCGTCCGCGCCATCGCGGCGCTCTGACGGTCAAGCTGCCGGAGGGGCGACCGAGGCGCGTTCTACCAGTTCGAAGGGAATCTCGGCGTGGCCCTTCGCCGCACCCCGATTGCGAATCGCATCGGCCAGCATCTCGCATGCCTTGGCACCCATCTTCTCGAGCGGCTGGCGAATGGAAGTGAGCGGCGGGTTCATCGTCTTGGCGAAGGGATCGTCGTCGAAGCCGACGATCGAGAGCTGATCGGGCAGGGACAGGCCGGAACTGCGTACGGCTTCGGCGAGGCCCAGCGCCATATTGTCATTGCTCGCGAAGACACCAGTCGGCTTGGCGGCAAGTAACTTGGCACTGGCCTGGTTCCCGGACTCGCGCGTGTAATCGCCTTCGACGACCAGGTCCGGTTCGGGCTTCAGCCCTTTCGAACCCAGCGCCGCCACGAAGCCGTTGTAGCGCCGCATGCTGGAAAGGTGCGAACGCGGTCCGCGGATGATCCCCACCCGGCGGTGCCCCGCATCGAGCAGCGCTGCGGTTACGGTGCGTGCCGCTTCATATTCGTCCATGGCGACGGTGATACCCCGCCCGGGATCGAGCATCGCAGCAATGCGCGCAAACGGCAATTGACGCTTTTCGACCTGCAGCATCAAATGGCGATCGTCGCACAAGGGTGCGGTAAGTATCACTCCGCCGAGGCCGGGTTCGTCGAGCAGGTCTACCGGCTTGCGACCGGTGCCGTGCACGTTTTCCATCTGCAGCTTGAAACCGGCGCTGCTGGCCTGGCGGTTGGCCCCCGTGTGAAGGCGCGTCACGTAATCCCTGTTCGTATTGTCGAACAGCATCAGAATGCGATCTGACGATGTCATGAAAACTCCCCGCTCTTATCTCCTGGCAGGGGCTGTTACCATGAGAAGGTAAAGAGATTGCATGAGGCCCGGATTCAGGGCGTCAGCCACTGTCCCTTGCCATTACCGATGACCGCACGCCGGTGCCCGTCGTTGGAAAGACAGTACCAGTCGGCACTTTCTATCTCGACCAGTAGCACGGCGAAATTCTCGCGGGCCGGGCTGAGCTGCTCTTCGGTGGGTCGTTTGCCTTCGATCCATTCGGGCAGTCCGCTGGACGGCGCTTCGCGAGTTTCTCCCGGCGGTGAGCCAAGATAGCAACGGCGCGCGTAGGCATCGCTCTCTTCCCAGGCAGCCTGCACCCGAGCGGTGTCGACTTCGATCCTTCCCGTGCCGCGACACCGGATCTGGACCTTCTCTTCGCGGTCGTAGAACAGGACCGCCACCGGCGCCCCGTCGCCGATGATATCCCGCTTCGGGGCGCGGGCATCGGTATGAAAGCGCAAACACCAGTTCTCCGCGTCGAATTCCCGCAGCACCATTATGCGTGCATCGGCATCCGCGGTGGCGACCACGGGCGTATGCATGGGAGAATGACGGTCTTCGGCAGCATTGCCGAGCAGGCGGATGATGTCGGCTTCGACACCTTCGAGAGAGCTTTCCATTCTCCCTTAACGCAGAATCCGCTCCGGGGTTCGCATTCATTTTCTCATATAGAAACCTGAACAGAAGCCTGCAGGTCCGGTTCAGTTTCAGGTCAGCCCGGTCTGATACAAATTGAGACATCGAAACGCAGCCGCAGGTGTGGAGCGGCTATCGAGCCATAAGGATACGCTCCATGACACTAACCAAGCTGATGAAAGGTAGCGCGCTGAGCGCCCTCGCGATTGCGATGGCGGTCACTGCCCTGCCCACGACCGCTACTGCGGCCGAGAACGCTTCCGAACAGCGCAGCCAGCGCGACCGGGGAGACCGCAACGAACAACGACGTGGCGAGCGCCGCCAGGAACGCCGCAGTGAACGCCGCAGTGAACGC
>CAYOWF010000067.1:0-10026 GCA_964407585.1 uncultured Qipengyuania sp.
GGCCGGATCTCAAGCAGGTGAAGGGGCAGGAAACAGCCAAGCGCGCGCTCGAGATCGCTGCGGCAGGCGGGCACAATTTGCTCATGATCGGCCCACCCGGCGCGGGCAAATCGCTCTTGGCGAGCTGCCTTCCCGGCATCCTCCCCCCGCTTTCGCCGCCGGAGGCACTGGAGGTGAGCATGGTGCAGTCTGTCGCCGGCTTGCTCGAGGATGGGCGCATCAGCCGGGCGCGACCCTTCCGTGCCCCGCATCATTCGGCGAGCATGGCGGCGCTTACTGGCGGCGGGTTGAAGGTGAAGCCGGGCGAAGTGAGCCTCGCACATCTCGGCGTGCTGTTCCTCGATGAGTTGCCCGAATTCCAGCGAGCGGTTCTCGATTCGCTGCGCCAGCCGCTGGAAACCAACACGGTCGATGTGGCGCGCGCCAATGCGCATGTGACCTTCCCTGCCAACGTCCAATTGATTGCGGCGATGAACCCGTGCCGCTGCGGCCGTCTCGGCGATGCCGCACTGGCTTGCAGCCGCGCGCCCAGATGCGCGGCGGACTATCAGGGTAAGGTTTCCGGTCCTTTGCTGGACCGGATCGATCTGCATGTCGAAGTGGATCCCGTCAGTGCAGCCGATCTCGCCTTGCCGCCTCCGGCGGAAGGCAGCGCGGAAGTGGGTCTTCGCATAGCCAGGGCCCGAAGGATTCAGACCGCGCGCGCCGAATCTTCGGGTGTGCGAACCAATGCCGAGCTCGAGGGAGAATCGCTGGAGGAGTTCGCCTCCCCCGACGATAAGGGCCGCGAATTGCTGATGCAGGCGGCCACGGCGATGCGGCTATCGGCGCGAGGCTATACACGGATGCTTCGCGTGGCGCGCACGATTGCCGATTTGTCAGGGGCCGAAAAGGTCGGCCGCATCCATGTGGCGGAGGCTCTCAGCTATCGCAGACAGCCTCCACGGGCATGAAGCGGGCCTAGTTCTCTTCGCTCATGTCGAGGTTGAGCTTGACCGATTCATGCTCGTGGTCGCCTTCGAACTTGGCGAGGAATTCGGAAATCGGCATGGCCTGGTCGGGCACTTCGCCAACGCCGGGCGCTGGCGCATCGAGCGCCCCGCCATCGGCAGGCGTCGTCTTCACGTGAAGGTATGGCACCCACACTTCCCCGTAATCGGCCTGCTGGTACCAGACGTCGAGCACGTCGTAGCTCGCCCAGGTCCCATCGGGTTCCTTAAGGCGGAGGCCTTCGCCAATGCGCGGCACGCTCATCGCCTTGATGCGAAACTGCGTCTGATGCGTCTCGTTCTGGACTTCGATTTCGATCACGTTCTTATCCGGCTCAAGCGGGCATGGGCCCCGATTCAGACGGGGTTATGTCATAAAGGTGTTGCGATGGTTTTAACGATGACGTCACACCGCCAGAGCGGGATTTGACGTCACTTTTGCAAGAGCTCGTTAACCAGACTATTTGGCATCGCCATGCGCAATGTGGATGATTATAACGTATTGATTATACGCTATTTCAACTGCTCTCTTTGACGTGAGAAGATTCGGCGGGACGGCCTTCCTCCCATGTGAATGCAACTCGAGCACCAGGGGTTGATCCGGCTTCCCTCAGATTTTCGACGGCCTGTATCCAGCGGGGTGACGATTGTTACGCCGTGCCGCCGAGCCACCGTGGCCTGCCAGCCTTGCATTCGCGAACTAAGTGATTCGCCAATGCCTTTCGGGTCTCGGTCAGGCAGCCTCGCTCAGGCAGCGCTCCGCTTGGATGCGAGGTCCACCACCGAACCGTTCTCCAGGACTTCGCCGGTTTTCGCCTTTGTGCCGTCCGCACGGAGACCGACGTTCGACCGCTCTACCAGGTGGAGGTCCTGCGGGCCGAGGATGCGGCCATCATGGCTCAAAATCGAAGTCGGGCCGATCGGCAGGCGATCGCGTTCATCGACCAGCACGGGGTTCTCGAAAACTTCCGTGCCGTATTTTTGGCCCCACTGGCGCAGGGCGACCATCGCCGGCAGCAGGTCGAACCCCTTCTCCGTCAGGCGATATTCGATTTTCCGCCGATCGTCCGGACATGGATCGCGGCGCAGGATGCCGTGATCGACCAGCTTGGCTAGGCGGTTCGACAGGATATTGCGCGCAATACCGAGTTCGCTGAGAAATTCCTCGAAATGGTGCAGCCCGTTGAAGCTGGCACGCAAGATCATGAAACTCCAGCGTTCGCCCATCACCTCCAGGGCTTGCGGCAAGCCGCATTCGGTCAGTTCGCGCAAGGGTTCGCGGATATCACCCATAAATTCAGTCCTCTTCGGGAAACCTATCTAGCGCAAAATGCGCGCCTGCCAAATTCTTTAAAATAAGGGTTGCATTACGCAACCTATATGGATAGGTAGCGATTCGCAACCAGTTGCAAATAGAAACTGATATTGCAGTTTCCGCAATTGGTGTTGACGAAAACGCACCAACCGAAAGGTTCGAAGACCATGACCCTCTCCAGCACTCCCTCGACCAAGCTCGGCGTCTTCAGTGCCGCCATCCTCTACACAGTCGCCGGCTTCGGCACTCTCGTGGCGCCTACTGCCGCCGAAGCGCGCAGCAGTGCCCCCTATTACAAGGCCGAACTCTCGCAGCCCGCTGCAGAGCGTGTCGTCGTCGCAGGCGGCATCGCCTGGACCTGCAGCGGCACGACCTGCGTCGCCCCAAAGGGCACGTCGCGTCCTCTGCGCGTCTGCCGCGAACTCCAACGCGACACGGGCAACATCGACGCCTTTACCGCCAAGGGAAAGCAGCTCGACGCCGACAAGCTGGCGAAGTGCAACGGCTGATCCCTACGCAAGACCA
The DNA here is from genome assembly GCA_964407585.1 of uncultured Qipengyuania sp. Lineage (GTDB taxonomy): Bacteria > Pseudomonadota > Alphaproteobacteria > Sphingomonadales > Sphingomonadaceae > Qipengyuania. The sequence goes on from CAYOWF010000067.1 coordinate 2,830, forward strand.
AGTCCCCCACCCCCTCTCCATCGGGTGGTCCTCAAGGCCCCGGCGCAACCCGCCGGGGCTCTTTTTCATGGCTCAGATGAGGCCGCGCCCTTCCAGATCGCTCTCGAGCGAGGCGGCATGGGTGAAATGATGCACCTGCCAGCCGCAAGCCCTCGCCGCAGCGATGTTGTCGGGGTTGTCGTCGATGAAGAGCATGGATTGCGGCCGATATCCGAACCGCTCCGCCGACAGCGCGAATATCGCCGCATCCGGCTTGGCTATCCGTTCTACGCCCGAAACCACGATATCGCGGAAGCGATCGAAGATGGCATGCTGCGGGCGGAAGGCGGCCCAGAATTCCGCCGCGAAATTGGTTATGGCGAAAAGGGGCATTCCGCGAGCATCGAGCCGTTCGACCAGCGAATGGCTGCCTTCGACCGGGCCGGGGATGGTCTCGTCGAAACGCGTCGCATAGGCGCGAATTTCGTCGGCGAATTCGGGAAAGAGAGCCATGCGTTCGGGCACCAGCTCCGCCAGCGGGCGTCCGGAGTCATGAAGAAAATGCCATTCCTCGGTCACGACTTCGCCGAGAATCCTTTCCAGCCGGGCGGGATCGTCGGTCATCTTTTCGAACAGGAGCCGCATGTCCCAGTGATAGAGGACACGTCCCACATCGAAGACGACGGCATCAACGGGCTGGCGGTTCATTGGCTTCCCCGGCGTTTGTCTGGACGCTTCCGACCTGTAGAAATACCAACGGCCCGCACTCCCTTGGGGAGCCGGGCCGGTGATTGGACCTGTCGCGGGAAAATCCCCGCGCAGCCGTAGCTTAGCCCTGGCGGGCCTTGAAACGACGGTTGGTCTTGTTGATGACGTAGGTGCGGCCGCGACGACGGATCACGCGGCAATCGCGGTGACGGTTCTTGAGCGACTTGAGGCTGTTGCGGATCTTCATCGTTTCTCTCTGGTCAAATAAATGCGCGCCGGAGATGGTGCCCCGACGCGCCGATTTCAAGCGCGCCCGTTAACCCCGAGGGTGATTCTGGTCAAGGAAAACCTCCTCGTCAGCCTCGCTGGGGTCATTCGCCCCTGATCTCGCTCAGCCTGCGTTCCCACTGCAGCGCATGGGCGATGATTTCGCCCAGATCGTCATGCCGGGGTTGCCACGGGACCGTCGCACGAATGCGGCTCGGGTCGGAAACGAGTTCGGCAGGATCCCCGGCTCGGCGCGGTTCCATCCGGCGAGCGATTTTCGCGTTCGTCACCCGGTCGACCGCATCAAGCACTTCGAGCACCGAGAAGCCCTTGCCATAGCCGCAATTCATGGTGAGCGACCGCTGCGGCTGATCGATCAGCGCCTCAAGCGCCAGCACATGCGCGGAGGCAAGGTCGCTCACGTGAATATAATCGCGCACTCCCGTGCCGTCGGGCGTGTCGTAGTCGGTGCCGAAAACCGAAACCCCGTCGCGCTTTCCGGTGGCCGCTTCGCAAGCGACCTTGATGAGATGCGTCGCTCCCGCGGTCGACTGACCGCTGCGCGCCTGCGGGTCCGCACCGGCCACGTTGAAATACCGCAAGGCGCAAAAGTTGAAACCATGCGCCGCACTGGCGTCGGCGAGCATCTGCTCGGTCATCAGCTTCGACCAGCCGTAGGGATTGATCGGGCTCTTGGGCGATTCCTCGGTGATCGGCGAGCTTTCGGGAATGCCGTAGGTCGCTGCCGTGCTGGAGAAGATGAAATGCTTCACCCCTCCCTTTACCGCAGCCTCGATCAGCGCGCGGCTCTTCACGGTGTTGTTTTCGTAATAGGCGAGCGGCTGTTCGACCGATTCGGGCACGATGATAGAGCCGGCGAAGTGCATGATCGCCCGGGTGCCCTGGTCGGCGAAGATGCGCGCGAGCAGGTCGGCATCGGCGATGTCGCCTTTATAAAACGGGACGCCCTCCGGAATCGCGAATTCGAAGCCGGTCGAAAGATTGTCGATTACGGCCACCGGCCAACCCGCGTCCTTCAGCGCGAGCACCGCGTGGCTACCGATATAACCAGCCCCGCCGGTAACCAGCACGGGCACTTTCATGTCTTTTTCCATGGCGCCGACGCCTAGCATACGATTTGGTAAGGGCAATTGCCTATCAGGCCGCCCGCATGCCTTGCGGAGCCTTGCACGCGTCTACGCGTTCATAGGGTCATACCAGCCAGTTCCGCATCGCATGAAAGGTCGCATGATGAAGACTACAGCCCTCCTTCCCGCCGCACTGGCCACCCTTGCCCTCGCCGCCTGTGCGACGCCTCCCGGCCCGGTGGAAGTGACGCGATTCGTCGCGCCCGAGAGCATGGAGCGACTTGGCGAAGGTAGCGTTTTCGTCGCCAGCATGAATGGACAGGATGACGACAGCCTGTTCCTCGCGCCCTACAAGGCAGCCGTCGCGGCAGAGCTTGCGCGCCTGGGCTACACCGAAAGCGACCGCGAAAATGCAACCCAGATCGCGACCGTATCGGTCGAGAAATATGTCCAGACCGCACAAGGCCGCCGCTCGCCGGTGAGCGTGGGCGTCGGTGGCAGCACCGGCTCCTATGGTTCGGGCGTGGGTGTCGGCATCGGCATCAACCTTGGCGGCGGCGAACGCGACAAGGTCGGCACCGAACTGGCCGTCACCATCCGCGATGCCGCTACGTCCGCCAGCCTGTGGGAAGGCCGCGCGGACTTCCGAGTGAAAGATAATTCCCCCCTTGCGCAATCAACCGCCAACGCGCAGACGGTGGCCGCCGCGCTGTTCAGCGATTTTCCCGGCAACAATGGCGAAACCATAGAAGTAGAGGTCTCCGAGTGAGCGATATCCGGATCGATTCAGCGTTCGACAGCGGCAATATCGAAGTTCTGTCGGTGGACGGCGCAACTGCGACGCTCGCCATTCCGCTGGATACGAACAGCGAGTTCAAGCAGTGGTTCCACTTCCGCGTCGCAGGCGCGAAGGGGCGCGAGCTGGTGCTCAAGATAACCCAGCTGTCCGACAGCGCCTATCCCGGCGGCTGGCCCGATTACGATGCCTGCGTATCCGAAGATCGCGATTACTGGGGCCGCGCCGCATCGAGCTATGACGCCAACGAGGAAGGCGGCACGTTGACCATCCGTTACACGCCCGCCAGCGATATCGCCTGGTTCGCCTATTTCGCGCCCTATTCGATGGAGCGCCACCACGATCTCGTCTCCGAAGCCGCCGCTTCCGAAGGAGTGGATCACGTCCATCTCGGCAACACGCTCGACGGCCAGCCGATCGACTGCCTCGAAATGGGCGAAGGCAGCTTCAACGTGTGGCTCTATGCCCGCCAGCACCCGGGCGAAACGCAGGCCGAATGGTGGATGGAAGGGGCGCTCGAAGTGCTCACCGATCCCGCCGACAGCGTCGGCCGCAAGCTGCGCCAGAACTGCCGGCTGCACGTGGTACCTAATTGCAATCCGGACGGATCGAAGCGCGGAAACCTGCGCGTCAATGCCGCCGGGGCCAATCTCAATCGCGAATGGGAAAACCCCAGCGCCGAGCGCAGCCCCGAGGTCCTCGCGATCCGCAACCACATGGACAAGACCGGCGTCGACTTCGCCATGGACGTTCATGGCGACGAAGCCATTCCCGTCAGCTTCCTGGCCGGCTACGAGGGCATCCCCTCCTGGACCGAGGAGCATGGGGAACGCTACTACAGTTACGAGCGCATCCTCGACCGTCGCACACCCGACTTCCAGACCGAGCAGGGTTATACCAAGGCTGCGCCGGGCAAGGCCAACCTGTCTATGAGCACCAACCAGGTGGCCGAGCGTTTCGGCGCGACCGCCATGACGCTGGAAATGCCGTATAAGGACAACAAGGCCGACCCCGAGCCCGAACAGGGCTGGTCGCCGGAACGCTGCAAGATGCTCGCTCGCGATTGCCTTGCGAGCCTCGTCGAATGGATGGAGGTGCAGGGGGCCTGAAGGCTCCCCGCGCTGCTTCAGGCAGCGGCCAGTTTCTGCGCCACGCTCTCGGGCGTTCCCGAAACGAGCAGCGGCTGGCTGCCCATCATGCCGACCAGCGTCTGGCCATTCTCGCCGACGCGCAGCCAAGCGACATTGCTGGCGACGACCATGTAATTGCCGCCGCGCGATTCCAGGTGAACGAACTTCATGTGAAGGACTCCGGACGCACATCGCGCCACGAAATCCACCTAGCCCGAATTGGTGAAGGAAGCGTTAGTCGAGGCTGGCCGGCCCGAACGCGTCGGGCAACAATTCGCTGAGTTTCACCCGGCGCACTTTGTCCTGTCCCACGCACAGGATGAGTGGATCGGTCCCGCCCAATTGCGCGAGCTCGTTGAGAACCTGGCGACAGCGACCGCAGGGCGTGATGGGTGCCCCGCCGCCTTTGCCGGCCGGTCCGGTTACCGCGACCGCCTCCAGACCGCCGCGAACGCCGTCCGCCATAGCTTTCGACACCGCCACCGTCTCGGCGCACAGCGCCAGGCCGTAACTGGCATTCTCGATATTCGTGCCGGTAACAACGGTGCCGTCGGCGAATTGCAACGCGCTACCCACGGAGAAACCGGAATAGGGCGAATAGGAGTTCCCGGCGGCCCGCCTGGCAGCGGCAATGAGGTCTTCTTCGGTCGTCATACCGCGTCCTAGGGTCGCACCACCAGCCAGCGCAAGGGCTCTTGCGCCGCTTCGCTGGCATAGACGGAATTGGCGGTCCAGACGGTCCACGCCCGTCCAGCATAGTCGGGTTCTTCACCGTCTCCCTCGAGCCAGAGCGCACGTTCGAGGCGCCGGGCCGGGCGATAGCGATCTTCGAAGGTCTCGCTTGGGGCCAGGACGACCGGACTTTCGGTATGCGATTCGATCTGGTTGACGAGAGTCAGCAATTCGCTCTGCACCGCCGCTTCGGAGACGCGTTCGAAGCATTCGTCGGTCGTCCGGGTGAGACGTATGGCAGCAGGCAGCAGGGCATCGTCGCGCGGGACGATAGTGACATAATTGGCCGATTGGCCGTCGGCGGTTTCGCAAGGGTCGAACAGGTGGACTGCGCCGACCTGGAGCCCAGCCGCCCGGGCGGCGGCGAGATTGCGCGAGAAGTTCGCATCCTTGCCGCGCTCGCCGCGGCTCGCTTCGAGATAGACGAAACTGGCGCCGAGGCCTTTGAGTACCTTGAAATCCACCGCACCGTCATTCTCGCCGACCAAGGCGCCCTGGTCGGGATAGATTGCTTCGTCGGGCCGCCAGCCCCGCTGTTCATCCTGGAGGTAGAGCCAATAGGCCGCGCCGGCAGCCGCCAACAGCAGGAGCAGTTTGGCGATGAGGCCCAGCCGGCCCTTTTTCTTGCGTTTCGCCATAGACGCTCAGCCCTTGATGTGCAGGACGCAGATAAGGGTGAACAGGCGGCGGGCCGTGGCGAAATCGGTCTCCACCTTGCCTTCGAGGCGTTCCAGCAAGAGTTCGGCGGCGCGGTTGTGGACCCCGCGGCGGGCCATGTCGATCGTCTCGATTTCGCTCGGCGTCGCCTTGCGGATCGCCTGGTAATAGCTGTCGCAAATGGCAAAATATTCGCGGATCGGGCGGCGGAAGCGCGCAAGGCCGAGCAGCAGTTCCTCGACCAGTTCGTCTTCACTGTTCGCAATCGTCATCAGCAAACGCCCGTCGCGCACCGCAAGCTTCAGATGATAGGGACCTTGCGTCCCCCGCTCTGCCGCACGAACCGGCTTGAAGGTGTTTTCGTCGATCAGGTCGAAAATGGCGATCCGCCGCTCCTGCTCGATATCGGCATTGCGCCAGATGATCGTCTCCTCGTCGAGCTCGATCTTGGCAATGCGCTGGTCGCCGGCGGGGGAAATTGAATCGGTCATCGTCCAGTCACGCTTTCGCAAGTGCGGCGATGCGGGGCAAGTTCGAACTTTTGCCTGCCCATCCACAGGGCTGTCCGCGACCGTTTTGGATTGCCGGTTTATACAAGAGGCATAATGCCACATGGTGCCCGGCATGGCCGATACCGATCTCCTCTTCCCCGCTAGCGATTCGACACCAGCCAAGGAAGCCCAGGGCCAGACCCTGCCGAGCAATATCGAGGCGGAGGCCGCCTTCCTCGGTGCGGTGCTGATCGACAACCAGGTGGTGGGAGAGCTCAATACCCCGCTGCAGCCGCATCATTTCTACGAGCCGGTGCACCAGCGCATCTACGAGCGCATCCACAAGCTGATCGATCGCAATTCGGTCGCGACGCCGGTGACGCTGAAGCCCTATTTCGAAAGCGACGAGGCCCTGAAGCAGCTCGGCGGCGTGACCTATCTCGCGCAGCTGACCGCCGACGGGCAGGGCCTGCTCGCGACCGGCAAGCTGGCCGAACAGATCTACGACCTTGCCCTGCTGCGCGAACTGGTCAGCGTCGGCCGCAACCTCGTCGAAGGCGCACTGGACACCTCCGAAGAAGTCGCGCCGATGGACAAGATCAGCCAGGCGGAGGCCGATCTCTACAAGGTCGCCGAGGGCGCAACGACGGGTAGCGAGGCGCAGGATTTCCGCACCGCCGCGCTGGGCGCGCTGAAAATGGTCGAGGCCGCGATCAATTCGGGCGGCAAGTTCTCAGGCAAGACCACCGGCCTCGAAACGGTCAACGACAAGACCTCCGGCCTGCACAATTCCGACCTTATCATCCTCGCCGGGCGTCCCGGCATGGGCAAGACCTCGCTTGCCACCAACATCGCGTTCAACGCGGCGCGCCGCCTGATGGACGACAAGAAGATCGGCATCGAGGCCAGCGAGAGCCCGGGTGCAGCCACGGCCTTCTTCAGCCTGGAAATGAGCGCCGACCAGCTGGCCACGCGTATCCTTGCCGAGACCGCCGAGATTTCCTCGGAAAAGCTGCGTTCGGGCAAGCTGTCGAAGGAGGAGTTCCAGCGCCTGTCCTTCGCCAGCCAGGAACTGAACGAACTCCCGCTATACATCGACGACACGCCCGGCCTCACCATCGGTTCGCTGCGCACGCGCGCACGACGGCTGAAGCGCCGGCACGACATCGGCCTCGTCATCGTCGACTATTTGCAGCTGCTGCAGGGTTCGGGCCGCGCGAACGACAATCGCGTGAACGAAATCTCGGAGATCAGCCGAGGTTTGAAGACGCTCGCCAAGGAGCTGCACGTACCCGTGATCGCGCTCTCGCAGCTCAGCCGTGCGGTGGAGCAGCGCGAGGACAAGCGCC
>CAYOWF010000068.1:0-10020 GCA_964407585.1 uncultured Qipengyuania sp.
GTTGGCGTATTTCTTGATGATGATCGGTTCGCCGTCGGCGGTCCGCTTTGCCATGCTCTCGTCACTCCCCGTTGTGCGTTGCAGAGATGCTTAGCACTTGCACAATGTGCAGCGCAACATGCGATTCAGCGCTGGAACCGGTTCCCGAGAACGGTGAGCAATTCATATTGCGATACAGAGGTTTGCCGTGCAGCATCGGGCAGGTGATAGGGCAGTTCGAGCCAGTCGCCCTCGGCCAGTTCGGGCGACGTCGACAGGTCGACCACGATCATGTCCATCGATACCTTGCCCAATATCGGCAGGCGTTTTTCCCCGCTACGGAAGGCCGCGCCGCCCCAATTGCGAAGGATGCCGTCGGCGTAACCCAGCGAGAGCACGCCTACGCGCAGGTCCTGCGATGCGGTGAAGGTCGCGTTGTAACCCACGCTCTCGCCGGCACGCAGCTGGCGCGTCTGGATGATCGCCGCGCGGGGAAAGGCCACCTGCCGGATTTCGCCAGCCAGTTCGGCTCGCGGCACCCCGCCGTAAAGCGACAGGCCCGGCCGCGTGAGATCGAAATGATAATCGGCTCCAAGCGCGATACCTGCGCTGTTGGCGAAACTTGCCTCGCGATGTTCGACCAGCGGAAGGATGTCGCGGAAGGAGGCGAGCTGGCGCGCATTCATCGCGCTGTCCTCGTCGGCGCAGGCGAGGTGGCTCATCAGCACCTGTATGTCGAGCGCCTGTATCGCAGGGTCGGCAATCTCGCCCGGAGATATTCCGAGCCGGTTGATGCCGGTATCGACCATGAGGTGGCACGCTCCGCCCCCGCTATCGGTCCAGAGCCTCGCCTGCCGCAGGGAATCGATCACCGGCAGAACGCCCGTCTCCCGCGCGTAGTTGGCTTCCTCGGCGTCGAGCGGCCCATGGAGTACGCACAGCTGTTCGGGCGGGACATGGTCCAGCACGGAGGCGACTTCGCTCCAGTGCGCGACGAAGAAATCGCGGCATCCCGCATCGCGGAGAACCGGGACGCATTGCTCCACGCCGAGCCCGTAGCAATCGGCTTTGACCGCGGCTCCGGCCCTCGCCCGACCCGACATGCGATCGAGCGCGCGCCAGTTATGCGCAAGAGCTTCGCGATCGAGGTCGAGACGCAGCGTCGGCGGCGGTGACGCTGTCACGGCGTAGACGGGTTCACGGGAGGCGCATCGCCCGATTCCTCGAAATCGCGCGGCGGTCCGTCGGGGATGCCCCACCAGGCGACGATCAGGCCGAAGCCGACCACCGCCATCGTGTACCACAGCCCGGCATAGAGATCGCCGGTCCGAGCCACGATGATACCGGCGATCAGCGGCAGGAATCCGCCGAGATAGCCCGCGCCGATATGATAGGGAATCGACATCGAGCTGTACCGGATCTTCGCCGGGAACATCTCGGACAGGAGCGCGGCGACCGAGCCATAGGTCAGCGCCGACAAGACGCCGCACACGAGCAGCAATCCACCAATCGCAAAAATGTTCAACAGCGGGGGCGTCTGCTTTGAGAAATCGAACCCGCGTTCGGTCAGTGCCGCCTGGATACCGTCGCGACGTGCAGCGGCGTCGCCCGACCAATCCGCGCCGAGTTCGACATTCTCCCCGCCCACGCTCAGGCCCAGGACATCGCTATCCTCGAGCGTATAGGCGACGCCGCTGGCAGTCAGCGTCTCGAGGATCTTGCCGCACTCGCTCTGCTCGCGATCGAACAGGTCGGCGAAGGGATCGGTGGTGCATTCGCGCCCACTCACCACGACCGGATTGTCCTCGGCCGCCTGCGCAAGGCCCGGATTGGCAAGGCTGCCCATGGTCCAGAATATCGGGAAGAGCAGCACCAGCGTCGCCACCGCCCCGATGATGATCGGTTTCTTGCGGCCGACCCGGTCGGACCATTTGCCCACGACCACGTAGAAGCTCATCGAAATGAAACCGGCGATCAGCAGGATCCATTCCACCGTGCTCTCGTCGACGCGCATGTCGCGGCGCAGGAAGCTCAGCGAAGAGAAGAAAGCGGTGTACCAAATGGTCGTGAGAATGCCGGTGATTCCGAACAGGGCCACGAAGATACGCTTCGGATTGCCGGGATAGGTCAGGCTTTCCTTGAACGGATTGGCGCTGGTTTCGCCGGCTTCCTTCATCGCCTGGAATACCGGGCTTTCGGAAAGCTTGAGCCGCATCCATAGTGAAATGAACAGCAGGGCGATCGACAGCAGGAACGGCACGCGCCAGCCCCACTCGACGAAGTCGTCGGCAGGAATGAGCGCACGGCAGGCCAGTACGACGATGATCGAGAGCACGAAGCCGCCGACCACGCTCGCCTGGATGAAGCTGGTATAATAGCCGCGCTTTTCGGGCGGCGCGTGTTCCGCGACATAGATGGCCGCACCGCCATATTCACCGCCCAGCGCCAGCCCCTGCAATATTCGGAAACCGATCACGATGATCGGCGCTGCAATGCCGATGCTTGCCGCGCTGGGGATCATCCCAACGCCAGCGGTGGCGATACCCATCAGCGTGACCGTGACCAGGAAGGTATATTTGCGCCCCAGCCTGTCGCCGAGGAAACCGAACAGGATCGCACCGAGCGGACGAAAGCCGAAGCCCACGGCGAAGCCCGCCCATACGAGCAGGATCTGCAACGTCTCATTCCCGCTGGGAAAGAACGCCGCGCCGATCAGGCCGGCAAGCGTTCCGTAGATGAAGAAATCGTACCATTCGAACACCGTGCCGGCGCTGCTGGCCGCGATGACGAGCCGGATTTCCTTCTCGGTGGGTTCCCTTTGCAAGGCCGCTTCGCCTGCCATTCCACTTGCTCCCCTCTCTTGGAACGTTTGCGCCGGGCTTAGCGCGCCTCCCCGCCCTTGGAAAGCGCGTCCAACGCGGCCTTCCACGGCAGCAGGATCGCTCCGTGTCGGCCGGGATAGTCGCGCGCGGGGGCTATCAGATGCATGTCCGGCCAGTCGGGCATGGGAGCTTTGCTCGCCAGCCAGCCTTCCAATGCGTCAAGCGTATCGGCCAGCGTGCCCGCGTCGGCGCCCTCGCAGTGCCGCGCGAATATGGCGGCCGAGGCCTGCCCGACCGCACAGGCCGTGACCCGCAGGCCGAGCGATCGCATCTCATCACCGCTGGAGAGCAACACCGTACTGCCGCAACTCCGCGAGCGCGCTTCACCCGTGAAAGGGGCAGCAGGGTCGAAGGGATAGTCAGCGAGTTCGACCGCAAGTGCGAGCAATTGCGGCGAATAAAGGGGAGCGTTGCCTGCGGAACTCACTCCGCGGCGGCTTTTGCGGCGGCCGCTTCCTCGCCCAGCAGCTTGGCACGGCGTTGGGCCAGCACTTCCACGACCGAACGCGATCCCGCATCGACCAGTTCGTAGCTCTTCGCCGTCGTGATCCAGATCGGGCGACCGCGATAGTCCCACACGGAATCGTAACCGAGGACCAGAACCGAAAAGGCGATGACTGCGATCACCAGCCCCTTGAGCGCGCCGAAACCGATACCCAGCACGCGATCGATCGGGCCGAGCACCGAACTGCGCGAAGCCATCCCGACGTTGGAAGCGATCACCTTCATCGCGGCATAGGGAATCAGCAGCAGCAGGGTGAAGGAAAGCACCGATGTTGTGACATTCTGCCCGATATAGTCCTGCATGACCAAGGTCAGCGGAGTGTGCATGTAGCGAATCGCGAAGGCCGCGAGAATCCACGACGCAAGCGAGAGGATTTCCTGCAGGAAACCGCGCATGTATCCACCTGTGGCCGCAACGACCACAATCAGCAGAACGATAAAATCGAAACCCGTCATAAAACCCTACTAAGGCCCTCGGCCCGAAGGTCTATTGACTGCTCATCACCCGGTCAACGAGGTTCGCCAGTTGTCCCAAGCCCGTGTAATCCAGGGCTGACGAACCGTTCTTGGCATCGGATGGGCCGAAGCCCTTGTCGAATCCCAGCTTCGCCGCCTCGCGCATACGGACCCCGCCATGCGCCACCGGGCGCACTTCGCCGGCCAGGCTGACCTCGCCCACCCAGACGCTGCGATCGGGCAATGGCTTGTCGGCCAGCGCGCTTACCAGGGCGGCTGCTACTGCAAGGTCGGCAGCCGGGTCCGAAAGGCGATAGCCACCGGCGACGTTGAGGTAGACTTCCGCCGAGCTGAAGGACAGACCGCAGCGCGATTCCAATACCGCCAGCAGCATGGCGAGACGGCCATTGTCCCAGCCCACCACGGCTCGGCGAGGGGTGGCACCCGACTGCAGCCGGACGATCAGCGCCTGTATCTCAACCAGCACGGGCCGGGTGCCTTCCATCGCCGGGAAAACCGCGCTCCCCGCCATGGGCTGTTCCCGCCGGGAAAGGAACAGCATGGACGGGTTCTCGACCTCTTCGAGCCCATCGCCCGCCATGGCGAAAACGCCGATTTCATCGACTGCGCCGAAGCGGTTCTTAAGCGCCCTGAGGATCCGGTACTGGTGACTGCGCTCCCCCTCGAAGCTCATTACCACGTCGACCATGTGTTCGAGTACGCGCGGACCGGCGATATTGCCGTCCTTCGTGACATGGCCCACCAGCACCAGCGCGACGCCGTTTTCCTTGGCATAGCGGATGAGTTCGAAGGCGCAGCCGCGCACCTGGCTGACGGTACCGGGGGCGCCCTCGATCGTGTCCGAATGCATCGTCTGGATGGAATCGATCACGAGAAGCTTCGGCGTGTCCATCCGGCCCAGGGAGGTGAGGATATCGCGCACGCCCGTGGCCGCAGCCAGTTTCACCGGCGCGTCCGACAGGCCGAGCCGCGATGCCCGCATCCGCACCTGCCCGGCCGCTTCTTCTCCGCTGACATAGACCACGCCATGCCCTTCGCGCGCCACCTTGGCGGCCGCCTGAAGCAGCAAGGTCGATTTTCCGATGCCCGGGTCGCCGCCCATCAAAATCGCGCTGCCCGGAACGAGGCCACCGCCCAGCGCGCGGTCGAATTCCACCAGGCCGGTCTTCTGACGCACCGGGATTTCACCCGGCTTGTCGAGGTCCACGAATTCGACCGCCCTGCCCCCGCTCGACAAATCGTGCTTCAAGGAGAACACGGTGGCAGGTGCATCTTCGACGAGGGTGTTCCATTCCGCACAATCGGCACACTGGCCCTGCCAGCGGTGCGACACGGACCCGCAGGCCTGGCAGATATAGCGCTTCTTCGGTTTCGCCATGCGCGATTCCCTAACAGAACATTTGCAGAACGCAATTGCCTTTGGCGTTCACGCTGTGCACAAGCGGAGGCAATGCGGCAGAAGGAACTCAGGATTGCACTGGTCTGCTACGGCGGGGTGAGCCTGGCGGTCTATATGCACGGGGTCACACGCGAATTGTGGCAGCTGGCCCGTGCAAGCCGCGATTTCCACGGGAACGGCCCGCAGCGCGGCGGGGTCCACGAGGTCTACCGCGACATTCTCGAACATGTCGAAGAACGCGCCGGCCTCCGGTTGCGGGTCCTGCCCGACATCATGAGCGGTGCGAGCGCAGGCGGTATCAACGCCGTGTTCCTCGCACAGGCCATCTATTCGGGGCAAAGCCTCGAGCCGCTTACCGACCTGTGGCTCGAAGTGGCCGATGTCGACGAGCTGACCCACCCCGACGCGAAATTGCGCTGGTCGGGCGGGAAGATCTGGGCGCAGCCGCTCGCGAACTGGCTGCTCAGCAGGCCGGGCAACGAAATCGCCACCGAGGTCGCACCCGAAACGCGCGACGAGGTCCGGCGGAAAGTTTCGCACCTTATCCGGGGGCGCTGGTTCGAACCGCCGTTCTCGGGACTGGGTTTCTCCAAATTGCTGGAACGGGCCTTTGCCGCCATGGCCGAAGCGGATGTGGAAGAACCCCTCCTGCCGCCGAACCATCCGCTCGACCTGTTCGTGACGACGACCGACTTCCACGGTTACCTGGAACTGCTCCACCTCAACAGCCCGCCTGTCGTGGAAGATAGCGAGCATCGCCTGCCGATTACGGTACGACGCAAGACTCCGCAGGCCGGCGGAGAGGACCTGGCAGATCCGCTTGAACTGGTCTTCGCCGCCCGGGCTACGGCGAGCTTTCCCGGCGCTTTCCCGCCGCTGAAGGTTTCGGAGATCCAGCAGCTGGCAGAAGATACCGGGCGCGACTGGCCTACCCGCGACACCTTCCTCGAACGGATCATGCCCGTCCACGTCATGCGAGACGATGTCGAAGACGTGTCGCTCATCGACGGTTCGGTGCTGGTCAACAAACCCTTCGCCGGTGCCATGGCCGCACTGCGCGGTCGCCCCGCCCAGCGCGAGGTCGACCGCCGCTTCGTCTATGTCGATCCGCGACCCGAACGTTTCGGCGAACGCCACGCACGCGGCAAGCAGGACGTCGGGTTCTTTTCCGCGATCTTCGGATCGCTCTCCACCATCCCGCGCGAACAGCCGATCCGCGACAATCTGGAACAGCTCGAAGAACAAAGCCGCGAAGCCGAGCGGCTTTCACGGATCATCAACGCCCTGCGTCCGGAGGTCGAACGAACGGTCGAGAAGCTGTTCGGCTATACGCTGTTTCTCGACAGCCCTACGCCCAAGCGGCTCAAGGCGTGGAGGCAGAAGGCACAGCAGGCGGCCGCCGAGCAGGCGGGCTATGCCTTCCATTCATACGCGCAGTCCAAACTGAGCGGCATAGTCACACGCCTGGCCAAGCTTGCATGGGAGGCAGCGCCACCGCTCCACATGTCGGACCATACGCCGATCGCCGATGTACTGCGCGAGGAGCTCCAGCGCCGTGGTCTCGATACGCTTGCGGATCCGAAGGGTGGCGCGACGGCCGAAGCGATCGCTTTCTTCCGCGAACACGATATCGGGTTCCGCATTCGTCGGCTTCGTCTCCTCGCTCGCCGGCTATCGCGCGACTGGGAGGCCGATCCCGACATCCCCGACGATGCACTGGAGAAAGGGCGCGATGCGATCTTCCGGATCCTGGCGCTGTATTTCGACAAGGAAAACGCCAGCGCCTTGGGCGAAGAATTTACCGACATCGCGCGCAACGTGCTCGGCGATCCGGCGGGCCTGCTCGACCATGTCGAAAAGAAGCGCCTGCTGCCGGAGATCGACGATCGCGCCGAAGAAATGCTGGCGGAAGCGTTCGAGGAGATGCCGACCAATCTCAAGCGGCGGATGCTCTTCGCCTATCTCGGCTTTCCCTATTACGATGTCGCCACCCTGCCGCTTCTCCGCAACGAGGGGCTGACCGAATTCGATCCGGTCAAGGTCGACCGGATCAGCCCGCACGATGCCAAGAGCATTCGCGACGGGGGCACGATGGCGACCTTGCGCGGCATCGAATTCTACAATTTCGGAGCGTTCTTCAGCCGCGCCTACCGCGAAAACGATTACCTCTGGGGCCGTCTGCACGGTGCCGAACGGATGATCGACCTCGTATTTTCCACGCTTGCCGACTTACCTGAAGACACGGTTCTGCGCGAATTCAAGCGCCGCGTCTTCCTCGCTATTCTCGACGAGGAAGCCGCCGCCTTCCGCTGCGCTGCCGGACTTATCGAACAGATCCGCAGCGAAGTGATCGATCGGCTGGCGTAAGGCTCGTCATTCGGCGTCGAACGCCACGGTCAGTCTTTCTCCAGCGCGGAAGGGCCGGGTCGAATGGTACAGGAAACTCGGAAACAGCACCATTGCGCCCGGCCGAGGCGCGATGGACGCAACAGGGTCGGTATCGGAAGACAGATGTTGCGGCGGACGACCCAGATCGAGCACTCCCTGGTCCTCGCCAGGAAGCGAAAGATGTACTGCGGAACTTACCAGTCCGTGCTCGTGGATATGCGGAATATGGTGACCGCCCGACTGGAGCCGGATCGACCAGCAGGTCGTGATACGCGGTTTGCGCACGGCAACAGGCGCCATCGGGTGATCGGCAGGTAAATCCGAAATACGATCGGAATAGGCGGCGAGTGCAGCTTCGATGGCATCGAGGAGGCGGGCAATTTCGGGTTCCTCATTGGAGCGGAGGTCGCCTCGCGTCTGTGTGCCGGATCTGACGCTCTGGCCGAGAGGTTCCCCACGGGTATCGTGCAGGCCCCGGACCACTTCGACGACCGCATCGAGCTCTCCGCCCGAAAGACCGAGATCCGTCTGGCCGACCAGCCTTTCCGTGGGCAGAAGCCAGGCGTGGCGCGGGTCTCCTGATCGCCGCCACACAAGTTCGGCCAAGGCCCAAAGCTCGATGTCGGTTCGATCGCGTTCCAGCAGGAGATCGAGCTTGGCTTTCGCGTCATCGTACCGGTCCAGGCGGATCAGGTTGCGCAGAGTCTCGAACTCCCGCTCGGGGACGTCCGCCGGAACCCGTTCCAGCAAACCTAGCGCTTTTGCAGCATCGCCACGAAGGCCCTCGTAGCGCGCCTGCATCACCAGTAACGGCGGTATCGGGCCCCGTTGTTCGACCAGCCCTGCAAGCGTTTCTGCTGCGCGGGCATATTGTCCCGACGCTCCGAGCAGCGATATGAACGCCATCCAAAGGCCGGGGTGGTCGGGAAAGGTTACCAGGGCATCCTCGATCCTCGACAAGGGCTCGGGATGACGGGCTTCCGTACGTAATCGGGCCAAGGCCTTGTGCCCTTCCACCCAGTCGGGATGGCGTTCGAGCACGGCCTCGACCAAATCCGGGGCCTCTTCGTCACCCTTTCGGCAGGCGGCAAGAACGTCGGCAAAATCGATGCCTTGCGGGTTCGTCGGCCCGCCCATCGATCACGCGCCCAAGGCGCTGCGGATTTTCTCGAAGAAACCCTTGCTTTGCGGGCATTCGTCGCCCGTTTCCAGCTCGCGGAATTCCTCCAGCAATGCGCGCTGTTCCTTGCTCAGCTTGGTCGGGGTTTCGACTGCGATCTCGACCACCATATCGCCGCGGCCACGGCCCTGGAGGACCGGCATGCCCGCACCGCGCTGGCGCAATTGCTTGCCCGACTGGATACCGGCGGGGATCTCGAGGGTCAGTTCTTCGCCGTCGATGCCGGGAATTTCGATAGATCCGCCCAGTGCCGCCTTGGTGAAGCTGATCGGCACGCGCGTCGCGAGCGTGGTGCCTTCGCGCTGGAAAATCTCGTGCGGCTTCACATGGACGAAGATGTAGAGATCGCCCGGAGGTGCGCCGCGCGGCCCGGCTTCGCCCTTGCCCGACAGGCGGATGCGCGTGCCGGTATCGACTCCGGGCGGAATATCGACTTCGAGCTTCTGCGGGACGTCCACGCGCCCTTCCCCGCGGCAATCGCGGCAGGGCGAGGTGATGACTTCGCCCGCACCGTGGCAGTTCGGACATGGCCGTTCGACCACGAAGAAGCCCTGTTTCGCCCGGACATTGCCCTGTCCGCCGCACAGATTGCAGGTGCG
This sequence comes from uncultured Qipengyuania sp., assembly GCA_964407585.1. Classification (GTDB taxonomy): domain Bacteria; phylum Pseudomonadota; class Alphaproteobacteria; order Sphingomonadales; family Sphingomonadaceae; genus Qipengyuania. The sequence goes on from CAYOWF010000068.1 coordinate 9,409, forward strand.
AGCATGCGTGCCCGGCTGCGCGCCCGAACCATGGCAGGTGTCGCAGGCCTTGCTGACTTCGATCTCGATTTCGCTCGACTGGCCGTGGAACGCTGCCTCCAGACCGATCTGCATGTCGTAGCGCAAATCGGCACCGCGCCGCGGACGGGCACGCCCGCCCCCGCCGCCGAAGGCCGAACCGAAGATGGTCTCGAAAATATCGCCGATATCGCCGAAATCGGCATTGCCGTGCGCCCCGCCGGGGCCGCCGTTCTGGAATGCGGCATGGCCGTACTGGTCGTAAGCCGCCCGCTTTTGCGGGTCCTTCAGGCAATCGTAGGCGACGCTGATGGCCTTGAACTTGCTCTCGCTCTCGGTGCAGCCGGGATTACGGTCCGGATGATGCTTCATCGCGAGCTTGCGATAGGCGCTCTTGATCGCCGCACCATCGGCATCGCGGCTCACGCCGAGCAGTTCGTAGAAGTCGATTTCGGTAGCTGACATAACAATCCCCGCCCGATACCTAACCCCCACCGGAGCGCATTGGCACCGGTGGGGGCGTGGTTATCATCAGGCGTCTCAGTTCTTCGCGTCTTCGTCGACTTCGGAGAATTCGGCGTCGACCACCTCTTC
>CAYOWF010000069.1:0-10014 GCA_964407585.1 uncultured Qipengyuania sp.
CGCCGGTTGGCGTATTTCTTGATGATGATCGGTTCGCCGTCGGCGGTCCGCTTTGCCATGCTCTCGTCACTCCCCGTTGTGCGTTGCAGAGATGCTTAGCACTTGCACAATGTGCAGCGCAACATGCGATTCAGCGCTGGAACCGGTTCCCGAGAACGGTGAGCAATTCATATTGCGATACAGAGGTTTGCCGTGCAGCATCGGGCAGGTGATAGGGCAGTTCGAGCCAGTCGCCCTCGGCCAGTTCGGGCGACGTCGACAGGTCGACCACGATCATGTCCATCGATACCTTGCCCAATATCGGCAGGCGTTTTTCCCCGCTACGGAAGGCCGCGCCGCCCCAATTGCGAAGGATGCCGTCGGCGTAACCCAGCGAGAGCACGCCTACGCGCAGGTCCTGCGATGCGGTGAAGGTCGCGTTGTAACCCACGCTCTCGCCGGCACGCAGCTGGCGCGTCTGGATGATCGCCGCGCGGGGAAAGGCCACCTGCCGGATTTCGCCAGCCAGTTCGGCTCGCGGCACCCCGCCGTAAAGCGACAGGCCCGGCCGCGTGAGATCGAAATGATAATCGGCTCCAAGCGCGATACCTGCGCTGTTGGCGAAACTTGCCTCGCGATGTTCGACCAGCGGAAGGATGTCGCGGAAGGAGGCGAGCTGGCGCGCATTCATCGCGCTGTCCTCGTCGGCGCAGGCGAGGTGGCTCATCAGCACCTGTATGTCGAGCGCCTGTATCGCAGGGTCGGCAATCTCGCCCGGAGATATTCCGAGCCGGTTGATGCCGGTATCGACCATGAGGTGGCACGCTCCGCCCCCGCTATCGGTCCAGAGCCTCGCCTGCCGCAGGGAATCGATCACCGGCAGAACGCCCGTCTCCCGCGCGTAGTTGGCTTCCTCGGCGTCGAGCGGCCCATGGAGTACGCACAGCTGTTCGGGCGGGACATGGTCCAGCACGGAGGCGACTTCGCTCCAGTGCGCGACGAAGAAATCGCGGCATCCCGCATCGCGGAGAACCGGGACGCATTGCTCCACGCCGAGCCCGTAGCAATCGGCTTTGACCGCGGCTCCGGCCCTCGCCCGACCCGACATGCGATCGAGCGCGCGCCAGTTATGCGCAAGAGCTTCGCGATCGAGGTCGAGACGCAGCGTCGGCGGCGGTGACGCTGTCACGGCGTAGACGGGTTCACGGGAGGCGCATCGCCCGATTCCTCGAAATCGCGCGGCGGTCCGTCGGGGATGCCCCACCAGGCGACGATCAGGCCGAAGCCGACCACCGCCATCGTGTACCACAGCCCGGCATAGAGATCGCCGGTCCGAGCCACGATGATACCGGCGATCAGCGGCAGGAATCCGCCGAGATAGCCCGCGCCGATATGATAGGGAATCGACATCGAGCTGTACCGGATCTTCGCCGGGAACATCTCGGACAGGAGCGCGGCGACCGAGCCATAGGTCAGCGCCGACAAGACGCCGCACACGAGCAGCAATCCACCAATCGCAAAAATGTTCAACAGCGGGGGCGTCTGCTTTGAGAAATCGAACCCGCGTTCGGTCAGTGCCGCCTGGATACCGTCGCGACGTGCAGCGGCGTCGCCCGACCAATCCGCGCCGAGTTCGACATTCTCCCCGCCCACGCTCAGGCCCAGGACATCGCTATCCTCGAGCGTATAGGCGACGCCGCTGGCAGTCAGCGTCTCGAGGATCTTGCCGCACTCGCTCTGCTCGCGATCGAACAGGTCGGCGAAGGGATCGGTGGTGCATTCGCGCCCACTCACCACGACCGGATTGTCCTCGGCCGCCTGCGCAAGGCCCGGATTGGCAAGGCTGCCCATGGTCCAGAATATCGGGAAGAGCAGCACCAGCGTCGCCACCGCCCCGATGATGATCGGTTTCTTGCGGCCGACCCGGTCGGACCATTTGCCCACGACCACGTAGAAGCTCATCGAAATGAAACCGGCGATCAGCAGGATCCATTCCACCGTGCTCTCGTCGACGCGCATGTCGCGGCGCAGGAAGCTCAGCGAAGAGAAGAAAGCGGTGTACCAAATGGTCGTGAGAATGCCGGTGATTCCGAACAGGGCCACGAAGATACGCTTCGGATTGCCGGGATAGGTCAGGCTTTCCTTGAACGGATTGGCGCTGGTTTCGCCGGCTTCCTTCATCGCCTGGAATACCGGGCTTTCGGAAAGCTTGAGCCGCATCCATAGTGAAATGAACAGCAGGGCGATCGACAGCAGGAACGGCACGCGCCAGCCCCACTCGACGAAGTCGTCGGCAGGAATGAGCGCACGGCAGGCCAGTACGACGATGATCGAGAGCACGAAGCCGCCGACCACGCTCGCCTGGATGAAGCTGGTATAATAGCCGCGCTTTTCGGGCGGCGCGTGTTCCGCGACATAGATGGCCGCACCGCCATATTCACCGCCCAGCGCCAGCCCCTGCAATATTCGGAAACCGATCACGATGATCGGCGCTGCAATGCCGATGCTTGCCGCGCTGGGGATCATCCCAACGCCAGCGGTGGCGATACCCATCAGCGTGACCGTGACCAGGAAGGTATATTTGCGCCCCAGCCTGTCGCCGAGGAAACCGAACAGGATCGCACCGAGCGGACGAAAGCCGAAGCCCACGGCGAAGCCCGCCCATACGAGCAGGATCTGCAACGTCTCATTCCCGCTGGGAAAGAACGCCGCGCCGATCAGGCCGGCAAGCGTTCCGTAGATGAAGAAATCGTACCATTCGAACACCGTGCCGGCGCTGCTGGCCGCGATGACGAGCCGGATTTCCTTCTCGGTGGGTTCCCTTTGCAAGGCCGCTTCGCCTGCCATTCCACTTGCTCCCCTCTCTTGGAACGTTTGCGCCGGGCTTAGCGCGCCTCCCCGCCCTTGGAAAGCGCGTCCAACGCGGCCTTCCACGGCAGCAGGATCGCTCCGTGTCGGCCGGGATAGTCGCGCGCGGGGGCTATCAGATGCATGTCCGGCCAGTCGGGCATGGGAGCTTTGCTCGCCAGCCAGCCTTCCAATGCGTCAAGCGTATCGGCCAGCGTGCCCGCGTCGGCGCCCTCGCAGTGCCGCGCGAATATGGCGGCCGAGGCCTGCCCGACCGCACAGGCCGTGACCCGCAGGCCGAGCGATCGCATCTCATCACCGCTGGAGAGCAACACCGTACTGCCGCAACTCCGCGAGCGCGCTTCACCCGTGAAAGGGGCAGCAGGGTCGAAGGGATAGTCAGCGAGTTCGACCGCAAGTGCGAGCAATTGCGGCGAATAAAGGGGAGCGTTGCCTGCGGAACTCACTCCGCGGCGGCTTTTGCGGCGGCCGCTTCCTCGCCCAGCAGCTTGGCACGGCGTTGGGCCAGCACTTCCACGACCGAACGCGATCCCGCATCGACCAGTTCGTAGCTCTTCGCCGTCGTGATCCAGATCGGGCGACCGCGATAGTCCCACACGGAATCGTAACCGAGGACCAGAACCGAAAAGGCGATGACTGCGATCACCAGCCCCTTGAGCGCGCCGAAACCGATACCCAGCACGCGATCGATCGGGCCGAGCACCGAACTGCGCGAAGCCATCCCGACGTTGGAAGCGATCACCTTCATCGCGGCATAGGGAATCAGCAGCAGCAGGGTGAAGGAAAGCACCGATGTTGTGACATTCTGCCCGATATAGTCCTGCATGACCAAGGTCAGCGGAGTGTGCATGTAGCGAATCGCGAAGGCCGCGAGAATCCACGACGCAAGCGAGAGGATTTCCTGCAGGAAACCGCGCATGTATCCACCTGTGGCCGCAACGACCACAATCAGCAGAACGATAAAATCGAAACCCGTCATAAAACCCTACTAAGGCCCTCGGCCCGAAGGTCTATTGACTGCTCATCACCCGGTCAACGAGGTTCGCCAGTTGTCCCAAGCCCGTGTAATCCAGGGCTGACGAACCGTTCTTGGCATCGGATGGGCCGAAGCCCTTGTCGAATCCCAGCTTCGCCGCCTCGCGCATACGGACCCCGCCATGCGCCACCGGGCGCACTTCGCCGGCCAGGCTGACCTCGCCCACCCAGACGCTGCGATCGGGCAATGGCTTGTCGGCCAGCGCGCTTACCAGGGCGGCTGCTACTGCAAGGTCGGCAGCCGGGTCCGAAAGGCGATAGCCACCGGCGACGTTGAGGTAGACTTCCGCCGAGCTGAAGGACAGACCGCAGCGCGATTCCAATACCGCCAGCAGCATGGCGAGACGGCCATTGTCCCAGCCCACCACGGCTCGGCGAGGGGTGGCACCCGACTGCAGCCGGACGATCAGCGCCTGTATCTCAACCAGCACGGGCCGGGTGCCTTCCATCGCCGGGAAAACCGCGCTCCCCGCCATGGGCTGTTCCCGCCGGGAAAGGAACAGCATGGACGGGTTCTCGACCTCTTCGAGCCCATCGCCCGCCATGGCGAAAACGCCGATTTCATCGACTGCGCCGAAGCGGTTCTTAAGCGCCCTGAGGATCCGGTACTGGTGACTGCGCTCCCCCTCGAAGCTCATTACCACGTCGACCATGTGTTCGAGTACGCGCGGACCGGCGATATTGCCGTCCTTCGTGACATGGCCCACCAGCACCAGCGCGACGCCGTTTTCCTTGGCATAGCGGATGAGTTCGAAGGCGCAGCCGCGCACCTGGCTGACGGTACCGGGGGCGCCCTCGATCGTGTCCGAATGCATCGTCTGGATGGAATCGATCACGAGAAGCTTCGGCGTGTCCATCCGGCCCAGGGAGGTGAGGATATCGCGCACGCCCGTGGCCGCAGCCAGTTTCACCGGCGCGTCCGACAGGCCGAGCCGCGATGCCCGCATCCGCACCTGCCCGGCCGCTTCTTCTCCGCTGACATAGACCACGCCATGCCCTTCGCGCGCCACCTTGGCGGCCGCCTGAAGCAGCAAGGTCGATTTTCCGATGCCCGGGTCGCCGCCCATCAAAATCGCGCTGCCCGGAACGAGGCCACCGCCCAGCGCGCGGTCGAATTCCACCAGGCCGGTCTTCTGACGCACCGGGATTTCACCCGGCTTGTCGAGGTCCACGAATTCGACCGCCCTGCCCCCGCTCGACAAATCGTGCTTCAAGGAGAACACGGTGGCAGGTGCATCTTCGACGAGGGTGTTCCATTCCGCACAATCGGCACACTGGCCCTGCCAGCGGTGCGACACGGACCCGCAGGCCTGGCAGATATAGCGCTTCTTCGGTTTCGCCATGCGCGATTCCCTAACAGAACATTTGCAGAACGCAATTGCCTTTGGCGTTCACGCTGTGCACAAGCGGAGGCAATGCGGCAGAAGGAACTCAGGATTGCACTGGTCTGCTACGGCGGGGTGAGCCTGGCGGTCTATATGCACGGGGTCACACGCGAATTGTGGCAGCTGGCCCGTGCAAGCCGCGATTTCCACGGGAACGGCCCGCAGCGCGGCGGGGTCCACGAGGTCTACCGCGACATTCTCGAACATGTCGAAGAACGCGCCGGCCTCCGGTTGCGGGTCCTGCCCGACATCATGAGCGGTGCGAGCGCAGGCGGTATCAACGCCGTGTTCCTCGCACAGGCCATCTATTCGGGGCAAAGCCTCGAGCCGCTTACCGACCTGTGGCTCGAAGTGGCCGATGTCGACGAGCTGACCCACCCCGACGCGAAATTGCGCTGGTCGGGCGGGAAGATCTGGGCGCAGCCGCTCGCGAACTGGCTGCTCAGCAGGCCGGGCAACGAAATCGCCACCGAGGTCGCACCCGAAACGCGCGACGAGGTCCGGCGGAAAGTTTCGCACCTTATCCGGGGGCGCTGGTTCGAACCGCCGTTCTCGGGACTGGGTTTCTCCAAATTGCTGGAACGGGCCTTTGCCGCCATGGCCGAAGCGGATGTGGAAGAACCCCTCCTGCCGCCGAACCATCCGCTCGACCTGTTCGTGACGACGACCGACTTCCACGGTTACCTGGAACTGCTCCACCTCAACAGCCCGCCTGTCGTGGAAGATAGCGAGCATCGCCTGCCGATTACGGTACGACGCAAGACTCCGCAGGCCGGCGGAGAGGACCTGGCAGATCCGCTTGAACTGGTCTTCGCCGCCCGGGCTACGGCGAGCTTTCCCGGCGCTTTCCCGCCGCTGAAGGTTTCGGAGATCCAGCAGCTGGCAGAAGATACCGGGCGCGACTGGCCTACCCGCGACACCTTCCTCGAACGGATCATGCCCGTCCACGTCATGCGAGACGATGTCGAAGACGTGTCGCTCATCGACGGTTCGGTGCTGGTCAACAAACCCTTCGCCGGTGCCATGGCCGCACTGCGCGGTCGCCCCGCCCAGCGCGAGGTCGACCGCCGCTTCGTCTATGTCGATCCGCGACCCGAACGTTTCGGCGAACGCCACGCACGCGGCAAGCAGGACGTCGGGTTCTTTTCCGCGATCTTCGGATCGCTCTCCACCATCCCGCGCGAACAGCCGATCCGCGACAATCTGGAACAGCTCGAAGAACAAAGCCGCGAAGCCGAGCGGCTTTCACGGATCATCAACGCCCTGCGTCCGGAGGTCGAACGAACGGTCGAGAAGCTGTTCGGCTATACGCTGTTTCTCGACAGCCCTACGCCCAAGCGGCTCAAGGCGTGGAGGCAGAAGGCACAGCAGGCGGCCGCCGAGCAGGCGGGCTATGCCTTCCATTCATACGCGCAGTCCAAACTGAGCGGCATAGTCACACGCCTGGCCAAGCTTGCATGGGAGGCAGCGCCACCGCTCCACATGTCGGACCATACGCCGATCGCCGATGTACTGCGCGAGGAGCTCCAGCGCCGTGGTCTCGATACGCTTGCGGATCCGAAGGGTGGCGCGACGGCCGAAGCGATCGCTTTCTTCCGCGAACACGATATCGGGTTCCGCATTCGTCGGCTTCGTCTCCTCGCTCGCCGGCTATCGCGCGACTGGGAGGCCGATCCCGACATCCCCGACGATGCACTGGAGAAAGGGCGCGATGCGATCTTCCGGATCCTGGCGCTGTATTTCGACAAGGAAAACGCCAGCGCCTTGGGCGAAGAATTTACCGACATCGCGCGCAACGTGCTCGGCGATCCGGCGGGCCTGCTCGACCATGTCGAAAAGAAGCGCCTGCTGCCGGAGATCGACGATCGCGCCGAAGAAATGCTGGCGGAAGCGTTCGAGGAGATGCCGACCAATCTCAAGCGGCGGATGCTCTTCGCCTATCTCGGCTTTCCCTATTACGATGTCGCCACCCTGCCGCTTCTCCGCAACGAGGGGCTGACCGAATTCGATCCGGTCAAGGTCGACCGGATCAGCCCGCACGATGCCAAGAGCATTCGCGACGGGGGCACGATGGCGACCTTGCGCGGCATCGAATTCTACAATTTCGGAGCGTTCTTCAGCCGCGCCTACCGCGAAAACGATTACCTCTGGGGCCGTCTGCACGGTGCCGAACGGATGATCGACCTCGTATTTTCCACGCTTGCCGACTTACCTGAAGACACGGTTCTGCGCGAATTCAAGCGCCGCGTCTTCCTCGCTATTCTCGACGAGGAAGCCGCCGCCTTCCGCTGCGCTGCCGGACTTATCGAACAGATCCGCAGCGAAGTGATCGATCGGCTGGCGTAAGGCTCGTCATTCGGCGTCGAACGCCACGGTCAGTCTTTCTCCAGCGCGGAAGGGCCGGGTCGAATGGTACAGGAAACTCGGAAACAGCACCATTGCGCCCGGCCGAGGCGCGATGGACGCAACAGGGTCGGTATCGGAAGACAGATGTTGCGGCGGACGACCCAGATCGAGCACTCCCTGGTCCTCGCCAGGAAGCGAAAGATGTACTGCGGAACTTACCAGTCCGTGCTCGTGGATATGCGGAATATGGTGACCGCCCGACTGGAGCCGGATCGACCAGCAGGTCGTGATACGCGGTTTGCGCACGGCAACAGGCGCCATCGGGTGATCGGCAGGTAAATCCGAAATACGATCGGAATAGGCGGCGAGTGCAGCTTCGATGGCATCGAGGAGGCGGGCAATTTCGGGTTCCTCATTGGAGCGGAGGTCGCCTCGCGTCTGTGTGCCGGATCTGACGCTCTGGCCGAGAGGTTCCCCACGGGTATCGTGCAGGCCCCGGACCACTTCGACGACCGCATCGAGCTCTCCGCCCGAAAGACCGAGATCCGTCTGGCCGACCAGCCTTTCCGTGGGCAGAAGCCAGGCGTGGCGCGGGTCTCCTGATCGCCGCCACACAAGTTCGGCCAAGGCCCAAAGCTCGATGTCGGTTCGATCGCGTTCCAGCAGGAGATCGAGCTTGGCTTTCGCGTCATCGTACCGGTCCAGGCGGATCAGGTTGCGCAGAGTCTCGAACTCCCGCTCGGGGACGTCCGCCGGAACCCGTTCCAGCAAACCTAGCGCTTTTGCAGCATCGCCACGAAGGCCCTCGTAGCGCGCCTGCATCACCAGTAACGGCGGTATCGGGCCCCGTTGTTCGACCAGCCCTGCAAGCGTTTCTGCTGCGCGGGCATATTGTCCCGACGCTCCGAGCAGCGATATGAACGCCATCCAAAGGCCGGGGTGGTCGGGAAAGGTTACCAGGGCATCCTCGATCCTCGACAAGGGCTCGGGATGACGGGCTTCCGTACGTAATCGGGCCAAGGCCTTGTGCCCTTCCACCCAGTCGGGATGGCGTTCGAGCACGGCCTCGACCAAATCCGGGGCCTCTTCGTCACCCTTTCGGCAGGCGGCAAGAACGTCGGCAAAATCGATGCCTTGCGGGTTCGTCGGCCCGCCCATCGATCACGCGCCCAAGGCGCTGCGGATTTTCTCGAAGAAACCCTTGCTTTGCGGGCATTCGTCGCCCGTTTCCAGCTCGCGGAATTCCTCCAGCAATGCGCGCTGTTCCTTGCTCAGCTTGGTCGGGGTTTCGACTGCGATCTCGACCACCATATCGCCGCGGCCACGGCCCTGGAGGACCGGCATGCCCGCACCGCGCTGGCGCAATTGCTTGCCCGACTGGATACCGGCGGGGATCTCGAGGGTCAGTTCTTCGCCGTCGATGCCGGGAATTTCGATAGATCCGCCCAGTGCCGCCTTGGTGAAGCTGATCGGCACGCGCGTCGCGAGCGTGGTGCCTTCGCGCTGGAAAATCTCGTGCGGCTTCACATGGACGAAGATGTAGAGATCGCCCGGAGGTGCGCCGCGCGGCCCGGCTTCGCCCTTGCCCGACAGGCGGATGCGCGTGCCGGTATCGACTCCGGGCGGAATATCGACTTCGAGCTTCTGCGGGACGTCCACGCGCCCTTCCCCGCGGCAATCGCGGCAGGGCGAGGTGATGACTTCGCCCGCACCGTGGCAGTTCGGACATGGCCGTTCGACCACGAAGAAGCCCTGTTTCGCCCGGACATTGCCCTGTCCGCCGCACAGATTGCAGGTGCGAGCATGCGTGCCCGGCTGCGCGCCCGAACCATGGCAGGTGTCGCAGGCCTTGCTGACTTCGATCTCGATTTCGCTCGACTGGCCGTGGAACGCTGCCTCCAGACCGATCTGCATGTCGTAGCGCAAATCGGCACCGCGCCGCGGACGGGCACGCCCGCCCCCGCCGCCGAAGGCCGAACCGAAGATGGTCTCGAAAATATCGCCGATATCGCCGAAATCGGCATTGCCGTGCGCCCCGCCGGGGCCGCCGTTCTGGAATGCGGCATGGCCGTACTGGTCGTAAGCCGCCCGCTTTTGCGGGTCCTTCAGGCAATCGTAGGCGACGCTGATGGCCTTGAACTTGCTCTCGCTCTCGGTGCAGCCGGGATTACGGTCCGGATGATGCTTCATCGCGAGCTTGCGATAGGCGCTCTTGATCGCCGCACCATCGGCATCGCGGCTCACGCCGAGCAGTTCGTAGAAGTCGATTTCGGTAGCTGACATAACAATCCCCGCCCGATACCTAACCCCCACCGGAGCGCATTGGCACCGGTGGGGGCGTGGTTATCATCAGGCGTCTCAGTTCTTCGCGTCTTCGTCGACTTCGGAGAATTCGGCGTCG
>CAYOWF010000070.1:0-9781 GCA_964407585.1 uncultured Qipengyuania sp.
TCGGCGATTTCAACATCGCCCCGCTCGAAAGCGACGTGTGGAACCACAAGCAGCTGCTCAAGGTCGTCAGCCACACGCCCATAGAGGTGGAAAGCCTGCAGCGTTTCATGGATGCGCATGGCTGGTCGGACATCGGGCGCGAACATATCCGGGCACCCGAGCGCTATTACAGCTGGTGGAGCTATCGCGCCAAGGACTGGAAGGCGAACGATCGAGGGCGCCGTCTCGACCACATGTGGGCCAGCCCCGAACTGGCGAAGCAGGCGACGGGCCATTCGGTGCATGAATATGCCCGCGATTGGGAAAAGCCGTCCGATCATGTCCCGCTCGTTACGGAGTTCAGCCTCTGAGCGAGCCGTCTCCCTCGCGCCGTGCGGCACTGGCAGTGGACGCCTTGCGCCACGGCTGGCCGCTGGCCATCGAGGGGGCCCCGCTGCTGCAGCCGGTGGAGACGGCATTTTCCGATGTGTCGGGCGAATCGATGCTCGTTTCCGCAAGCCGCGCCGCCACGCTCAAGCTTGCCAACCAGCGCGAGGCCGCCGTGCCGCGCCAGCCTGTGCTGCTCCACGGGGCGGAGGCATTCGACCTGGCCTCCGCGCTCGCGGTGGCAGACCCGGCGCTGGACCTGCAGAGCCCGCTCAAGGGACCGTTCAAGGCCCTGCCGCTCGAATGGGAAGGGCAGGCCCGCGCGGCGCTCGAACTGGCGCGGATTGCAGGGATACTGCCTGCCTTCCTCGTAGATCCGCAGGGCGCGGGCGAGGCGACCTCGCTCACCGCTGGCGACGTCGATGCATTCACCGACCCGCAGCGCCTGCGCATCGCCACTCGCGCCAGGCTGCCCGTCGCCGCAGCCGAGGGTGCGCGGATCGTCGCATTCCGCAGTCCCGACGACACGCGCGAGCATGTCGCGCTCATCATCGGCAAGGAGGATGCGGACACCGCGCCTCTGGTCCGCCTCCATTCTGAGTGCCTGACCGGCGATATCCTCGGCAGCCTCAAATGCGATTGCGGGCCGCAGCTCGATGCGGCGCTGCATGCGATGGCGGAGGAAGCCGACAAGGGCGGCTGGGGCGTGTTGCTCTACATGCGGCAGGAAGGGCGCGGGATCGGGCTGGTCAACAAGCTGCGCGCCTATCGCCTGCAGGACCAGGGCTTCGACACGGTGGACGCGAATACGCGCCTCGGCCTGCCCGACGAGGCGCGCGATTTTCCGACCGCGGCGCGCATGCTCGATCTGCTCGGGGTGAAGGAGATCCGGCTGATGACGAACAATCCCGCAAAGGTGGATGCGCTCGAAGCCGAAGGCGTTCGCGTGGCGCAGCGCGTGCCCCATTCGCTGCCCGACAATCCGCACAACACGCGCTATCTTGCAACGAAGCGCGATCGGGCGGGACACATCCTGCCATGAGCGCGCTTACCATCCGCCCCGAAGCGCCCGCCGACCACGCGCAGATCGCGGTCGTGACCGATGCTGCCTTCCAGGAAGTGGATCACAGCGATGGGCGCGAGGTGGAGATCGTCGAGAACCTGCGCAACGACGGCGATCTGACGCTATCGCTGGTAGCCGAGGATGGCGAACGGATCGTCGGGCATGTCGCGCTTTCCCCGGTTTCGATCTCGGACGGCAGCAGGGACTGGTACGGCCTCGGCCCGATCAGCGTCTTGCCCAGCCACCAGCGCGAAGGCGTCGGCTTGCGCCTGATGCAGCGCGCGATCGCCGACATCCGCGAAATGGGTGCGAAGGGCATCGTACTGCTGGGTGAGCCGGTCTATTACTCGCGCTTCGGTTTCGAACACGATCCTCAGCTCGTCTATCCGGGCCCTCCGGCCGAATATTTCCAGCGGCTGGTGCTCGACGGCGATGCGCCGAGCGGCACTGTCACCTACGCGCCCGCCTTCGGCTGAAGCCATTTCCCGATCGCCTGCCCCATCCGGACGGCATCGCCAGCCTGCAGTCCGGCATCCCATTCGACCTTTCCGGGTTCGAACAGCAAAACCACGGTGGAGCCGAGAATGAAACGGCCCATTTCATCGCCTGCCGCGAAGTCGTGCTCGCCGGTAAAGTCCTCGCGCACCAATTTCGGGTGGTGCGTTTCGACGAGGCCCGACCAGACGGTTTCGATCCCGGCGACGATCATTGCGCCCACCATCACGCTGCCGAAGAGGCCGGCTACCCCGTCGAACAGGCAGGCGAGCCGTTCGTTGCGCGCGAAGAGTCCGTCGACATTTTCAGCGGTCGACTGGTTGACCGAGAAGAGGTCGCCAGGAACATAGGTTGCGCTTTTCAGCGTTCCATCCGCGGGCATGTGCACGCGGTGATAGTCACGCGGGGACAGGTAGATGGTTGCGAAGCTGCCACCTTCGAACCTTCGTGCCGCCTCGACATCGCCGCCGAGCAGTTGCGCCGCGGTGAAGTGTCTCCCCTTGGCCTGGAAGATGCGACCGTTCTCGATCCGGCCGATCTGGCTGACAGCGCCATCCGCCGGGCTGAGGACATGCATTTTGCTGTCCGCCAGCGGACGCATGCCCGGCTTGAGTTCGCGGGTGAAGAAGTCGTTGAAGCTCCTGAACTCGTCGATCCCGCGTGCGGCCTGGCTCATGTCGACGTCATAAGCGTCGATGAAGCGGCGGATCAGCAGGTTCTTGAGCCATGGCTGTTCGGAGGAAGCGATCCTGCCCGCCCCGCGCGAGACGGCGTGGTGCGGCAGCGCGTGCTGGAGCCAGATGAAGGGCGAAGTCATGGAAGGGGTCTTTAGGGCAGCCACGCCTCAGCGCAACTGGCTGTCCTTGCTGCCGCGGCGGTTGATGCCCGACTGTCGATGCGCGGCATCGCGGCCGGACTGGCAAGCGATGCAGGTTCGGACGCCGGGCAGGGCTGCGCGCCGCTTTGCGGGGATCGGCTCTCCGCATTCGTCGCAATATTCGGGGCTTTCGCCCTTGGGCATACGAGCGCGGGCGGCGCTGACTGCGTCGCTTACGGTGTCGTCGATCTGGTCCTGAACTGCGCCATCGCGCGCCCATCCGCCGGCCATGTGCTGCTCCTTCGCCCGGTCAACGGTCTGGAGGCCGACTGCGTTCCTTTAGAACAGGAAGGCGGCGATCGGGATAAGGCTGATCGAAGCGAGCCCAATTGCTCCCACCGCCCACTCAGGGACGCGTTTGAGGTCGGAGGCGATGTGCTTTGCCATTCCCCCTTTCTACGCGCAAAAGGTTAATTTCGCCGCAATCCGCATCCTCTTGAAACCACCTTAAAAATTTGGGTTTCGGCCGATTAACCGGGATTCAGTCCTTGGCGGGAGGCCGCCCTCTGCGCGCCGGTTTCGATGGTTTCACGTCGATGCGACGGGCCTTCAGGGCTTCGCGCAAAAGCATCTCGATCTGTGCATTGGCGCTGCGCAACTCATCTGCGGCAAGGCGCTCGACCGCGGCGTGGACCGCCGGGTCGAGACGCAAAGCGAAGGCTTTCTTCCTGGACATGGGGCCGCGCCGCAATCGCTCAGTAGAGCGAGCCGGCGTTCACGACCGGATGCGCTTCCCGCTCGCCGCACAGCACGACCATCAGGTTCGATACCATGTTGGCGCGCCGTTCGTCGTCCATGTCGACGATGCCGTCCTGGCTGAGCTTGGCGAGCGCATCCTCGACCATCCCGACCGCGCCGAGCACGATCTTGGCGCGTGCGGCGATGATGGCATCGGCTTGCTGGCGCTTGAGCATGGCGCTGGCGATCTCGCTGGCATAGGCGAGATGTGTGAGTCCCGCTTCGTCGACCACCACACCGGCCGCCTTGAGCCGGTCGTTCAGTTCTTCGAGGAGCTCGCGGTTGACCACGTCGGCGCTGCCGCGAAGCGTTACCTCTTCGCCTTCGAAATCGTCATAGGGATGGCGCGATCCGACCGTGCGCAGTCCGGCCTCGATCTGGATGTTCACGAACTCCTTGTAATCGTCGACGTCGAAACTGGCCTGGGCGGTGTCGCGCACACGCCAAACGACGTTACAGGCGATCTCGATCGGGTTGCCACGCAGGTCGTTGATCTTCACCCGGTCGGAATGGATGTTGTGCGCACGGGCCGAGATCTTCTTCTTGCCCATCCACGGCCAGACCCAGCGCAAGCCCTCGGTCCGTTCCGATCCACGATATTCGCCGAACAGCGTGATGACGGCAGCCTGGTTCGGCTGGATCATGAAGAAGCCCGACGCGACCAGGACGATGGCCAGCAGCGAAGCGAAGAGCAGGCCGACGAAAAGGATCTTCATTCCCTTCGTTGCGCCCTCGGGCGGGATGCCCTGCATGATGACCCATGCCGCGAGGGCGGTAATGCCCAGCAACACAAGAAGCATGATGTACCCGCTATAACTTGTCGCCGCGCTCTCGCGACTGGTCTTCATTCCGGTCAATTCGATAGACATGAGAATGCCTCCTTCGATATAATTATGATATCATATTTATATCAGGCGGAGCGAATGTCAATCCAATCCGGTCAGTGGCGTGCAATCTCCAGCAGGAAGCGCTCGCCATAGGCCTCCAGCTTCTTCGTCCCGACACCGCCGATCTGGCCCAGCTGCGCGATGGTGGCGGGACGCGCGGCAGTCATCTCGCGCAGGGTGGAATCGTGGAAGATGACATAAGGCGGAACCTGCGCTTCGGCGGCCAGTTCACGGCGCAATTCGCGCAAGGCGTCGAACAGAGGGTCGCCCACGGGGTTGGCCTCGTCGTTGCCGCGCCGATTGCGGCGCTGCCGCTTGGGCGGGACGACGATTTCGACCGCGCGTTCGCCCTTCAATATGTCGCGCGCACTACCGCCCAGAGCAAGGCCGCCATGTTCGGTCGGCAGCAGGTCGCCGCGCGCCTGCAGCGCCCGGCCCAAAGGCTGGAGCAAACGGGCCTCTTCTCCCTCCACGATACCGTAGACGCTGAGCCGGTCGTGTCCCCGCTGCCGGATGCGGTCGTCGTTCGCGCCGGTCAGGACCTTTTGCAAATGGCCCATGCCGAAGCTCTGGCCGGTACGGTACACGGCAGACAGCAGCTTGCGCGCGAGTTCGGTCACATCGGTCACGCCAGGAGCATCGAGGCAATTGTCGCAATTGCCGCAGGTTTCGGACGGGTCTTCGCCGAAATGCCTCAGCAGGACCGCCCGGCGACAATGCGGTGTCTCGACGAGGCCGGCGAGCGCGTCGAGACGCGTGCGTTCGGCATTCCGGCGCGCCCCGTCCACTTCGGCGAGCCGCGCGCGGGCGGTGGCGAAATCGCCCGCACCCCAGAACATAGTGGCTGCCGCAGGATCCCCGTCGCGGCCAGCGCGGCCGGTCTCCTGGTAATAGGCTTCGATGGATTTCGGCACGCCGACATGCGCTACGAAACGTACGTCGGGCTTGTCGATGCCCATTCCGAAAGCGACCGTGGCGACGATCACCATATCTTCGGATGCCACGAATGCGGCCTGGTTGGCCGCGCGCGTCTGCGCGTCCAGCCCGGCATGGTAAGGCAACACGCTGCGTCCCGTAGCGCCAGCCAACTTGTCCGCCAGATCCTCCACCTTGCGGCGAGTCTGGGCATAGACGATGCCGGGCCCGGGCCGCTCCGCCATGAGGCCTGCGATCTGGCGCACCGGATTGTCGCGGTGGCGGATGGTATAGCGAATGTTCGGCCGGTCGAATCCCGCCAGGACCAGACCGTCTTCGGGAATGCCGAGCTGGGCCAGCACATCGTCGCGCGTCTGCCGGTCTGCCGTAGCGGTCAGGGCAAGGCGAGGCACCTCTGGAAATGCATCCATCAGCGGACGCAGCAGACGATAGTCGGGACGAAAATCGTGGCCCCATTCCGAAACGCAATGCGCCTCGTCCACCGCGAACAGGGCAATGCGCGCAGAGCCGAGGAAATCGCGAAACTGGGGCTGGCTGGCGCGCTCGGGCGCGACATAGAGCAGATCCAGCTCTCCGGCACGATAGGCGTCTTGCGTCTCGCGCCAGTCGGCATCGGCACTGGTCAACGTGGCGGCGCGAATGCCGTTGGCGCGAGCGCTCCTCAGCTGATCGTGCATCAGCGCGATCAGCGGGCTGATGACGATGCAGGTGCCTTCCAGCATGACCGCCGGAAGCTGGTAGGTCAGCGACTTGCCCGCGCCGGTGGGCATCACCGCAAGGCTCGATCGTCCGGCCAGCGTCCGCGCGATCACTTCGGCCTGCCGACCGCGAAAATCGTCGAAGCCGAACGTGGCACGCAGTGCCTGGCGTGCTTCGTCCAGCCGGTTGTCATGCATGGCGACCATCCGTCCCTGTTGCCACACGGTGTGCCTTTCGCAACCGGTGCCCGCGCATTTTCCCCTTGGCTAAGCCACGAACAAGCGATTAACCAAGCGCCATAACACTTCAAAGGAGAACCAAATGAAGTTCCGTATCGCTGCGGTCGCAGCATCCAGCCTCGCCCTTGCTGCCTGCGGCAGCGCCGACGACGCCTCGACCGAGGCCGAGGCCGACACTGTCGAAGTCGCCGCCGACGAAGCCATGGCTTCGGTCGACGACGAACCCGTGACCGATCCAGATGCAGCGATCGAAGCTGCCGAAACCGGACCGAGCGCTGCCGAAGCCGCCTCGGTGGAAGAGGCCGGAAACAGCGCTGCCGCCACCGCCGAAGCCGCGATGGATGCGATGGGCGAAGACCCGCCTGAATAAGCGCCGGACAACATTCGGGGCGGGCAGGAGCGAACGCTCCGCCCGCCCTTTTCCGTAACGGCTTTGGCGCAGGCGCGCAGGGGAGATAGAATCGCCGTCATGAACCGACTCGTTCCTTTGCACGCAGTGGCGCTGACGATAGCCCTGGCCGCCTGCAATTCCTCGACCGAAGGTGCCGATCCCGGTCCCGTGACGCAGGAGGAAGCCGAGGCGCTGGACGATGCCGCCTCGATGCTCGAGGAACAGCGCATGCCTGTCGCAAGGCCCGAGTCGGAAAGCAGCGAGGGAGAGATCGAGTGAGCAGCCCCAATCCCGGAATGGACCAGGATACGTTCGACCAGTTTCTCGAGCAGCTCGAACGCTATGTCCGCGAACGCCTGATACCTGCGGAAAAGGACGTCATCGAAAGGGATGCGGTCCCCGAAGACATCCTTGCCGAGATGAAGGAGATGGGGCTGTTCGGCCTGACCGTGCCCGAAGATCACGGCGGTGCCGGGCTCAACATCACCCAATATGCCAAGGTCGTGCAGACCATGGCCTATGCCGCACCGGCCTTCCGATCGATATTCTCGATCAACGTCGGGATGTTCAACTCCGCCATCAAGAATGGCGGCACCGCGGACCAGCAGGCCGAATGGTGGCCGCGGATCGCTGCGGGCGAAATCGCCTGTTTCGGCCTGACCGAGCCGGGCAGCGGCAGCGACAGCGCGGCGATGCAGACCATGGCGCGGCCCGATCCCGACGGGAACGGCTGGATCCTCAACGGTACCAAGCGCTACATCACCAACGCCCCCCATGCCGATGTCGCGCTGATCATGGCGCGTACCGAAAAGGAGGCGCTGCCCAAGAATGCGCATGTCAGCGCCTTCATCGTGCCGATGGATACGCCCGGCGTTTCGACCGGCAGTCCGGACAAGAAGATGGGCCAGTCTGGCAGCCATATCTCCGACGTCATGCTCGACGATGTGCATGTGCCCGGCGAGGCATTGCTCGGCGGGGAGACCGGCAAGGGATTTCGCTTTGCGATGCAGAGCCTCGACAATGGGCGTATTTCGGTCGGCGCGGCCAGCGCGGGCTATGCGCGCCGTGCGCTCGACAGTGCCACGAAATACGCGACCGAACGGCAAGCCTTCGGCGAGCCGATCGCCAACTTCCAGCTTATCCAGCAGATGCTCGCCGAAAGCTGGACCGAGATCTACGCTGCCGAAGCGATGATGGCGGATGTCACCGCGCGCGTGGACCGGGGCGAGGATACGGTAAAGCATGCCGCCGCCTTCAAGGTCTTCGCCTCCGAAATGTGCGGCCGCGTGGTCGACCGCGTGGTGCAGATCTACGGCGGGGCAGGCTATCTCGCCGAATATGATGCCGAACGCTTCTTCCGCGATGCGCGCATCTACCGCATTTACGAAGGCACGACGCAGATCCTGCAACTGCAGATCGCCAAGCGCATGCTGCGCGAATATGCGGCGGGTCTGTAACGGGTGTACGACCTTCTAGACGACCTCAGCATCATCGAGGCCTCGAGCTTCGTCGCCTCGCCCACCGCCGGCCTCTATTGCGCGCAGATGGGCGCAGAGGTGATCCGCGTCGATCATAAGGAGGGCGGGCTCGACTACGACCGCTACATGCTCACGAAAGAGGGGCGTTCGCTGAGTTGGGAAAACCTCAACCGGGCGAAGAAATCGGTCGCGCTGGACTTGCGCAGCGGGGAGGGGCGCGAACTGCTGGTGGAACTGTCCGCAAGAACCGGCAACCTCATAACCAACCTTCCCGAAAAGAGCTTCCTCTCGCACGAGGCGGTGGCTGCGACATGTCCCGAACTCGTCAGCGTACGCATCATGGGGTGGCACGACGGTCGGCAGGCGATGGACTTCACCGTCAATGCGGCCAGCGGCTACCCGCTGATGTGCGGGCCGGAAGACTGGGACCTGGAAACGGCGCCGCCGGTCAACCAGGTTTTGCCCGCGTGGGATTTCATCACCGGCGCCTATTGTGCATTTGCAATGATTTCGGCGATCAGGCACCGCGACAAGACCGGGGAAGGCAGCGAATTGCGCGTGCCATTGGGCGATGTCGCGATCGGCACTGTCGCCAACAGCGGCGCGATGGCGGAAATGCTCTATCGCGGGGCCGACCGCGAACGACTCGGCAATGCGATCTGGGGCGCGTTCGGGCGCGATTTCCGCAGCCGGGACGGAACGCGTTTCATGGTCGCGGCGCTAACCGAAAAGCAGTGGGCAGGCCTCGTGAAGGCTTTTGGTATCGAGAGCGAGATTGCCGAGCTGGAAGAAAAGCGCGGCGTGCGCTTTGCCGATGGCGATCGTCCCCGTTTCGAACATCGCCACGCCCTGTTCGATCTTTTCCAGTCGCGTGCCGGAGCCATGGAGTGGTCCGAACTGGCAGGTCGCATGGGCGCCGAGGGATGCACGTTCGAACGCTATCGTACCATGCACGAAGCGGCCAACGATGCGGTGCTGGTCGGTGACAATCCCCTGTTTACGCAGACGAGCGAGAACCCATCGGGCTTCGCCTATCCCGCCACCCGCAGTTTCGCCAACATTCCCGATCGCGCGGCGGGAGCGCCCGCATCCGCGCCCTATCTGGGACAGCATACCGAGGAAGTTCTCGCAGAGCGTCTCGGCCTCTCCTCGGGGGCGATCGGCGACCTGATCGACCGCGATATCGCGCGCCTTTCCGACAAGGACTAGATTATGACCCAACTTCGCCGCGTTGCAATCTGCAAGCCACTCCGCACGCCGGTCGGCAAGTTTCTCGGCAGTCTCGCCCCGCTGGAGGCGGGCGAACTCGGCGCGCTCATCATCAAGGCGCTGGTCGAGCGTTCGGGCATCGATCCGATGCGCGTCGACGATGTCGTGTTCAGCCAGGGCTATGGCAGCGGAGAGGCGCCCGCGATCGGGCGCTGGAGCTGGCTCGCAGCCGGTTATCCGATCGAAGTTCCCGGATTCCAGCTTGACCGCCGCTGCGGCTCGGGGCTGCAGGCTGTCGCTACCGCAGCGATGATGGTCCAGACCGGCATGGCCGATTGCGTGCTCGCCGGCGGGGTCGAGAGCATGTCCAATGTCGAGCATTACACCACCAAGGCCCGCCATG
>CAYOWF010000071.1:0-9778 GCA_964407585.1 uncultured Qipengyuania sp.
AGAGCTGCTGCTGGTCGGCAAAGGCGAACCACTGGCTGATCATCGAATCATAGGCTGCGGTGGCCGCAAAGGCCTTGGCCGCGCATTTGCGGCGAAAGTCGAGCGAGGTCGCCCCGGTCGCTTCCAGCTCGCCGACCAGCGTGCCGTAATCGGCCGGATCGGTGACGATGGTCACGAACTGGTGGTTCTTCGCCGCGCTGCGCACCATGCTGGGGCCGCCGATATCGATATTCTCGATGATTTCGTCGCGCGCCGCACCGCGCATGACGGTGGCTTCGAACGGATAGAGGTTCACGACGACGAGATCGATCGCGCCGATGGCATGCTCGTCCATCGCCGCGGCATGTTCGGGATTGTCACGCACTGCGAGAAGGCCGCCATGGACCATCGGGTGCAGCGTCTTCACACGACCGTCCATCATTTCCGGGAAGCCGGTGAGGTCGGAAACATCCTTCACTTCGAGGCCCGCTTCGCGCAGCGCCTTCGCCGTTCCGCCGGTCGAAACGAGTTCGACGCCCTTGGCGGCAAGCGCCTTGCCCAGATCCACCAAACCGCTCTTGTCGGACACCGAGAGAAGCGCCCGCCTGATCGCCACATCTGTCATTGAAACTGCTATCCCATTTTCTTGAGCAGCCAGGGGAAGCGTTCCCCGCTGCGTGCGGCCATGCCTTCGACCACGATCTGCTGCACGGCGTGCGGACGGCCCTGGCCATCGACCCACAGGCTGTCCTCCAGCGTGCAGTGCGCCTCGCCGCTAGTCCCTGCGAGACGGAATTGCCAGTAGCTTGCGTCAGGAAGTGCCAGATGCACCCCGCCGCCATGCTCGCTCACCCGTGCCTCGATCCCGCGACCCAGGTGGAAACGCAGCGCGAAACCGATCCGTCCGCGCTTGCCCTTGCGGGTGGAGGGCTCGAGCAGGTCCTCGCCGCGCAGCTCGCTTCCGTCCTCCGACAGGATCAGGATGCGGCGATGGAGCAGGCCGAAGCGCGCGGCATAGCCATTGTGCGCCGCCTCGAATTTGGTGGCCTTGCGCACGCCCTGCTCGATCGTCTCGCGCGAGAAGTCGACTTCCTCGACGCCCTTGCCCACCTGTCCGTGCAGCAGGACGGCGGTGGAATTGGTTTCTTCGAGCACCAGCGTCGAATGTGCGGAGGTGCCGCGCAAGCCCTGCTCGATGCGTGCGGGTACCAGCGCCCCTGCCAGTTCGGCCCCGCCGCAATTGACGATGATGCGCTGCGCACGATGCGAAAATTCGAAGGCCAGGGTGGAGGCGCAGGCGTCGCGCGCATGCCGTGCCTTGGGCGGCGGGGCGGCGTCGAAGACCAGGACGCCCTCCTTGGCACGGATCCGCTGATAGCCCCAATGCCGCGATTTCAGCATCGGGCGGCTGCGCACGCCGCTGGCCGTGACCAGCGCATCGAGATCCTCCTCGCTCATCGCCGCCGAGCCGTGCCAGCTGCCAAGACCGCGATCGCCCATGCGCAGCGACAGGAGCGCAGGCACGAGCAGGCTGAGAATCGAGGCGATGCCCTGCGGCGGTTCGCGATCGACCGCGGCATAGCAGGCGCGCAAATCGACCAGCAGGGCGATGGCCTGCGCCTGCGCCGAGGGGCTGCGCGAGAGCACGCCGCCATCGTCGCCCACCAATTCGCCGAGCGAACGCAGCAGACCGGCCTCGCCATGGAGGCGACGGGGCTTGCCGTCGGGCAGCAGCAGGCCTGCAGCGGTAATCGCCGCCCAGCCGCTGACCTGTGCAAGACGGTCGTTCTCGCTCGCAACCTGCCGGTCGAGCCAGCGAGCGGTGGTCTCCATCGCCTCGAGCATGGCGGGCTTGTGCTTCTCGCCTTCGCCGATCAGCAGGATCGGGGCATGGACGAGCCAGTTGAGGAGCCGCAGACCGGCGAACTCCACGCTCCATGCAGGGCCCTTGCCGACCTGGGGATTGGCCTTGAGCCACGCGGCGAAGATCGGCCCCGCCGTCTCCGCGCACTGCGCGCGCGTGGCGCAGGACGACAGGTCCCGCATCCAGGTGAAGCCGTGCACCGCGCGCACGAAAGGCGGGGTCAGCTTGGACGGCGAATTGTAATCGATCTTGGCGAGCGGCGCCTTGAGCCCGGCCACCTGCATCTGGCCCGCACGCAGCGATATGCCCGCAATCCGATCGCCGGCCAGCGGCGTCTCGACCGTGCCGAGCAGGCGCGGACGGGCGGGTTTGCGTAACGGTGCTGCGAGGATCGGGCCGGGAATGCCGAGCCGGTAGCCCCAACGCATAACGCTTTCGACCGGGCCGGTCCGCGGCAGGGCGAAATCGGCCGGCACAAGCGCGCGAGCAGGCTCGAGCGGCTCCGCCTCGAGCACGGGGTCGGCATCGTTGGCCGCCTTCGGCCTGGACCCGGATGCCGGCTCCTCGGCGGCTTCGGCATCCGCCTCGTCGGCAGGAGCGTCGGGCTCTTCCTCTTCGACGACATACGGCTCGGGATCGTCGAACAGCGGCAGGGCGGCCTGCAAATCCTCGGCCGCGTCCTCGCGCGCCGCACCCAGCAGGTCGGAGTGCCCTTCGCTCATCCCAGCCCCTTCAGGGCAGCGATGTTGGAAGCATATTTGCCCGGCCCGCCCTTGAAGGTCGCCGAACCTGCCACCAGCACGTCCGCCCCCGCCTCGACACATAGCGGCGCGGTCGACGGATCCACGCCGCCATCGACCTCCAACCGGATGTCCTTGCCACTCTTGTCGATCATCTTGCGGATCGCCTCGATCTTGCGGAGCTGCGAATGGATGAAGCTCTGCCCGCCGAAACCGGGATTGACGCTCATCACCAGCACGAGGTCGACTTCCTCGATGAGGTAATCGAGCATCTTGGCCGGTGTGCCCGGATTGAGCACCACGCCTGCCTTCTTCCCCAGGTTCTTGATGGCCTGCAGCGTGCGGTGGATATGCGGACCCGCTTCGGGATGGACGGTGATGATGTCCGCACCCGCCTCGGCGAAGGCTTCGAGATAGGGATCGACCGGCGCGATCATCAGATGGACGTCGAAAGGCTTGTCGGTATGGGGACGCAGCGCCTTCACCACCGCCGGGCCGATGGTGATGTTCGGCACGTAATGCCCGTCCATCACGTCGATGTGGATCCAGTCCGCGCCGGCCTCGTCGACCGCTCGGACTTCCTCGCCCAACCGTGCGAAATCGGCGGAAAGGATGGAAGGGGAAATCAGCGGGGCGTTCATCGGGCCTGGCGAGCTTTCGATTGGAGTTGGCCTGCAGGGAGCCGAATTACCTCTCTCCACCGATGGTCCACAAGGTAGTCCGCAGGCTTATCCACTAACCGACTCGGTCGGGTAATGCGGGAAGCCTATCCGGAAATGCGGGCGACGGGCTCGCCGGCGACTGAATGGGAAATTCAGCCGCAATTCACGAGAAAACGGGCATATGGCGGTGCAGATGAGGCAAACTTGCCGCAAAGGGGCTCGGCCGAAACCGCGCCCTCGAACAGATTTACGGGGTCATTTCATGACGAGCAGACTAGCAGCCATTACCGGGACCGCCGCGCTCGCCCTAACGGGCCTGTCGCTGAGCGCCCCCGCAGACGCGCAATATCGCGAGAAGATCGCCCACGATCCGGGCAAATGCGCTGCGGGCAAGGGGCCTGCGGTCATGGTCGCCATCACCGATGTGAAGGAAAGCAAGGGCACGATCCGCATCCAGTCCTATCGCGCGACGAAGCAGGACTGGCTCGAGAAGGGTCGCTGGATCTACCGGATGGAAGCCCCCGCCAAGGCCGGCACCATGCGTTTCTGCATGCCGCTGCCGGGCCCCGGCCACTACGGCATCGCCGCTCGCCACGATCTCGACGGGGACGGCAAGACCGACATTTTCGGCGATGGCGGAGCCATGTCGAACGATCCGAGCATCAACATCTTCAACCTCGGCAAGCCGAGCTACAAGAAGGTCGGCTTCGATGTCGGCCCCGGCGTGAAGCAGATCTCGATCCGGATGCGCTACCGGTAAGGCCTATCTCCGGCGGTGCCTTTCGCGCCACAGTTCCCATGCCGCACCGGGCATGGCGAGGAGCGGGTGCCGTTCGCGGAAGGGCGTGACCTCCAGCGCGATGCCCGTGTGCCGCTCGAGCTTCCACGCGCCGTAGCGCGCCGCACCCTCGAATGTCGTGGTCGCCTTGGCGAGCCGCAGGATATTGAGCGGCTTGCCCAGCCGTTCACGCCGCTTCCACCGCGCGAGCACTTCCGTGCGCATTTCCTGCGAAATGTGCGGGATCAGCAAACCGTCCTCCCGGTCATGGCCGATCCCCGCCGCATCCCATGCGAGCGCGAGCAAACCGTCGAAATGATCGGCGTTGATCGATAGGATCGAATCCTCGCGGCCGGGCTTCTCGACCCGGAATTCGGCACGATAGGTCGCCTGGAACAGCGCGCGCCAGAAATCCTCCGGCCTGCCCTTGCGCGGACCCAGGACCGCCGCGAAGCGAGAGGCGGTCCGGGCCGAATCCGCCACCGCCTTCGCCACGACTTCCTTCACCGCCCCCTCCGCCGACCACGCTAGCGCGACAGGCTGGACGAAGCGCGTCCAGATCGTCGTGTCGCGGCTTTCCCCGCGTGCGGCCTCGGCGAATTTCTCCAGCGACATGGTCGCGATCTTGGCGCGCAGCACTGCGCCGCCATGGTCCCATTCGCGATAGCTCACCCTCGGCCAGATGCGTTCGCGCTGCGGGCCGGGAAGCAGCACATAGAAATCGAGCACGCCCTCCAGCGAGCCGGTGCGCAGGTTCGACCCGTAGAACAGCACCACAGAGGCCCCGGCCTCCTCGCCCAGCATCTGCGCATAGGCACGCACTTCGCCGCGCACGTCGCGCGCGAGCGAGGTTTCGATCCTGT
The DNA here is from genome assembly GCA_964407585.1 of uncultured Qipengyuania sp. Classification (GTDB taxonomy): domain Bacteria; phylum Pseudomonadota; class Alphaproteobacteria; order Sphingomonadales; family Sphingomonadaceae; genus Qipengyuania. The sequence continues at coordinate 4,887 of CAYOWF010000071.1, forward strand.
GCTGGAGCGTGTCGCTCACCCGGCGACGAAAGTCAGTTCCGGGCCCTGCTCGACGGTATAGCTGCCCGGCGCAAAATGTTCGCCATCGAGGATGAAGGGCGAATCGAGCGTAATCGCAAAGCCTTCGGCCGACAGGTGGTGCAGGCCCGCCGCACCGAGCCAGCGCGGGTGCCAGCCGGCGAGGATGGCGGGCACCGAGAACATCACGCGCCGGCGCGGATGGTCGAGCACCAAGAGGCGGATACCCTCCTGCCCCTTGCCGAACAGCTTGATGTTGAGCGGCATGGTCTTGAGCGTCGAAGCCAGCATGACATTGCGACGCGCAGGATCGCCGTGGCGCGAATGCGGCATCGGCTCGCCCGACGGGAGATAGCTGAGATCCATCTCCGCACCGCGGCGCCAGCGATTGCCATCGCTGCCGAACAGCGCCTGCATCACGCCCCAGGCGCTGGTCATGCCGACCGCAAGCGAATTGAAGAAACCGATGCGATGCGCGTCCTGCCCGGCATCGACGCCGAGGGTGAAAGAGCCTGCGCCGAAGATGAAGCCGAGCATGGCGGGATCGGTCGTCCCCGCGGCGCGCACGGCGAGCGGACGGCGCTTGAGCGTGCGGCCCTTGCTGTAGGCATCGATCGCCTGCGCCAGCGTCCAGTCGTTCGGCGAACCGAGATCGACGTTGAGGGCATTGGTCTTTCCCTTCGGCAGCACGGCGATCTTCGGCCAGTTCTCGCCGAATACCGGCTGGCCCATCGTCAGCACGTCGCGCACGGTGCCGTCGCCGCCGCTGATAACGAGCAGGTCGATGCCCTTTTCGGCGAACCGCGCGAGTTCATGCGCAATGCCGAGCCGCGTCTCGGGGCAGGCGGTGGAGACGTTGCTGCGGTCTTCGCACTCGCGCGTTTCGAGGCCGTTCTGATGGCTGCGGCGATTGAGGATGACGCCCACACGGACAGCCTGCCCGCGCTGCGGCGAAGGCTGTCCCTTCAGCGGCGCGCGCGCATGATCGCCCGCTATGCGGTCGAGCTGCTCGAAATTGTAGATCGTCCGTTCCATGATCCCGCCACACCTGCCTCAATTCCGCAGGCTTGCCATCTGTTTCTCCGAAGAGTCACACTTTGTCATCGCTATGTAACGTATCTGGCCGGGATTGCCAGTTTTCCAAGCAACGATTTTGTTGCAATGCAGCAACAGCAAGTCGATCCGGCAGGCATCGACGAGATCGGGCCTGGAGCCGACTGTCCGCTTGCGCGGGACATTTAGGGCTCGTCCGGTATCCGTTCCTGGGTGGTCGGGAGGACGTCCCGGCTGCAATCACCTTTCGGTCGTCGGATCGATAATCTTCGAGATCTCCGTGATCTTGGTTGCGGGAAACCCAGAGCGCTTGGCGTGTTCCCGGATGCGCTCCTCGTTCTCGGCAAGATAGATGCAAAAGGTCTTGCCGTCCGCGACATAGGAATGTTCCCACTGGATATTGGGAATTTCCGAAAGAGCATCGTTCGAGGTTTTTGCGGCGCCGCCGAGTTCATCCTGGGTCATTTGGCCAACACCGGGCAAATCGCGCTCGATCACGTATCTCTTCAGCATGTGAGCTCTCCTCAAGCCAGCAACGCGACCGCCTCTCGAAATACAATATGGAATAGCTGGAGGTCGTACGCAATCGGGTCGTTAGCGGACGGTCCGCGATTGGCTCGAAACCGCAATCCCGCGCGATATCAAGATTCTGGCGAAGGCCGGAATATAACCCTTTCGTCGCGCGCTCGATCAGCGACGCAGCTACTATCGATTGTTTCTCTACTTGGGCTTGATCGCCCGCTTGTTGAGCATGCGAACTTCTTTGTGTAGCGTTTTGCTCGCTATTGGGGGGCAGACGCAAAATGAACCGCATTTCTATTGGGCTGGCCGCAACGCTGGCCGTCACCGGCGTATCGGCAAGCGCACAGTTGAAGGTCGATCCACCAGCCATCGATGCTGTCTTTGTAGAGTACGCGACCGACACGGGGCCAGGATGCGCGCTCGGAGTGATCCACGAGCAGAATTTGGTCTATGCGAAAGGGTACGGCATGGCCAATCTCGATTGGAAAGCGCCGATCACGCCTTCGACCAATTTCTACATAGCATCGATCGGCAAGCAATTTTCCGCTGCTGCGATCGCCCATGCAGCCAGGGCGGGTCACCTGTCTCTCGACGATACCCTGCGCAAGTGGGTCCCCGAAATGCCCGAATATGCGGAAGCTATCAGCGTCCGGCAAATGATCCACCACACCAGTGGGCTCCGGGATTCCCTGGGATTGCTCCGACTGGCAGGCATCGACCTGCGGGACATCTACACCAGCGAGACGGTACTTGAGCTGGTTGCTCGCCAGAAAGAGGCGAACTTTCCTGCGGGCGAGCGATATGCATACAACAATGCAGGATATTTCCTGCTCTCGGTCATCATCGAGCGAGCTACCGGCAAGAGCCTGGCCGCCTATTCCGATGAGCACTTCTTTCAGCCTCTGGGCATGAAGAGCACGCTTTTCATGGATGATCGACGCGAGGTGATCGACCAAAGGGCTGTCGGGTACACCTTGTTCGGTGACGAGCCCCAAATGAACCACCTTTGGGACTTCCAGCTTGTGGGATCGGGCGGTGTGAATACGACCATCGAGGATCTCGCCCTTTGGGACCGCAATTTCTACACCGAGGAAGTGGGCGGAGAGGGTTTCACCAGTCAATTGCTGGAGCTTGGAACGCTCAATGACGGGTCGCAGACCAATTATGGGTTTGGGCTAGGCGTCGGAACCTATCGAGGCCTCGAGAATGTGCGCCATGGCGGCTCTCTTGCCGCTTTCAGAACGCACATGACGCGCTTTCCTGACCAGGAAGCTACGATTTTCGTATTGTGCAATACGGTCGCCGACGCGCAAGGTATGGCGCTGAAGGTTGCGGATATCGTCCTCGAAGATGTACTTGAGCCGCGCGACGAGCCCGAAGCCGATCCTGTAGCTGAAGTCCCGTCGACACGGGAGGAATTACCGGTCGAGCTGAGCGGCGAGCAACTGAATGCCTTCGTCGGCCACTGGTATGCTTCGGATATCAACGTGACCTTCGAGCTCCTCGTCGAGGACGATGCGCTGTTTCTCGAGAATGGCGAGCGGGTCGAAGCGATCGTGCTCGCCGACAACAAGGTTGCGATTACTCAAGCCGGTGCAGTTCTAACTTTCAACGACTTCGCCGATGGCAAGTTCGGCTCCATCGATATCGTGCAGGGTGGGCGCAAGTTCGGAGCATCGCGTCCGGAGCCAATAGCGAATCCTTCCCAATACGTGGGCGATTACTATTCGGACGAGCTCGACGCCACCTACTCGATTCGCGTCGATGAAGGACAATTGCTGATCGAGAACGGAAGCAATCTCGATGGGACGGTGATTTCGACCGGAAAGGAAAATACGTTCCAGATGCCGTTCGGGTCGATTGTGTTCCATCGCGTCGATGACGCTATCGCTGCGTTCACCCTGGACGCCGGACGATCTAGCGGTTTGAGATTCGAGAAACGTTAGCGCCGCGTCGGCAATCGGGTCGTTATCTGTCGAACCGCTCCAGGCATTTCACCTGCCGGACAAAACGGTCAGGAACCGGTTGGAGAGCCGTGCCTCATTGACAATACGTTCAATAGCGCGCTGTCTGTCGCGAAGGGACGCTACGACGAAAGTCAAAGTGGGGGAATGACATATGACCCGAATCTCCATGCTGTCCCGGCGGCAAATGCTCATTGGTGGCGCTGCCGCCGGCGCGGCTACTCCCTTGATGGCGCAGGACCTGCTCGAAGTGCTGGCAAAGTCGACGCCGCCTCAGCAGCTCGGCCCCTTTTATCCGATTGCCAGGCCGCTCGATCAGGATGCCGATCTGACCCGGCTCGATGGAAGCGGGGGCGTAGCGTCCGGCAAGGTGATCGATATCTTCGGCACCGTTTGCGATCATGACGGGCACCCGATTGCCGGAGCGAAGCTTGACCTTTGGCAAGCGAATGCAGTCGGACGGTACATGCACGGCGGCGACGCGCGGGAGGAATTGCCTCTCGATCCCCATTTCCAGGGATCCGCGGTGCTCGAAACCGACAGCGATGGCCGCTACAGGTTCCGGACGATCGTGCCCGGCATCTATGCTTTCGGCGGTGTCCCGAGACCGCGCCATATCCATTTCGACATCAGCAGTCGTCGCGCACGGCTAACGACGCAAATGTATTTTCCGGGCGAGAAGGAGAACGCGCTCGAGGATATCGGGGAAGACTCGCTCCTCGTTGCCCGGACGGTAGACCCCGTCGACGACAATCGGGAAGTTTCCGCGCTGAATTGGGACATCAAACTGCCCTACGGCTGACGTTCGTAAGGTCCGGACCCTATTTGAGCCGGTCGATCACCGTCCGTCAGTCAGCCGGCATTGGCAGGATGTCCGCTTCCGGTCGGCAAATTCCTCATCCTGACGTGATGGATGGGCTGATCGAGCGCTGGTTCGAACATTTCCTTTCCGTCACCACAAACCGCTTTCCTACTCGTGCCGGATGTGCCCAAATCCCGCGCATGATCCCGCAATGCCGACCTGCACCCCTTCCCGACCCGCTCCACCTGGCCGCACACTTGCCGGCCGGGCGGAAAATTCGTTCGATGTGTAACCCTGTTCACAACAACCTGTTTGGAAACAATGGTTTGACCTGTTGGAAAAAGCGGACAGGGGTGTAACCCAGTGTCACTCTTTGTCACCTTCACGGTCGTTGGCACCACCTCCGCATTGCGTGGCTGGGCCTTCAAGGGCAGGCGGAGCAAGACCGACGCTCCGTGTCCATTCTCTACCGGTAGGATCATTCGAAGATTCCCGGAATGCCGCCGGTCTTCGAAAAAATGGCGCACCCGACA
>CAYOWF010000072.1:0-9721 GCA_964407585.1 uncultured Qipengyuania sp.
AATTGAGCAGGATACCGGTCAGCAGGCCGACCATCGGATAAGTCAGCTGCGCCTCGTCTTCGGCGGCATACATGCCATAGTTGTGAACTTCGTGGCCAAGCGGTTCGACCACTGCCGTCAGCGCATCGTGGATGATGCAGTTCTTGGCGGCCTGGCTGTTTTCATTGATCAGAGCAATCTTCATGGCGAGCAATTTTCCCGTTGTGTTTGGAGGCGGCCTTTCGGCCGGGCTTGTCGTCTTTGGTAACCGGTGTCATTGGAGAGTGCAAGAGCGCATTTGGCGCGCAAGAATCTTCCAGCTAGCGATTTGGGGGGACGACCGAGGAGCGTTCGATTAACTTCGAGGGAAGCAGCCATTCGGCGTTAGCATCCGCATCTTCAGGTGCGATCAGCTTTCTTGCTGCGGTTCGGGCCATATCGACGATCGGCCAGTGCACGGTCGTCAATGACGGCCAGACATGGCTCGACAGCGGCGTGTCGTCGAACCCGACGATCGAGAGGTCTTCGGGGATGAGCAATCCGCTCCTGCGTGCGGCGATCATTGCGCCAATCGCCATCTCGTCGTTGCACGCGAAGATGGCGGTCGGGCGCTTGGCCGCATCGACGAGAGATTGCCCCGCGACAACACCTGACTCGAAGGTATAGCTGCCCGGCCTTACCAGCTCTTCGTCGACCTCCAGCCCGGCATTCCGCATCGCTTCCTCGAAACCTGCGCGCCTTTCTTGTGGCGAGGTAAATCCCTGAGGCCCTTCGATCAGTGCGATGCGCTTGTGCCCCTTACCAATGAGATAAGTGACGGCCTCCCGAACTGCCTCTCGGTCGTTCGAACTGACGGTGTGTTCCGCCTGGTCGAGCTTGACCGAACCCATCCGCACGTAACGGCAGCCCAGGTCTTCGCACAATTCCGCGATGGAATCGTTTTCCGAGATCGGCGGCAATAGAACCACGCCATACGGCCGTTGGCGCTCTAGGAAGTCGCGGATATCTTCGGCAATGGTCGGCGAATTCCGGTCGACCGGTTTGACCATAAGGTTGAAGTCGCTGTTTTCCAGACCTTCGAGAATGCCGTGCTGCACATTGACCAGGAATTGCGCATTCGGATTGTCATGGATGGCGGCAATGATGAAATTGCGCCGCAAGGCAAGTGCGCGAGCCTGCGGATTGGGGACATAACCGATCTCGGAGATGACCTGCTCGACCCTTTGGCGGGTTTTCTCGCTGAGCAAGGGCGACTTGTTGATGACGCGACTGACGGTCTTTTTGGACACTCCGGCAATGCGCGCCACGTCGTTGATAGTTGGTTTGCTGCCGCTGGCCATGACTTGTCTTATGGAAATCTGACCCGCTGGCCAAGTACCCCGGTGTCAAAAGGTTTCGGGGAGCCACAGCGAAAGCGCCGGGACGAAGCTGACCAGCGCAAGCGCGGCGATCAGCGTGAAGTAGAACGGCCAAATAGACCGCACCATCTGGGTAATCGGCAGCTTACCCACCGCGGAGCCCACGAATAGCACCGACCCCACCGGTGGTGTCACCAGTCCGATCCCCAGGTTAAGCATTAAGATGATCCCGAAGTGCACCGGATCGACCCCACTCGCCATGGCGACCGGGAGGAAGATCGGCGTGGTGATGACGATCAGCGGCGCCATGTCCATGAATGTGCCGAGCAACAAAAGCATGAGATTGATGATCAGCAGCGTCAGCAACGGATTGTCCGTCATCAGCCCGATCAACATCGCGAGCGCAGCCGGCACTTCAAGCAAGGCAAGCGCGAAACCGAAGGCGGTCGCCGCAGCGATGATGAACAGGACCATGGCGGCGGTGCGAACCGATTTCTGCGCGGCCTCCCACGTTCCCTTCCACCCAAGGTTTCGATAGACGAACGTACCGACCAAGATCGTATAGATGACCGCGATCGCCGAGCTTTCGGTCGGTGTGAAGATGCCGGACAGGATGCCACCCATGATGATCACTCCGGTCATCAGCCCCGGCAGCGCATAAACGGCCGCGCGCAGGAAGGCACGCCAACCGGGAAAATGCCCCTTCGGCAGATTGCGATGTCGGGCGACAAGCCATGCGGTCAGCATCAGCAATCCGCCGGTCAGCAGTCCCGGAACGATGCCGGCAAGAAACAGGTCGCCGATCGAAACGCCGATGCCCGAGGCGGCGGCATAGATTATCATGTTGTGCGATGGTGGGATGAGCAGCCCGACAATCGCCGCGGTAACCGTGACATTGACCGAATAGTCGCGATCGTAGCCCTTCTCGTCCATCAGCGGCACCATGGTCGAGCCGATCGCGGAAGCACTGGCGATCGCCGAACCGGAAACCGCGCCGAACATCATGCTTGCGCCGACATCGACCAGGCCCAGCCCTCCGCGCACCCGCCCGAAGGCGGCATCCGCAACGCGTACCAGCCGCTCCGCGATACCGGCGCGGTACATCAGGTCACCGGCGAAAATGAAGAAGGGAATGGCCATCAGCGTGAACACGCTGATGCCGGCCGCCATGCGCTGAACTGCGACGATCAGCGGAATATCGATCACCGCGAAGGTCGCCAGGGCCGCTCCGAAAAGGGCGAAGGCGACCGGGACCCCGAGTGCAAGGAGTGCGAACAGCACGGCGAAGAGAACCAGAATTTCCATCAGCCACGCTCCGCAAGTCGCGCGCGAATGCGACCGATAGAGAAGATCGCGATCAACAGGCCCGAAGCTGGGATCGGCAGATAGGCGAACGCCCTGCTCATGCCCAACGAGGGAATCACGTGATCGCGGACCAGCCATACAAGTTGCGCGCCGAACACCAGCAGCAGGAGCCCGAAAATGGCGATCAATGCGTGAATGGCGATCCTCAGGCGCGTGCGTCCGCTTGCCGAAAGGCGCTGCTCGAGGATTTCGATGCGGATATGAAATCGCTCCCACACCCCGGAGGCAGCGGCGAGAAATACGTACCAGATCATCAATACCATCGCGGTCTGCTCGGACCACGACGGACTGCTCTCGAGCACGAAACGTCCGAAGACCTGCCAACCGATCACCAGCGTCATCAGCAGCAGACCGGCCGCCGCGATCTTGGCGAGCAGGTCGGCGAGCCGATCCATCGTTTCGCGCATCACGACGCCTCTCCGGCAGCGACGATCTGGGCAGCGAGGTCGCGCTGCTCGGGCGTGGTCAGGAAATCGCCCCACATTCCGCGCATACGCTCCGAGAAAGGCGCCGGATCGATGTCATTCACCTCCACCCCCGAAGCGGTGATGATGGCCTGACTTTTCGCCACCTGCTCATCCCACAGTCGACGCATGTAAGGCACGCTGTTCTTCGCCGCATCGCGGATGATCCGCTGATCGCTCGGCGACAATCCATCCCAGCGCCGTTTCGACATAACGAAGACTTCGGGCGCGAGCAGGTGGCGCGTGAGACTGTAGTACCGAGCGACCTCGAAATGCCTGCCGCTTTCGAAACTTGGCCAGTTGTTCTCGGCTCCGTCGATCACGCCTTGGGCAAGGCTTTGATACACCTCGTCCAACGGCATCGGCACGGCGTCTGCACCGAGCGATTTGACCATCGAGATATAGAGATCCGAACCGGGAACCCGCAGCTTGAGGCCGCGCATGTCATCGGGCGTACGAATTGGGCCACGTGTGTTGTAGAAACTGCGTGCCCCGGAATCGTAGAAACACAGGCCGATCAATCCGTGAGGTTCGAGCGAATCGAGGATGCGCTTGCCGATCGGCCCGTCGAGTGTGCTGCGCATATGGTCGGTCGATTTGAACAGGAACGGTAGCGCCGGGACGCGGGTAAGCGGCTCGATCGAATTGAGCGGGGCGAGATTCACCCGATTGAAGTCGAGCCCGCCGAAAGTAGTAATTTCGAGCGTATCGCGTTCGTTGCCGAGCTGGCCACCTGCATACATGCGCAAGGACAATCGCCCATTCGTCGCCTGCTCGATCGATTTGCCGAAGCGAACCACCGCCTGGACCGTCGGATAATCGTAGACATGCGTGTCCGTCGCCGTGAACACGCCGCTGCCAAGACGCGGGCTGCAAGCGGCTGCGGTGAAAGCCAGCCCGCCGGTGATCGCGCTGCGCCGGGTAACGGCAAATCTTCGGGGAACACCTGTCATGTAACGGGTTTCGCCTCGACGAGCTCGAGATGCAACTCTCCCAATTCTCCGAAATCGAGCCGCGAGCGAGCCCCGATCGGTGCCTCGTGGACACCCGTTATCGCGCCCGAAGAGACGTAGCTCCCCTCGGGAAGGTCGAAGCCCCTGCGGCGCGCCAACCCAGCCAGGAACTCTACCGCGCTATCGACATCGCTTCTCAGAAGTTCAATCTGCCGCTCGCCTGCCGCGCGGCCTTCGATCTCGGCCTTGACGGTAACCGGCCTCGCATACGACCGCCAATCCTTCAGCTCGCTCCCAATGAGCAGGCCGTTGTTGTTGCCGAAATCCGAGATCACCGCCACCGGGCCGTAGTCGTTGATCGCAGGAATCGGGCTGCTGGCGATTTCCGCGCCGATAAACAGTCGATCTTCTTCGCGCGTCTTCCCAAGCCTGACGACGAACTCCGGTTCGATCGCCGCAAAACCGCCACGGAATACCGGCATGCGCGCAAGCTCATCCGCGTTCGAGTGCGCCACCGATCGGGCGAAGATCGGGCCGGCAAGACGGGTTTCGCCAAAGCGCTCCACATAATCCGCAGGCACGCCCCCTACTTTCCAGCCGGCTACATCATCCGGCCATCCGGCGATGGACAGCCCTTGCAGCGCGTAGGCCGCCTCCAGGCTGTCCGGCAGGCCCTGAGGGGGCCCGGGCAAGGCGGTGCATGCCAACCTTGCCCGGGTCAGTACGGCCGAGACTTCTCTAATCTCGGCCGGGAGGACTGTTTTTCCCGTCGACACGTCTTCCGCGCCCCCAGCGTAATCAGAACCGCGCCCGCAGCCCGAGGAAGTAGCGACGTCCTGAGAAGTCGGCCTGCGCCAGGCTGTCGCGCGTCGGGCGATAGAAGATATTCGGTTCGTCGAGGATGTTCAGCACCTGGGCGCGCACCTGGACGCCGTCGACGATCTCATAGGCCATCGAGAAATCGAGGAAGCCCTGGTCTTCGGTGTAACGGTTCTGTGCGGTGCGGAACGGCTTGAAATATTCCGAGCGCCATTTGTACGCGACCCGCGCATTGAACGGCCCTGTTTCGTAGAACAGCGTGGTGTTCAGCGAATGCTTGGAATAGCCGGGAATGTTCGCAGGCTCGGTGAAGTCCGCAATCGCATTACCCGAGACCACTCCCGGGTCCTCGAACTCGAAATCGGACTCGGCGAAATTGTAGCTTGCCTGGAAGCCCAGTCCGAAATCGAACTGGTGCTGGGCCGAAACCTCGAAGCCGTAGAGATAGCTCTTTTCGTCCGAGTTCACCGTGCGGCCGATGATCACTTCCGTCGGAGTATCGTCGACGATCAGCGTCAGCGACGTCACATTGGTTTCGAAGCCGGTCTGCAACTGCTTGCCATAAAGCGCGACGGCCAACGAACTTGTGGGCGTGGCGTACCATTCGAAGGAGATGTCGCCGTTCCAGGATGTCAGCGGCTTGAGGAAGGGGTTACCGCCTGCACTGACGATACTGCCCAGATCGCCGAGGTCGGCTTCATCGTCGAAGCTGAGACCGGCCGACATGGCCTCCTGGTCGGGCCGCGCGATGGCGCGGTAGGCGGCCAAGCGCAACAGCTTGTCGGGCGCGATCTCGAGGATAAGGTTCGCACTGGGAAGGACATTGGTGAAGCTGTTCGTTTCGATATTCGCGATCTGCTCGCCCACCTCGGTGATGACGATCGTGTCCGGATCGGGACCAGGACTTGTGGCGAGCGCGGAGCTGATGCCGACCGATTTGATATCGGTTTGCACGATCCTGACACCGAAATTGCCGCGGACGGGCATAGTGCCGAAATCGGTGTCGATATTGGCCTGAAGGTATCCCGCGTAGGTCGTCTCGGAGACTTCCGCATCGTCTGGAGAACGCGTCGATTCTCCCGCCGCGGGCAATCCCGCATCGGGGCTTCCGGTCAGCGCGGTGAACAGTTCCTGCGCATCCCAGATCGCCCAGGTGATTCCCTGCATATCGGTATCCGCGCCTTCGAAGAGGTCGTCGACGATGAACCCATCGCGGCGCGCGGCGATCGCAGCCGGGCTGGCGTAATTTCCGTCCACGAGCGAAACCGTACTGTCGATCCCGTCATCATGGAGGCGGAAGCGATCGGCGAACCGAATGCCTGCTTGCAGGCTGCTGATAAAGCTTCCCTGGGTTTCATAAGTCGCGTCGAAGCGCAGTGCGAAGATTTCGTCGTCGATATTCTCGAGCCGGCGACGGGCACGCGCGCCATTGTCATAGAGATCGTGATTGTTCAGATCGAAGACGAGGCCGGTATCATCCTCGACATCGCTAACGTCGGTGAGGATCAGATTGGGGACTTCCACCCCTCGCTTGTCCAGTTCGTATAGGACCCGATCGCCGGTGCGAATGCGCATGTCCTTTTCGTCCTGGCGCCGCTCGGTGCGCGAATAGCCCACGTCCAGGGCGACCACCATCGGCCCCTGCGCCCAGGCGATATTGCCGCCCAGGCCGACGTATTCTTCCGTTCTCTGGCGCCAAACGCTTTGGTTCTCGATCCGCGTTTCGCCGCTCCACGCCAGAAGGGCACCCGTCGGCGAAATCTCGATCGGAACGATATCGCGGCGACCGTCGGCCACGACGAGATTGGCACGCTCTTCGATATCGTCACGATAGGAATATTGCGCATCGAGGTTGATATCCAAGTTCGGGCTCGGCTGCCACTGGATCGCACCCATAACCGCATCGCGATCGGCTTCGGTGGCCATCGCGCGGTAGATGTACTGGTTGGAAACGAAATAGAATTGATCCGATGCACCGATGGGATTGCCATCGGCATCGGTATCGTAGGCGCAGTTGTTGCTCTGATCGATACCTTCGATCGTATTGCAGGGGCGATAGGTGGAACTGCTGGTAAAGATATCTTCGGGCGCCGTATCGCGGCGGATCTGGCCGCCGAGTGCGATCCCGAACTCGCCGTCACCCAGCTGGAACTGATCGATATAGGATGCCGTCAGGCGATAGTTGAACGGATCGCCATCGGTGACACGCTCTTCATATTCGCTGTACCCGCCCAGCACCTGGACCTGGAGCCGCTGCTTGCCGTAATCGACGGGTCGCAGGGTTTGCAGTTCGATCAGACCCGATACGCCGCCTTCGATGAAACTGGCCTGCTGCGACTTGTAGACAATGGCGCCGTTGATCAACTCGCTTGGGAACTGGCCGTAATTGACGTCACGTCCATCGCTGCCCGAAGACACTTCGCGTCCGTTGAGGAAGCTCGCTCCAAGGAATGCGCCGAGACCGCGGATCGATAGCTCCGATGCGCCGCCCTTGAAGCGGTCCGAGGTTACACCGACGATCCGCTCGAGCGTTTCCGCAACCGAGAGGTCCGGCAGGTCGCCAATGTCTTCCCCGACGATCGCATCGCCGATCACGTCGAGTTCGCGCTTGGTTTCGAGCGAGTTCTCGATCGTGCGAGCGATTTCCCCGGTGACGACGATCGTGTTGTCATCGTCGAGTGCGTCTTCGACGACATCCGCATCGTCGCTCGGAGGCACGGCCTGAGCATGGGCCATACTCGGAGCCAGAAGCATCGCCGAGGCCAACAGCGAGGCCTTGATTGTCCGGCTAGTCGAGCGCGCGGCAAGCGCGGCGTTTGTGGCGTTCGTTCGCATTGGGTCTCCCTCCCGATGATGTAGCGGCATTTCTGCAATTCCGCTGGTGGCGTCATTTTGACACCGGTTACCGTAATTATTGACACCGGTGCCATTGCGCGTCAATAACCAATTTGCGAAATAGGATCGGAGAGTGGAAAAAATGTCGCAGTCGAGGACGATACGCGTGGGAAAGCATGCACTTATGGCGACATTGGCTTGGGCTTTCCTGATCGGCCCGCCCGTTTCTGCGCAAGAAATGCCGCCGATTCTAGCTGCCGACGCCGGGGTGGAGGGAAACTGGCTGCCGGATTACTCCTATGCGGGCTTCGGCTCGGGAATCCGCCCCCTTCCCGATGTCGAAAATGCGATCATGGTCGAAGAATTCGGCGCCAAGCCCGATGACGAAATAGACGATTCGAAAGCGATCAAGGCTGCGGTGGAGGCAGCGGTCGGAATGGAAGGTCCGGTAAGGGTGCAATTCGGCCCGGGCCGATACATCCTCAGCGAGATCCTGTGGATCGAGGACAGTGGCATCGTCCTGTCGGGCATGGGGTCGGGAATGGGAGGCACGGAGATTTACATGCCGCGCCCCTTGAAGCAGGCCGACGATGGCGGAGCGCTCGATGAATTGCGCACATACTTGGTAGAGAACGACAAGCGAGAGAGACAGAAGAAGACCAATCTCGACGTGCTCTTCTCTCCCTGGAGCTGGAGCGGTGGCTATATCTGGGTGCGGTATCCCGAAGGGCGCCACGCAACCTATCTGGAAAGCCACGATCGCCCCGTCCGGCGGCTGTCGGACATTACCCGGGGGCGCCGCGGAGAACGCGAGATCGAAATTGCCGATCCCGAAACCCTGTCGGTCGGGGACGTCCTGCAAATCCATTGGCACAACCGCGCCGGACCCGAGGGCCCGCTGATCCGCGAACTCTATGGAGACACCGAAGAAGAGATTGGATCGCGCCATTGGGAAACGCCCGACCGACCGCTTGTGCGCCAAGCGACGAGGATCGAGCGGATCGAAGGCAGCCTCGTGACGATTTCCGACCCGCTGCTCCACCCAATCGACGACCGGCTTCCGGCCTATTTCGCAAGGTGGGACCACTTGAGCAATGTCGGCATCCAGGATCTCGCGTTGAGCTTTCCCGAGAACCCGTTTTTCGGGCACCATAACGAAGCCGGATACAACGGCATCTATTTCACCGGAGTCCACGATGGCTGGATCCGCAACGTAACGATAGCCAACTCGGATAGCGGAATCCTGACCGACGATCTCGCCAATGTAACGATCCGCAACATCACCACCACGGGCGACCATACGGCGCATTACAGCGTCCATGTCGGCAATGTGCACAATGTCTTGATCGAGGATCTGACGGTCGAAAATCCGACCATCCATTCGCTCAGTTTCAATACCAAGGCGACAAAGTCGGTCTACAAGAATGCGATCGTGCGGTCGCGTCCCAGCCTCGACCAGCATGCGGGCGCCAACCACCAGAACCTTTACGACAATGTCACCGTGCATTTGACCCCCGACCGAGAAGCGGCTGACGGAACGCCGATGTTCGATCTCTACAAGGCCGGCGGGGCATCTTATTGGAGGCCGGGTCATGCCCGTTACAACACGACATGGAACCTCAATGTCCTGATAGATGGTGGCGTCGCTCCGGGACGGCCGGTTACGATCTACGCGGGATCCGAGGGTCCCGATGCGCGCATTATCGGGATGCACGGGAATCGCCCGCTGCTTCTGGATCATACGCCCGAGCCGCATGTCGAATGGCTCAACAAACCCGTTTCGAGCGTGCCTTCGCTCTACGAATACCAGCGGCAGAAACGGTTGGTAACGCAAGACTGACCTCGCCCAACGAGACCGCGGGTGCTCCCGCATGCAGCGGCAGCTTTGTGGCCCAAGCGGAATGTCAGCTTTCGGGGAACTCCGCCTCCGCGTCGCATGACCGAGATG
>CAYOWF010000073.1:0-1625 GCA_964407585.1 uncultured Qipengyuania sp.
AGGGGCCGCAACCGCGATTGAGGTTGCGGCCCTTCGCATATCTGCGCAAAGAGCGGCGCATGCTCGACAAACTCACTGCCCAGGCGCCCGACGCCCTTCTCGCCCTCATCAAGATGCACGCCGCGGACCCGCGCGAGGACAAGATCGACCTTGGCGTGGGGGTCTATCGTACCAACGAAGGGGCGACGCCGGTCTTCCGCGCCATCAAGCAGGCCGAGCAGAAGCTGCTCGATGTGCAGGACAGCAAGAGCTACCTCGGGCCGGAGGGAGACGGCGGCTTCGTCAGGGCGCTGATGCCCTATATCTTCGGCGCAGGCTCGCCTCTCGAAAGCCGGATCGAGGGCATGCAGACGCCCGGTGGCACGGGTGCCGTCCGGCTGGCGGTCTCGCTTGCGGCAAGGGCCGGGGTGAAGCGCATCCACCTCGGCATGCCGAGCTGGCCGAACCATGCGCAGATCCTCGACGATGTCGGCGTGGAGACTGTGCCCTTCGACCATGCCAATGCCGATGGCACGGCCGATCTCGACGCGGTGCTCGGCGCCATCCGCGGTGCGGGCGATGCGGACGCGGTGCTGCTTCACGGCTGCTGCCACAATCCCACTGGGATCGACTATACCGCCGAACAATGGGCGGCGATCGCCGATGCCTTCGCCGAAACGGGCGTGCTGCCGATCCTCGATATCGCCTACCAGGGCCTGGGGCAGGGCATGGAGGAAGATGTCCAGGGCGTCCGCGCCGTGCTGGCCAAGGTGCCCGAAGCGCTGGTCGCCTATAGCTGCGACAAGAATTTCGGCCTCTACCGCGACCGTGTCGGGGCCTTCTACATGATCGCGGGCGATGCCGGGCAGCTGTCCGCCATCGCCTCCAACGCCAATGCGCTGGCCCGCGCCAACTGGTCCATGCCGCCCGATCACGGCGGTGCGGCGGTGCGCCTGTTGCTCGAAGACGAGGGCATGACCGGGGTCTGGCTCGCCGAGCTCGACGAGATGCGCGAGCGGATGCGCCGCGTGCGCGCCCGGCTGGCGGCTGCCGACAACGAAGTGCCCGGCCTCAACCTTGCGGCACTGGGCGAGCAGAACGGCCTCTTCGCCATGCTCCCGCTGACGAAGGAACAGATCGTCCGCCTGCGCGAGGATCACGGCATCTACATGGCGGGTTCCGGCCGCATCAACGTGGCCGGATTGCATGCCGGCAATACAGAGAAGTTCATCGCCGCCCTGGGCGACGTGACCCGGGGCTGAGCCCGATGGCGCTCGACCGGCAAGCCACGCTGGAGACCGAGCGGCTCATCCTGCGCCCGCTGGCCGAGGAGGATCGCGAGGCGCTCTTCGAGGTCGCCTCCGACCCCGCAGTGTGGGAGCAGCACCCCATCCACGACCGCTGGCGGCGCGAAGTCTACGATGCCTTTTTCGACGAGGGACTGGCCTCCGGCGGTTCGCTCGCGGTGTTCCGCAAGAGCGACGGGCGCATCGTCGGCCACACACGCTACGGTAAGGTCGAGGCAGAAGACGAGGGCGGCGCAGTCGAGATCGGCTGGACCTTCCTCGCCCCCTATTGCTGGGGCAAGGGGCTGAACCCCGAAATGAAGCGCGCCATGCTCGCCCATGCCTTCGAGGAGGTCGCGC
>CAYOWF010000073.1:1725-9694 GCA_964407585.1 uncultured Qipengyuania sp.
CTGAACCCCGAAATGAAGCGCGCCATGCTCGCCCATGCCTTCGAGGAGGTCGCGCTGGTCGAATTCCGCGTCGGAGACACCAACTACCGTTCGCGCAACGCTCTCGAAGCCATCGGTGCAGTCCGCAGCGAGCGCTACGAGCTCGAGCGTTACCAGGGCAAGCGCGTGGTGCACCTGGTCTACGAGATCGCCCGCGAGGATTTCGCAAACGGTCCGCTTGGGTAATTCTGCATGGAGCCGGCATATCGGCGAACGGTGGAACGGCAGACGACCTTCGGAGTTACACTCTTCAGCGCCGGGTCGCAGAAGCGCTG
Organism: uncultured Qipengyuania sp.; assembly: GCA_964407585.1. GTDB lineage: Bacteria > Pseudomonadota > Alphaproteobacteria > Sphingomonadales > Sphingomonadaceae > Qipengyuania. The sequence goes on from CAYOWF010000073.1 coordinate 2,040, forward strand.
GGTGGCCTGCCGTCCCGTTATCGCAGTACATGGGGCGGCAGGCGTTTCGACTTCGAAAAAAACGGCCGCCCCATTTTCGAACACTTGTCGATAGCCCGGTTCGATGAGCCGCGCTTGGCGCGAAGCCGATCGGCCTGCCTTCGATCGCAATATCGGCTTGGCTAGAGTGTCATCTTCGAGCGTGCGAAAGCATTTCGCACGCCATCTCTGCGCGCCCGCTCAGTTTGGCCAGCACGTCGGTAACGGCCAGATATCCGCCCAACTCCGTCCCCATCCGGCTCGCCTCCTCATCGGTCGGATCGGCGTCGAAACCGGTGAAGGCCCGTTCCGCCGACTGCATCATGAGCCGCCGCGATGCCAGGTGCTCGGCATTGATCGTCAGCGCGAGCCTGCAGACGGAGTCCGTGTCGCGCTGTTTGCGGGCGATCTCGAGTTCATCCGAAAGCGTTTTGGCGCCCTCGAATATCTCTTCGGCGGATTGCGCCCGGGAAGTTGTCGAGAAGCATAGTGCAGCAGCACATAGCACAGCGGTTTCAATGTATCGGATAGGCATGGGTGCCAGCCCTAACCGAATGAATTGCCGCTGCAACAGTTGCGCCGCCGAATGCCCGCAATCGGGTCGTTGGCGGCAGATCCGCTTGGTATGCAGGTCGGGGCCGTGCAAATATACCTTGCGCGTCGCCGTGCGAGACATACGAGTGTAAGCACCTGCGGCCGCGCGAGAGGGGGGGATTTCCGGGATGAAGAAAGCCGCATTCGCACTCGTGGGGTTGATCGCGCTCGGCATCGTTGCCGTGTTCGCATTTCGGCCCAGCATCGGTGCCGCGCTGTTCACGCGGGCGATGGAACGGAATCTCGACGATGACCGGCTCGCCAGCCTGGATGACGGGTTGCATGTCGGGCTGTGCGGGACGGGCTCGCCGATGCCGAACGCCACACGCGCGGGGCCCTGCAATCTGGTGATCGCAGGCGACATGATCTTCATCGTCGATATCGGCGAAGGCGGCGCTCGCAATCTATCGCTCATGGGCGTGGATGCGTCGAGGGTCAGTGCTTTGCTCCTGACCCATTTCCACTCGGACCATGTCGATGGGATGGGTCCCTTGATGCTCAATCACTGGGTTCGCGGTGCCAGCACTTCTCCGCTTCGGGTCTATGGCCCGACCGGCGTCTCGGCAGTGATCGAGGGCTTCAATGCTGCCTACGCGACCGACGATACCTATCGCACCGCGCACCACGGCGAAGCGATCGCACCGCCAAGCGGTGGTGGCGCAGAGGCCCGTCCGTTCGAACTACAGGATGGTACTGCCGTCGTCCTGGAAACCGCCGACCTCAGGATCACCGCGTTCACAGTCGACCACGAACCCGTAGTTCCCGCCGTTGGTTATCGCTTCGATTACAAGGGGCGATCGGCATGCATCAGCGGCGATACCAAGAGATCCTCCAATCTCGAACGTGCCTGCAAGGGTGTCGACCTGCTCGTGCACGAGGCCCTGCAGCCCGCAATGGTGGGCGAGATGGAAGCCGCGTTGAAAGCGCGCGGCCAGGACGGGACGGCCAAGATCATGTTCGATATCGTCGATTATCACGCCACTCCCGAAGACGCGGCGGGAAGCGCCCAGGCCGTCGGCGCGCAGATGCTGGTCCTGTCGCACCTCGTTCCGCCATTGCCCTCGGCATTCCTCTATCCGACCTTCCTGGGCGACGCGAAAGACCGTTTCGATGGACCGCTCATCGTGGGTGAGGACGGCATGGTTTTCTCCATGCCTGCCGCAGGCGGCGATATCGAACAGGCAGAGCTGTTTTGAATAGCGTACATCTGGAGCGGCGAAGCGCCTCTCCCGCTAGCCCGCCAGGCTCTGCATGCGCTTGAGATAGCGCGCCAGCACGTCGATTTCGAGATTGACGCGGTCGCCTTCCGCCAGATCGCCCAGCGTCGTGACTTCGGCAGTGTGCGGGATGATGTTGAGCGAGAAGTCGCAGGTCCCGTCATTGCGGTCGCGCACGTCGTTGACGGTCAGCGATACGCCGTCGAGCGTGATCGAACCCTTTTCCGCCACGAAGGGCGCGAAGCTGCGGCTGATGCGGATGGCGAGGTGCCAGGAGCCGCCCTTTTCCTGCATCGCGACGACTTCGCCGACCGTGTCGACATGGCCGGTGACCAGGTGTCCGCCAAGCTCGTCGCCGAGGCGCAGCGCCGGTTCGAGGTTCAGCTTGCGGCCCTCTTCCCACATGCCCGGCACGGTGCGCGATACGGTCTCGCCCGAAACGTCGAAGCCGATGCGCGCATCGCCCTTCTCTCCCGCCAGCGTGACGACCGTGAGGCACACGCCCGAACAGGCGATGGAAGCACCGATTTCGATACCCTCGGGGTCGAAATCGCAAGCCACCGTCACGCGCGTGTCGCCGCGCTTTTCGACGGATTCGATGGTACCGATGGCGGTGACGATGCCGGTGAACATTTAGGCCTGATCCTCCTCGATGGTGCGGCGATAGGCGGTGAAGGTGTCGCTGCCAAGCTGGCGGGTTTCCTGCAAGGCCCAGCGGCCATGCGCCTGCGACAGGGTGTCGAGCCCGATATCTCCCAGCGCGGCCATTCCCTTGCCGATGACGATGGGAGCGCGGTAGATTTCCAGGCGGTCGACGAGATCGGCGGCAAGGAAGCTCGCCGCAGCGCCCGCGCCGCCTTCGACGTAGAGGTAGTGGACGTCTTCCAGGGCCGCGATCTGGTCGGGTGCGTTGATCACTTTCACTCCGTCGGGTGCCACCCCGCGCGTCAGCAACACACGCTGCGGACTGCGGTGCTCCAGGCCTTCGAGCCGCACGTCGAGCCGCGGCCTGTCATGCCGCCAGGTAGCTCCGCCGACGAGGATGGCATCGCTCATCGTCCGGCGCGAATGGACATGCGCGCGTGCCGCCTCGCCGGTGATCCATTGGCTGGACCCGTCGGCCATGGCGATACAGCCGTCGAGCGACATGGCGAGCTTGAGCGTGACATGCGGTCGGCCCAGCGCCGCGCGGGTGAAATATCCGGCAAGGCTGTGGTCTACGGCGGCGGAGGGAAGGGTGGAGACGTCGATCCCGGCCCGACGCAAGCGCTCGATCCCGCTGCCCGCAGTGCGCGGATCGGGATCCTCTGCGCCCACCACGACCCTGGCGACACCCGCTTCCAGCAGCAGGGTCGAACAGGCGGGGCCACGCTCGGAAGCATGCGCGCATGGTTCGAGCGTGACGTAGGCCGTGGCACCGCGCGCATTTTCGCCTGCCTGCTCCAGCGCAACCGCTTCCGCATGCGGGCGACCGCCTTCGCGCGTCCAGCCGCGGCCGACAACAAGGTCGTCCTTCACGAGGATGCAGCCCACAGCCGGATTGGGGCGTGCAAGCGGCCTTGCGCGCGCAGCGAGCCGCGCTGCCGCATCCATGAAGGCGGCGTCACTCGCTATCGTCGGAGCCTTCGTCTTGCTGCCGTTCGTCGAACAGCGCATCGAGCCGTTCCCGCTCGGCGCGGGCTTCTTCCGCTTCCTGCTCGATGATCTGGGCTTCCATCTCGTCGACGTCGAGACCGGTCGCTGCACCCAGTTCCCGATAGAGTTCGCGCCGGCGTTCGAGGCGTTCGGCCGCTTCGGCTGCGCGTTCGTCCTTCAGCCGCTGGTTCTCGATATTGGAAGCGCGGATTTCCTCATCGCTCCGCCCTTCGGCGAAGGTGGTGATATAGGTCACCTCGGGCTGTTCGGGCGGGTAGTAATACTGTTCCTGGGTCAGCCAGAAGAACAGGCTCCCGCTCATCAGTATGGCAGCGCCGAGGATCGGCCAGCGGTGGGGCGTCGGCTTCTTCCACTCATTCCAGAAATCGGCGATGCCGCCGGCGGCGTTGAACCTGCTTCGATAGCGCATGATGCACAGATAATAGCAGACGCGCCTGAACGCTAGCCGAAGCTGGCGTAGAGCGTGCGGCCGTGGGTCGAGAGCCAGCGATTGGCTTCCTCGATATCGCCATCGAAAATGCCGCCGAGAAGGGTGTGAAAGGCGGGCGAATGGTCGAAATGCACGAGATGCGCGACCTCGTGCGCGACAACCGAACGGCGTATCCCGTCGGGCGCCTGCACCAGCCGCCAGTTGAGGCGCAGCACGCCTTCGCTGGAACAGCTGCCCCAGCGCCGCCGTGCGCGGGTGAGGCGGACGGGCGCCGTCGGCAGCCCCGCACGCTCGCAATAGAAGGCGGCATCTTCGGAAAAGAGTTCGAGCGCCTGCTTGTCGAGCCAGCGGGCGAGGCGCTTGCCGAGCGTATCTTCGGGGCCGCCCATCCTGAGCATGTCGCCATCGAGCACGGGCTTGCGCGCTGCCCTTTCTTCCCACGCAATCGCCAGTTTCCGTCCCCGGAAATCGAATTGACGGTCGCGTACGGGATCGCGGCTCTCCGGGACCTTGGCGAGCTGCGCCGCCAGCCATTCGGCACGGGCATGGGCGAAGGCTACCGCCTCTTTCGTCGCGCACCAGCGGGGCAGGGTGATCTTTACCGCACTGCCATCGGGCGCAAGGCGAAGCGTTAGGCGCTTTGCGGTCGGGTGGCGGCGCAGTTCGATCGGCAGCTTGCGACCGTCCACCTCGATTTCGGGCGGGAGCTTCTGGTCGCGCAGCCATTCGATCATGCCGCCTCGTCCTCTCCGTCGCCCCATTCCACGATGTGGTGTTCGAGCGGACCCGCTTCGTTCTCGCTGATGACGCGGCCCGCCACCGACACGCCCGCCGCGATGACCGCCTCGCGGTCGCCCGAAAGGAGGTAGTGCCAGTTCGGCAGCGGACGGCCCTCGGCGCGGCGGCGATAGGCGCAGGTGTCGGGCAGCCACGGAACGCGGTCGACCAGCTTGAGCGTCAGCCGCAGGCAATCGGGTACGAAGGCCTTGCGGTGCTTGTAATCGGTGCAGCGGGCGGTCTGGCAGTCGAGCAGCTTGCAGGCGACGTTGGTCTCGTCGATCTCGCCGGTATCTTCATATTCGACCTTGTGCAGGCAGCAGCGGCCGCAGCCGTCGCACAGCGCTTCCCATTCCTCCTGCCCGAGCTCGGCCAGCGGCCGTTCCCAGAAGCGTTCCCTCAACGCACCCATTTCGCCAGCTCCGCAGCGACGGCATCGGGGCCTTCGTCGGTCGGAAGGATCGCCAGCGGTTCGCCTTCGGGACCGAACAGATAAGTGATGTTCGAATGGTTCATGAGATAGCCGCCGTTCGCGCTCTCTTCACCCTTGCTGTAGAATACGGCGAACGCACCGGCCACGGCATCGAGCTGTTCCTTGGTCCCGGTCATGCCGATCAGCCGCGGATGGAAGGCATCGGTGAATTCGGTCAGGACTTCCGGTGTGTCGCGCTGGGGATCGATGCTGATGAAAAGCGGCTGGACCTTGGCGGCAAGCTCGGGCCGGTCCTGCTCGAAACGCTTGAGCCCCGCCATCGCGCGCTGGGTATCGGTCGGGCAGACGTCGGGGCAGTAGGCATAACCGAAATAGAGCGTGCGATACTGTCCGTCGAAGTCGCTCCAGCTGACCGGTGCGCCGGTCTCGCCCGTGAGCGTGAATTCGCCGCCGATCGCCGCGCCTGCGAGAGGTGGCTCGCCTGGGTCCGCAGCTTGCGGGTCCCCGCTGCAAGAAGCGAGGAACAGGGCGGCAATGACAATCGATGCTATGCGGGACATGACAGCAGCGTTCATGGTCTGCTAACGGCAGGTGTTCAAGGGCGTGGCCCACAGGAAACTGCGAATAATCTGCAAGACGGAGAATGGAAAAAGTGCGCAAGGCGGGGATGAAGCGGGGGCTGGTGCTGGCAGGGGCCGTATTGGCCATGGTGGCGAGCCCTCTGGCGGCACAGCGGCAGTCGGACGGCTACAAGTTCATCAAGGCGGTGCGCGATCGCGATGGCACGGTGGCGACCCAGATGCTCGACGAACCCGGATCGACCATCGTCAATGCGCGTGAAATCACCAGTGGCGAGACTGCGCTCCACGCCGTGGTGCAGCGCCGCGACATCACCTGGGTCAGGTTCCTCCTGCAGCGTGGGGCGAATCCGAACATAGCCGACAAGAATGGGGTCTATCCCATCCAGATAGCGGCCCAGCTCGGTTTCATCGAAGGTGTCGAGCGGCTTATCAAGGGCGGTGCCGAAATCGACGTTTCCGACACGACCGGGGAAACCCCGCTGATCAGCGCCGTGCATCGCCGCGACCTGAAAATGATCGAATTGCTGGTCGAAAACGGGGCCCGTGCCGACCGGACCGACAATTCGGGCCGCAGCGCACGCGATTATGCGGTGTTGCTGGGCGCACGCGCCGGTGTGCTCGAAGCCATCGAAAAGGCCGAGAAGGCCGGCGAAGGCGAAGCCGAAACCTACGGCCCCAATTGATGAGCGATGCAGCGCCCGACATCGCCGATCTGACGCTCGACGAATTGCGTCTCGCGCTTGCCCCCGCCATTGCCGAAGCGGCGGTTTTCGACGGCTGGAGCGACGAGGCGCTGGTCATGGCGGCCGAGCAATTGGGAGCGGATGCCGATGTCGCGCGGCTCGCCTTCAAGGGCGGGGCGCTCGACATGATTTTCGCCTGGATCGAAGCGGTCGACATGGCGATGGCCGCGGCATTTCCGGAAGACGTGGTGGCGGAAATGAAGATCCGCGAGCGCATTCGCGCGCTCGTCCAGTTCCGTCTCGATGCGGTGGCCGGCCAGGAAGAGGCGCTGCGCCGGGCCATCGCGATCATGGCGATGCCCCAGAACGTCGCGCGCTCGACCCGGCGCGGATGGCACAGCGCCGACCTTATGTGGCGGCTCGCGGGCGATACCGCGACCGATTACAACCACTATACCAAGCGCGCCATCCTCGCGTCGATCTACGCGGCGACGCTGGCCGTGTTCGTCGACGACGAGAGCGAGGACAAGGCCGAGACCCGCGCCTTTCTCGACCGCCGTATCGAAGGCGTGATGAAGTTCGAGAAGGCGAAGGCCAAGTGGCTGAACCCGGACCGCGAAAGCTTCAGCCTCACGCGCTTCCTCGGACGGCTGCGCTATCCGGCGCGATAAAACGCTATTGATAACCAGTTGCAATTAGCCGCGCGCTCTGACAGTGCCGCGCGCATGACTTTGGACGGTTTCGAAAGCGGGCGATCCGCGCGCATTACCGGCGTGGACTGGGCGGCACTCGCCGAGGACGAAGGCAAGCGGCTGAAGGCGCTCGGCGTGGATGAAGGGGCGGAGGTCGCCATCCTCCATCGCGGCGTGTTCGGTGGGCGCGACCCGATCGCAATGCGGCTGGGCAATATGACCATCGCCATCCGCCGCGCACATGCCACGGCCATCAGCGTGGAATCGCTATGAGCCGCCACGAGATCATCAAGACGCGCACCGCTGCGCTGGTCGGCAATCCCAATTCGGGCAAGTCCGCGCTGTTCAATGCGCTCACAGGCGCGCGCCAGAAAATCGCCAACTACGCCGGCGTCACGGTCGAACGGAAAGCCGGCCGCCTGTCCTTGCCGAGCGGCGAACCGGTCGAACTGCTCGACCTGCCCGGCTCCTACAGTTTCGATGCCGCCAGCCCGGACGAAGCGGTCACCCGCGATGTGGTGAAAGGCACTTTCGAAGGCGAGGCCGTGCCCGACGTGCTCGTCCTCGTGCTCGA
>CAYOWF010000074.1:0-9626 GCA_964407585.1 uncultured Qipengyuania sp.
CGCACCTGTTTTGGGTACAGGGGGTCGCTGGTTCGAATCCAGTCTCCCCGACCACACGTCGGAAAATCGGCAAGAGGCCGCCAACAAACCTTTGTTATCGACGGCGTCTCTATCTTGCCCCATCTTTCGATCAGCAAATGGCGGCGATCTGTCCCTCCCTAGTTCGCGACCCGTCTTCATAGGGTTCCGCTATTCCTTGCGGGCCATTTGCCCTTTTTCGAACCCTTGCGCCTGACGGGTCGGTTCGAAGCGATGTCAAAGATCTCCGGTACCAGCGAAGTATCGGGCGGGGATCTTTCGGAACGGAGGCTTCGGCCATGGGTTTGGTGTGTGTGGGACAGAGCGACATTTTCACCCGGGCCGAGGCTGAAGCCCTGCCGTTCAGGCATGAAAGCGACTATGCGCGCGAACCGCTGTCGCTGCTCGCACGCCGACTCCGGAAATTTTCAGGACGGCTCGACCGCGATCAGCTGGCAGATACGGTTATCAGCCAGAAATACTTCACGCACGATCAGCCCAGCTGGGCGGAACGGGGCGATCTGTCGCACCTGTTCATTCTCGAACAGGGATTTGCCTTCAAGTTCGAGATTATGCCCAATGGACAACGGCATATTGCCGATTTCTTCGGGCCTGGCGCGATCTGCAACTGGTCGCGCCTCAACGACTTCGAACAACAGGACGACATCGTCTTCAAATCCCATTCGCTCGCGACGCTGATCGATGCGGTAAAGCTCGGAGAATTGCTCGAGGAACGGCCGGGCATGGCCTCGGCCTTCAAGCGCCACGAACTGGCGCGAGCCATGCGGAACACCCAGCGCACCCGCGCCCTGATCGCGAGAAGCGCCACCGAGAAGACGATATTCGTCCTGCTCGATCTCTACGACGAGTTCGCAACGACGGGCTTCGTCAAGGACTGGCTGCCGCTTCCGTTCATCCAGCAGGAAATGGCCGATATTCTCGGAGTCACGCCAGTCCATGTCAGCCGGACATTCTCGCGCCTCGAGGACGATGGGATCGTCAAGCGCGACAAGCGCTCGATAAGATTGATAAATCCTGCTAAGCTTCGGGAAATTCTCGCTTATCGCGGATTCTTCGGCGTCGGGGGGAAGACATAACGGGGCGGAACGTCGAAGGGTTCGTCTCCCGGTCCTGTCATCGGGAACCAGCCTGAGCCGATGGACGCGCCACGGGGCCAAGGGAGAGTATGTCGGTTTTCAAATATCCAATAGTGGCGGTGGGTGCCTCTGCCGGCGGGATCGAGGCCCTGAAATCGCTCGTCGAGTGTATCCCGAACGATACCAAGGCCAGCTTCGTCGTCCTCCAGCACCTCGCCCCGGATCACGAAAGCCAGCTCGTCAGCATCCTCGACCGCTCGGCCAACCTTCCCTGCGTCGAAGCCGAAGAGGACATGGCGGTGGAGCCCGGGCACATCTATGTCCTGCCTCCCAACCGCTACTTGCGTATCGTCGATCACGGACTCTTCGTCGAAACCCCCGACGAACCGCGCGGGTCGCGCATGCCGGTCGATTACTTCATGCGCTCGCTTGCCGAAGCTGCGGGCCCGAAATCGATCGGAGTGGTCCTTTCGGGCACGGGAAGCGACGGCACGATCGGCATGCGGGCGATCAAGGGTGCAGGCGGGATGACCTATGCCCAATCACCGGAAACCGCGCTTTACGACGGCATGCCCCAGGCGGCGATCGATAGCGACACGGCCGACGAGGTCGGAACCATCACCGATATCTGCAAGTCGATCGTCGAATATGCGGACCAGGTGCAGAAGGAGGGCAGCGAAGGCTTCAGCCAGAGCGACGTGAAGAACGCTCTCGCGCTGATGAATGCGCGCCTGAAATACGACTTCAGCGCCTATAAATCGGGCACGATCGAAAGGCGCATCCGGCGCCGGATGAATCTCCTGCGCTTCGCCAGTCTTTCGGAATATGTCGAATATTTGCGCGACGATGCGAACGAACTTCGCCAGCTCGCCGACGACATGCTGATCAATGTGACCTCTTTCTTCCGCGATGGCGAGATATGGCCGCAGGTGGAAGAGCATATCATCGCTCCCCTGGCAGAAGCCGCGGGCGACGAGCCGGTCCGCATCTGGGTACCGGCCTGCTCCAGCGGCGAGGAGGCCTATACGCTCGCCATTCTGCTGGAAGAGCATTGCTCCTCCAAGTCCAAGCCGTGCGACTGGCAGATCTTCGCCACCGATCTGGATGAAGACGCGATCGCGCAGGGGCGAGAGGGCCGCTATCCGCAAAGCATCGCGGCGGACCTTACTCCCGAACGATTGCGCAAGTTCTTCCGCCAGGAAGACAAGCACTATCGGGTCGAGAAACGGTTGCGCGAACGTGTCGTTTTCGCCCAGCAGAACCTGCTTGCCGACCCGCCCTTCTCGCGGCTCGATCTGATTTCCTGCCGCAACCTGATGATCTACCTCGATGCCGCCCATCAGAGGCAGCTGGTCCAGACGTTCCATTTCGCGCTCAAGGAGACCGGCTTCCTTTTGCTGGGGACATCGGAAACCGTCCATTCGCAATCGCGGGAGTTCAAGGCTCTCGCGGGCAAGGCGCACCTCTACAGGCGCAAGCCCGGCCGTTCGGCTGCCCAGTTCGCGCCTCGCAGCAATGCCGAAAACGGTGCCAACGAGATCCAGCGTTTCCTGCAAAAGACGAGGCGCGAGAAGGCAGACGACCTGGGGGATCGGGTGCGGCGTTCGTTGCTGGAAAGATATGCCCCGGCAGGCGTCGTCATCGATCAGAATGGCACTATCCATCACTATGTCGGGCCGGTGCGCCGTTTCGTCGATACGCCGGAAGGCGAACCGACCAACAATGTTTACGAGCTGCTGCCCGCCCCCCTGAGGGCACGCGTGCGCGATGCCATCCGTCGCCGCGCATCGGGAGAGCAGCCCGATGCGCGTACAGTCCCCGTCCGGTTCCACGATCGCGACCAGGCGGTACGGGTCGAGTGCGTCAAGATCGACGAAGAGGGCGACGATGCGCGCTACCTCGTCACCTTCATCGAAGCCGGCGAGGACCAGGAATCGAGCGAGGCCCCGGTTTCCGAAGAGGAAGACTACGTCCGGCACCTCGAGAACGAACTCGAGATCGTCCAGGAGCATCTGCAGACGACGGTCGAGGAACTCGAGACGTCGAACGAAGAGCTGAAGGCCAGCCACGAAGAAGCGATGGCTTCGAACGAGGAGCTGCAATCCGCCAACGAGGAACTGGAAACCAGCCGCGAGGAGCTCCAGTCGCTCAACGAAGAGCTGGTCACCGTCAACCACCAGCTCGAAGACAAGGTCTTCGAAGTCGAAAAGGCGACCGACGACCTGCGCAACCTGCTGGCCTCGACGCGCCTGCCGGTGCTTTTCCTCGACCAGGATCTCAACATTTCGAGCTTCACCGCATCGATGAGCGGCCTGATCGAGCTGCGCGACGGCGATATCGGACGGCCGTTCAGCGAACTCGCGACCAAGATCGACGATCCTTCGCTCACCGAAGACGCCCGGCAAGTGTTGGACGATCTGCAGCCTATCGAACGCGAAATCTCGGGTCAGGAGGATCGGATTTTCCTGCGCCGCGTGCAACCCTATCGCACTTCGGAGGAAAAGATCGGCGGTGTAGTCGCAACATTCACCGACATTACCGACCAGGCGCATACCTCGCGTCGTCTCGCCGCGCGCGAGCGACAGGCCCGGATCGTTGCCGATCTCAGCAAGACCGCGCTGGCCGCACGCGAACTGGACGATTTCTTCGACGAAGTCTGCGCATCTCTCCGGGAAGCGCTCAACTGCGATTATTCGAAGGTGCTGTCTCTTGAAGAAGGCGGAGAGGAATTTCTGGTAACCGCGGGCGCGGGATGGAAGCCCGGCTGCGTCGGGACCGCCCGCGTCGAAAACGGCCGGCACAGCCAGGCCGGATACACGCTGCTTGAGGAAAATTCGGTTCTTGTCTGCGACCTGGAAACGGAAAAACGGTTCGAAGGCCCCGCGCTTTTGACCGATCATTCGGTCCGTTCCGGAATCAGCACGCTCATCAGCGTGGGTGGAAAGCCATGGGGCGTCATCGGCCTGCACGACCGCAAACCCAATGCGTTCGACGAAGAGGATCTTGCCATCCTCGAGGCGGTTGCCGGGATCATCTCGATGACCATCATGCAGGCGGCGCGAGAGGACTTCCTGTCGCGCGAACGCCTGATCCAGTCGTTGGCGATGGGCGTGGCCGAGATGGGCATCTGGACGATGGATGTCGAAACAGGGGCCGTGACCTGGGACCAGCGCCTGCGCAAGATGATCGGGATCGAGAGCGCGAAATCGCGCCCGAATGCCGACGATTATCTTTCGCGTGTTGCCAAGGAAGATCGCGAAAGGGTCGATGCAAGTCTGTCGGCGACGATCTCCGAAGGGATACCGTTCGAAGAGGAATTCCGCTTCTTTCGCCCCGACGGGGAAATGGTCTGGCTGCTCGGGAAGGGCGAGCGCGTGCAGCAGGATGGGCGCTCCACCATCCTCGGCATCAACGCCGATATTACCGAACGCAAGCAGAGCGAAGAGCAGAGCGCATTCATGATGCGCGAGCTCGACCACCGCGTGAAGAACCTGCTCGCCATCATCCTGTCGATCGCGGAAATCACCTCCCGTTCGAGCGACGACATCCACACATTCAAGGCCGATTTCCGCGCCAGGCTGGACGCCATGGCACGAACGCACAGTCTTCTGGCGAATTCTCGCTGGGCGGGAACGGATCTGCGGTCGCTGATCAAGGACGAAGTCGTCAAGCAGGCCGGCCAGAAGCAGGTGGAGTTTGCAGGCCCGGCGATCGTCATTGCGCCCGCCGCTGCCCAGTCGCTGTCGATGTTCTTCCATGAACTGAACACCAATGCGCACAAATACGGCGCGCTTTCGGTGCCAGACGGCAAGGTCGCTATAGAGTGGCGCACGAGCGACGGCGGCAAGGGCGAACTGACACTGTCCTGGATAGAAAGCGGTGGGCCCAAAGTCGTCAAACCGAAGAAGCAGGGTTTCGGCAGCAAGGTCCTCGGCCAGATCATCCAGCGCCAGCTGGGCGCAAAGACGAAGACGGAATGGAAGGCCAAGGGTCTCGAACTGACCGCGACCATGCCGCTGGAAGCGATCCTCCCGCCCTCCTCGACCACGCCTCCGGACGACGCGCGGGGGTCTTACGTCTCGCACGATTGCCTCGATGGCAAACGCGTCCTCGTACTCGACGACGAATGGCTGATCGCCGAACAGCATGCCGAAGTCTTCGCCAGCGTCGGTGCGGAAATCGTCGGCCCGTTCCTGTCGCTCGCCGATGCCATGGCGGAAGAGGCGGAAGCGATCGATTTGGCGATCCTGGATTTCGCCCTGAATGACGATCAGGACGTCCTTCCCCTTGCGGAAAAGCTCAAGGATGCGGCCGTCCCCATATTGTTCGTGACGGGATATGGATCGAATACCGACTTGCCCGACAGGTTCGACGAGGACTTCATCTTGCCGAAGCCGGCAAGTGCCAATGCGCTGCTCGGCAGCGCCGCGCGCCTCGTTTCGCAACAGGAACCGGGAGATTAGTCCGCATGGGGCAGCGGCGTCGCAATCTCATCGGAATCGGCGGTAGCGCCGGTGCGCTGCCGGCACTGACGGGATTTTTCGACGCTTTCGATCCAGAGGCCGACGCAACGGTATTTCTGGTCGTCCATCGCGCAAATGAATCGCGGCACTTGAAGTCGGTGATCCAACGTTTGTCCAAGTTGGAGGTCTGCGAACCCGACGATTGCGAACCGATCCGCCCCAATTGCCTCTACATCGCCCAGCCCGACCGGCACATGATGATCGGCGAAAACCACATCCATTTGCGCCACGGCCCGCGCGAGAACAATTTCCGCCCGGCGATCGATCCGCTATTCCGCAGCCTGGCCGTATTCGGTTCGACGCGCGCCGTGGGTGTGGTGCTGTCCGGCTATCTCGACGACGGGGCGGCCGGTGCCCGTGCGATCGCAGGCAATGGCGGACAGGTCATGGTCCAGGACCCGGCAGACGCGCTGTCGCCCGACATGCCGCGGGCCGCGATCAGCGCGGTGGGCGATCCCGACGCAATCCTTTCCCCGGCAGAGCTGGGCAAGCGACTGTCGGAAACGGTCGCCGAAGAGGCAGGTCCGCATCGCGAGGTGGACCGCAGCGTCAAACTGGAAATGATGATAGCCGGACTGGAGAAGGCCAGCATGGCGAGCGAAGAGAGCCTGGGCGATCTCAGCCCGTACAACTGCCCCGACTGCAACGGGGTGCTGTGGGAAATCGAAGACGGTCCGATGACGCGGTACCGCTGCCACACCGGCCATGCCTATACCAGCCACGCGCTCGAAAAGCGCCAGGACGAGATGCTGGAAAGGAACCTGTTCGACAGCCTGCGGGCCTGCCGCGAACGCGCTCATTTCGTGCGCAAGCTGGCCGAAAGCGATCCGGCGAACCGCGAGCGCTGGTCGGAACGGGCAGAGGGTTACGAGCGCGACTGCGCGCTGCTCGAAGCCCTGATCAAGGACCGCAATCCGGTTTCGAGTTCGGGCTGAAGCCCGGGCGATAGGGCATATTGTTCCCACCGACCGTCTTCCGGGCGGGTGGATAGCGTGTTTGCGGGCTTGGAACGCTACGTGACGCTCGCTAACACCTTGCGGTGCGCGATCCTTCATCCCCATTCTCTCGTCGACAGGCTGCGCGGAATCGGTGACAGATTCCGCCGCAATCCGGCCTCTCGACAGGCGCGCGATCTGGGCGATCGCCCTGCCCGCCATGGTGACCAATGTGGCCACGGCGCTGATCGGGATCGGCGACATGTGGATCGTCGGGCGACTGGGCGATGCGCCGACGCAAGGCGCGGTCGATGTCGGGGCGCGGCTGTTCGCGGTGCTGTTCACGGTGATGAACTTCCTCAAGACCGGGACCACCGGCCTGGTGGCGCAGGCCGGCACACGCTCGGGGGCCGAAGCGCAGGCGCTGGTCCTGCTGCGCGGACTGCTTGTCGGGCTGGCGATCGCGGCCTTGCTCTTGCTGGCGAAGCCGCTGCTGCTGCCGCTGGCGCTCGATGCCTTGGGGGCGAACGGCGCAGTGCGCGAGGCGGCGGGCGTCTATGCCGATATCCGTTACTGGAGCGCGCCCGCGGTGATGGTCAATTTCGCCATGATCGGGTTCCTCGTGGGGCAAAGGCGGATGACCACGGTCCTGCTGGTCGAAATCGCCTACAACCTCCTCAACGTCGGCCTCGGCCTGTGGTTCGTACTGGGCCTCGACCTGGGCATTGCGGGCATCGGCTGGTCGAGCTTCATCGCCGAATTCGCCAAGCTGGCGGTACTCGCCGCGATCCTGCTTCGCGGGGCGCAAGGCGCGGCGCTGGTGGCGCAAGCGAAGGCGGGCGGCGTGGCCAAGCTATCCGAACTGATGCCTTTCCTGTCGGTCAATCGCGACCTGTTCCTGCGTACGCTGGTGCTGGTGATCGCGCTGGCCGGCCTCACCCGTCTTTCGGCGGAACGCGGCGCGGTCGTGCTGGCGGCGAACGGCATCATCTACCAGCTGTTCGTATTCACGGCGCTACTGCTCGACGGGTTCGAAAATGCGGCGCAGGTGCTCAATGGCGAACGCACGGGCGAAGGGGACCGCGAAGGCTTCACCGGTTACGTGCGCGCGATCCTGTGGCGCGGCATGGGCGCTGCGGCGCTGGTGGCGTTCGGTTTCGCACTGCTCGCGGACCCGATCCTCGCCAGTTTCGCGGCGACCGATGCCGTTCGGCTCGAGGCGCAGTCGCTGGCCCCCTGGCTGGTCGTCATCCCCTTCCTGGGGCTGGCGGGCTTCGTGCTCGACGGGGTCTATGTCGGTGCCAGCTGGACCCGCAAGCTGCTCTGGACGATGGTCGGCGCGGTTTCGGCCTATGGCGTCGCGCTCTATGTCACCTGGCCGCTCGGCAGCCATGGGCTGTGGCTGTCCTTCTGCCTGTTCCTGATCGTGCGCGCCGCCCTGCAGCTGGCCTTCATGCCCGGGCTGCTCAAACGCACCTTCGATAGCTGACCGGGTCTAGGCGCCGGCCTCCGCCTTGCGCACGACCGGTCGGACCAGCTGCGAAACGGGGTTCGCATCCTTGACCTCGTCGAGGATGGCCCGGTTCCGCCCGGCCTCCTTCGCACGGTAGAGCGCCGCATCGCTTCGGGCGAAGAGCTTGCCGTAGCCCTCGCCCTCGCGTCGACCGGCGACGCCGAAACTGGCGGTGAGGCGATGATCGTCGGACATGCCTTCGATCGCGGTCCATTCGAGCGCGTGCCGAATGCGGTCGGCCATGGCCACCGCTTCGCCGCCTTCGCAATTCCATGCGAGGACGCAGAACTCCTCGCCGCCGATGCGACCCGCGATATCCTGATCGCGAATGGTGTCGGCGATGATCCTGCCGAAAGTCGCGATCGCCCGGTCGCCCACCTGGTGACCCCAGACATCGTTCACCGCCTTGAAGTGATCGATATCGGCGACGACCAGCGAGACCGGCTTGTCCTCCAGTTTCGCCCGCTCGATCATGGCGACGACATCGTTTTCGAAGGCCCTGCGGGTGCGGAGATTGGTGAGCATGTCGAGCTCGGCTCGCCGGCGAACCGAACGTATCTGGTCGTAGATGCAGGCCCCGATCAGGACCATCGCCGAGATCACGGACACCAGCGAAACCGACAGGCTGAGCACCGCGTAATAGAAGGATTCGCGATAGGCCTCCGCCGGGATATTCCGCTCGATCAGCAAGGTCAGGCTCGGACGGATGAAGAACTGCGCGGCGATCACCGCTTGCACGGCAATGATCAGCCGGTCGATGCCGGTCCTGTTGGGTGCCGCCAGCAGGATCATAGTGGCCATAAGCGCTATCACGCCATAGGCGATGTTCACGATTACCAGTCGCGAGGAAATGTCGTTGGTGATCGCAACCGAAACACCCAGCGAAACCGCGGCGAGAAAATAGACCAGCAGGTATGCGCCCAGCATCGGTGGTTGCCCCGCCCTGCGTGCCAGCCCCCAGGCGGTGGAAACCATCGCCAGGGTGTAGAAGAACTGCGTCACATGCCAGGTATAGGTCGATGCGGAATCGAGCACCTGCGTGACCACATAGCCGATCGCGAAGAAGAAATAGGACACAGCGAAGGCGAGCACGTAGTTCGCCATCCGGCCCCGGTGCCACAAGACCAGGAAAAGGATCGCAAAAAGCACCGCCATGGTCGGCGTTGCCATACCGGCTATCATTGCACGCACGTGTCGCCCCCCGACGTCTGTCCCGCCGTCTAGGCGGAAATGCCTGCGATCCGGTAAAGAATTGGCGCGTACATACAAGTGGCCCCGTTGCGCCGCCCCCGCGAAACGGGAACATCGGCACGCAGGTGTGGCATCGCCGCATCGCCGGGCTTTGCGACCTTGCCCCCGCGGCCCGCCACGCCTATCTGCCCCTCAACTCTCCCGTCACTCCAGACAAACCCAAGGATTCGCCCGATGGCCGCGCAATACGCCTTCGTCATGAAGGACATGACCAAGACTTTCCCCGGTGCCCAGAAGCCGGTGCTCAGCAATATCAACCTGCAGTTCTACCAGGGCGCCAAGATCGGCA
>CAYOWF010000075.1:0-9598 GCA_964407585.1 uncultured Qipengyuania sp.
CGATGCCCGGGCCTGCGCCCTGCGTATACTCGCCCTTGAGCGCCTGCGGGATGCCGCAGGCGAACTCGATCACCTCGAGGCCGCGCTGCACGTCGCCATGCGCATCGTCGACCACCTTGCCGTGTTCGCTCGACAGCAGCTCGGCGAGCTCCTGCTTGTGCGCTTCGACCAGTTCCTTGAACCGGAACATGATGCGGGCGCGCTTCTGCGGATTGGTCGCGGCCCATTCGGGCTGGACCTTTTTGGCGGCATCGACCGCCTTCTGCAGCAGCGCCGCATCGCCCAATGCGACCTCGGCCTGGACCTCGCCCGTCGAAGGGTTCCAGATCTTGTGGGTGCGAGTGGCGGAGCCACCGGCTCCACCGACGATGAAATGGTCAACCTGGCGCATGGAAGAATCCTCTCTTTACGTGCCAACGGCCTTGGCAAGCGAGAGGTCCGAAATCAACCGGTTTCAGATGAAACCTTTGCCCGCGGCGCCTAGCCGACCCCGGCCATCAGCTGCGCGCAGAGGATCGCGCCATAGGTGCCGAGCGCATAGCCGAGCACCGCCAGCAGCACGCCGACCGGGGCGAGCGCAGGGTGGAATGCGCCGGCCACCACCGGCGCAGAGGCCGCCCCGCCGACATTGGCCTTGCTGCCCACGGCGACGAAGAAGAACGGCGCCCTGATGATCTTGGCGACTACCAGCAGCAAGACGATGTGGAACAGCATCCAGATCGCGCCGATCGCCATGAAGGCGGGTGCGTCCATGATCTTGGTCACGTCCATCCGCGTGCCGATGATGGCCACCAGCAGGAAGATGAACAGCACGCCGAACTTGCTCGCCCCGATCCCTTCGAGCTCGCGCGCACGGGTGAAGCTGGCCAGCAGGCCGGCGGTGGTGGCGATCACCACGACCCAGAAGAAACTGCTCGCCAGCGTAGCGTCCTCGCCCTGCAATTCGGCGAAGAAACCGCCCAGCCACCCGCCGAGCAGGTGCGACAGGCCGACGACCGCGAAGGCGACGCCGAACAGCAGGACATAATCGTTGGCCTTGGCCACGCGCTCGATCCTGTCAGAATAGTCCTGCATGGTTTCCTGCAAGCGCGTGATCGAGGAACTGTCCGCGCCGAGCCATTTGTCGACCCGTTCGTGTGCGCCCGCGCCATAGAGCAGGAAGATCATCCAGATTTCCGCGACGATGATGTCGACCGCCAGCAGCGCGGTGAACCCTTCGAGCGGATAGCCATAGACTTCGAGCATGGCGGTCTGGTTCGCCCCGCCGCCGATCCAGCTGCCCGCCAGCGTGGCCAGCCCGCGCCATGCGGCGGTATCGCCCGAACCGATCACCGTCGGATCGAACTGGGCGACGATCCACAGCGCCAGCGGTCCGCCGAGGATGATCCCGACCGTCGCGGTGAGGAACATGACGATCGCCTTGTTGCCGAGGCCGAGGATGCCCTTGATGTCGATGCTGAGCGTCATCAGGAACAGCGCGGCGGGCAGGAAATAGTCCTTGGCGATCGGCCACAACTGGCTTTCGCCCGTGTCGATCAGCCCGCTCGTGACGAATAGAGAGGGCACGAGGTAGCAGACGAGGATGATCGGCACGAAGACGTAGAACCTCTTCCACCCCGGCCGATCGCGCGTGGCGAAGACGAAGGCCAGCAGCGCTGCCAGAAGTCCGAGGATGATGCGATCGTCGCTGATCATGAAATATGCGTCCCGCTACCGATGTGTCGCCGGCCCGCCTAGCGGCCTTCGCCGGGAAAAACCATGTTGACCCGCAATCCGGCCACAGGCAAATCGCATGGGCCGCCGACAGGCGGGTGTAGCTCAATGGTAGAGCAGCAGCTTCCCAAGCTGACGACGAGGGTTCGATTCCCTTCACCCGCTCCAGCGTTCCTGCGCACGAATTGTGCGTTTCCGCGCTTCGCGCTAACAGGGTGGCGGAAACTTCCTGGAGCCAGGTCATGAAATTGTTCACCGCTCATCCGCATTCGGTCGGCGAGAGCTATTTTCAGCATCTCGGCATGGCCTCGCGCTTCGGCGGCAAGCTGATCGCGGCGGGCCTCGCCTGTTTCGTCCACGGCATTTTCCCCTTCTGGTGCAAGTCGACCGGCAGCAAGGCGGTGCACAAGCTGTCCGCCAGCATGATCCATGGCCGCGAGCGATTCGACGGCAATGCCCCCCGGGGCGAGCAGAAGGACTGGTGCATCTGACCGGCTAACCGTGCCTGCCCCGGCGGGCAGGCTCAGCTGAGGTTGCCGACCTTGCGCAGGTGGTATTCCCAGCCACCGAGCAGCGCGTCGTTGGCGAGGATGCGCTTGTGCAGGTGGCTCACCGCCAGCTCGTCGGTCATGCCGACGCCGCCGTGGGTCTGGATCGCCGCTTCGCCCAGTTCGCGCCCCAGCTTTCCGATCTGGCCCTTGAGGATGGCGATGTCGCGCACACCCGCGTGGCCGGCTTCCATCAGCGCAGCGGTATAGAGCAGCGTGGAACGCGCCTTGGTATAGGCGATCTTCATGTCTGCGAGACGATGGGCGACGGCCTGGAAGGTCGCGATCGGCACGCCGAACTGCTTGCGCGTCGCGGCATAGTCCGCGGTGCGGGCCAGCAATTCGCCCATCGCGCCCACGCTTTCGGCGCAAAGGGCGAGGATGGCGGTATCCAGCGCCTGCCGGAGCGTCGGCTCGATGTCTTCGGATAGCAGGCCGTCGGAGCCGAGGCGGACATTTGCAAAGCGGATGTTCGCTGCGCGCCGCCCGTCGATCGTCCCGTAAGGAGTGACGGAAACGCCGTCGGTGGCGGGATCGGCGGCGAACAGCGCGAGCCGGTCGTCGAGCCGGGCGACGACCAGCAGCAGGTCGGCATCCTCGCCCGCCAGCACCATGCGCTTCTCGCCCTCGAGCACGAGATCCTCGCCATCGCGATGCGCGGTCATCGCAACCATCGAGGGATCGGCGGTTCCATGGCCTTCCTCATAGGCCAGCGCGGCAAGGGTACTGCCGTCCATCGTCCCTTCCAGGCGCGCGTCGCCGACGGCTGCCAGCAAGGGCGCGGAAAGCAGCGCCGTCGCAAGGAACGGTTCGGCGAGCAGGTGCGCGCCGAAGGGTTCGGCAGCGGCGACGATGTCCGGAGCGCTGCCGCCGAGGCCGCCCGCGTCTTCGGCGACCGGCAGGGCCAGGATGCCGATTTCGGCCAGCTGCTCCCAGACCTTGCGCGACCAGCCTTCGCTGCTGGCCACGATGGCGTTGCGCGCGTCGAAATCGTAGCTGCGCTGGAGGAAGGAGGAAATGCTGTCGCGCAGCATCTGCTGTTCGTCGGTGAAGCCGAAATCCATCGTCTCAGGCCCCCCGCCCGGCAGTGCGTGCGATCAGGTCGCGCTGGACCTCGTTCGACCCGGCATAGATCGTGGTCGCCCGGCTGTTGAGGTAATAGGGCATGGCGACCAGTTCGAGCGCGCTGCCCAGCGGCTCGGTGTTGGAGCCCACGCGCAGGGCTTCGTGCTGCAGCGGAAGCCCTTCGGTGCCGCAGACCCGCGTCATCATCACGCTGACCCGCTGGGTCAGTTCGGAATTCATGGTCTTGTTCATCGAAGGCCAGGACGGGTCGTCGGCCATCGGATGGCCGCTCACCCCGAGCTTTTCATAATGCTCGTAACTCGCGATATCGGCTTCCAGCACGCCGAGATCGCGCAGGAAGACGGGATCTTCGGCCAGCATCGTGCCGAAGCCGCTGGGCGTACCCTTCGCCGCTTCGCGGATACGGTCGATCGCGCGGCGCAGGGTGGGGCTTTGCGCGCCGCCGCCGCGCTCGTGCTTGAGCAGGTGCTTGGCGACCGTCCAGCCGTCGTTTTCCGCGCCCACACGACCCGATTGGGGCACGCGGACATTGTCGAAGAAGACCTCGCACTGTTCGGGAAAGCCATCCAGCCCGATGATCGGGCGCACCGTCATGCCCGGGTAGTCCATCCGGTCGAGCAGCAGGAAGGTGATGCCCTGCTGCTTCTTCCCGCTGCTATCGGTGCGGACCAGCATGAACATGCGGTTGGCGTGGTGGGCGTAGGTGGTCCAGATCTTCGAACCGTTGATGATGTAATCGTCCCCGTCGGCCTCGGCGCGGCAGCTCAGCGAGGCCAGGTCGGAGCCCGAATTCGGCTCGGAATAGCCCTGCGCCCAGAAATCCTCGCCCCTGAGGATCGGCGGGAGGTATTTCGCCTTCTGCTCTTCGGTGCCGATGTCGATCAGCAGCGGGCCGACCATGCCGAGGCTTTGTGGGAGCAGCGGCGGCAGGTCGCGGCGGCGGTATTCCTCGGCGAAGATGTATTTCTGTTCGACCGACCAGCCGGTGCCGCCATATTCCTTCGGCCAGCCCGGTGCGGCCCAGCCCTTTTCGTAGAGGATCCGGTGCCAGGCCATGACCTGTTCGAACGGGGCGAAAACGCTGGTCAGCTTGCGCCCCGCCTCGCGAATTTCGAGCGTGGGCGCGGTGTCGAGGAAGTCGCAAACCTCTTCGCGGAAAGCCTCGAGTTCGGGGCTGAAATCGATTTCCATGGGTGTCTTCTCCCTAGAACATCCCGGTGTCGTGCCCGGCCGCCATCGCCTCGAAAGCTTCGTCCCGGGCGAGGGTGAGTTGGCGAAAGCCTACTTGGGGGGCATCCTTATGGCCCCGTCAAGCCGGAACTGGTGGCCGTTGATGTAGCCGTTGCGGGCGATCTCGCAGATGAGCGAGGCGAATTCCTCGGGCTCGCCGAGACGCTTGGGGAAGGGGACGCTGGCGTTGAGCTGGTCCCACATCCGCGGGTTGCGATCCTTCATCCCGAGCATCAGCGGCGTGGCGAAGATGCCGGGCATGACCGAATTCACCCTGATGCCGAGATCCATCAGGTCGCGCGCCATCGGCAGCACGAGGCCGTTTACCCCGGCCTTGCAACTGCCGTAGATGACCTGGCCGATCTGTCCGTCCTGCGCTGCGACGCTGGCGGTCAGCGTGATGCAGCCGCGTTCGCCATCCGCGTTCAGCGGCTCGCTGTTCGCCATGCCGAGCGCCGAGTGGCTGGCGATGCGATAGGAGGCAACCAGGATGCCTTCCGCGCCGAAGGCGTAATCCTCGGTCGAAAGGCGCTTGTAGCCGCCCTTCTCCTTGTCCCAGCCGAGCGTCTTGCCGCGGCGGCTGGTCATCGCGCAGTGGACCGTCACGCGTTCCTGCCCGTGGGCGGCGCGAGCCTTTGCGAACCCGTCGACGACCGATTGCTCGTCGGTGATGTCGACCCGTGCGAAAGTGCCGCCGATATCCGCCGCATGCGCTTCGCCCGCCTCTTCATTGACGTCGAAGATGGCGACCTTGAGGCCGAGGTCCGCCAGCGCCTGCGCGCTCGCCTTGCCGAGTCCGCTCGCCCCGCCCGTGACGACGGCGGCCATGCCTTCGGTCAACTTCATTCCATTTCTCCCCGCTGTCATTTACATGCAGCCTTGCTATCGCATGCGGTCGGCCGATACGCCAAGGGAGAGAATCGTGAACCCAGACCTGCACCGCCGCCAGTTCCTGTCCGCCACGGCCACGGCCTTCGGTGCCCTTTCCCTGAGCGGGTGCATGACGCCGCCGGCGGATTGGCCGAAGCTGGCCGGATACGGACCGCTGGTCCCCGATCCCGATGGGTTGCTGGATTTGCCCGAGGGCTTTTCCTACCACCTGCTCTCCAGCCTCGACGACGCGATGAGCGATGGCGGCACGGTGCCCGATCAGGCGGACGGCATGGGCTGCCTGCCCCTGCCGGACGGCGAAATCGCGCTGGTCCGCAATCACGAACTCGTGCCCGGAAAGGGCGCAGGTGCCGACCTTGCCGTCGGTTACGACAAGGTTGCCGGCCAGGCCGTCCTGCCGGGGGGCACGACGACTATCGTCCTCGATGCCGCGACGCTGGAAAAGAAACGCGAATTCCGCTCTTTCGCCGGGTCGATCCGCAACTGCTCGGGCGGGGTGACCCCCTGGGGCAGCTGGCTCACCTGCGAGGAATTCGTCAGCGAGCCGGACCAGATCGCGCCCGACAAGCTGGGCAAGGCCCACGGCTGGGTCTTCGAGATTCCCGCCGCTGCAAGCGGACAGGTCAACCCCGCGCCGCTCAAGGCGATGGGACGCTTCAACCACGAGGCCGCCTGCGTC
Organism: uncultured Qipengyuania sp.; assembly: GCA_964407585.1. Classification (GTDB taxonomy): domain Bacteria; phylum Pseudomonadota; class Alphaproteobacteria; order Sphingomonadales; family Sphingomonadaceae; genus Qipengyuania. The sequence continues at coordinate 6,148 of CAYOWF010000075.1, forward strand.
GATCCGCAGACCGGCCTCGTCTACGAAACCGAGGACCGCAACGATTCGGTGCTCTATCGCTTCGCACCCAAGGTGGCGGGCGATCTCGCGCAGGGCGGTCAATTGCAGGCGATGCGCATTGTGGGCATGCCCGATACGCGCAATTGGGACGCTGCGACCATGGAAGTCGGCAAGCGCTATACGGTCGAATGGATCCCGCTGGACGATGTCGAATCCCCGCAGGACGACTTGCGCACCCGGGCGGCAGCGCAGGGCGGCTCGATCATCGCACGCGGCGAGGGCATCCATATGGGTACCGACGAACTGTTCGTCTGCTCGACCAGCGGCGGGGCGAAGAAGCTGGGGCAGATCTTCAAACTGGTTCCCGGTCGCGGGGCGAAACCGGACGAGATCGAGCTGTTCTTCGAGAGCGAGGACAAGTCGCAGTTCAATTACGGCGACAATCTCACGGTCGGGCCCAACGGCCATCTCATCGTTTGCGAAGACCAGTATACGCCCGTGGTGGACAACCGCCTCATCGGGATCACCCCGGCAGGGGAGCCCTATGCCTTCGGTCGGCTGCGCATGCAGACCGAACTTGCCGGCGGCTGCTTTTCGCCGGACGGGAAATGGTTCTTCGTCAACGCCTATTCACCCACCCGGACGGTGGCCATCACCGGGCCCTGGGCGACCTGAGTTTAATCGACCAAATCGATCACAGGAGCCATTTGTATTCGAGAAACCTGCATGCTTCTCACCCGTTGAAGAAGCAAGAAGGAAATTCGGAGAATGACAATGGCCACCCTCGGCAACAATGCGAAATCGGGTCTAGTTACCGCGCTGAATGGCGCGCTGGCAGACACGATGGCGCTCTATTTCAAGACCAAGAACTTTCACTGGCACGTCGCCGGCCCGCGCTTCCGCGACCTGCACCTGTTGTTCGACGAACAGGCCGCCCAGCTCATCGGCATGGTGGACGATATCGGCGAGCGCGTGCGCAAGAACGACGAATATACGCTCACCTCGATCGGCAGCGTGGCATCCACGACCGCGATCGACGACCAGGACGACGTGACGCTCACTGCGGATGCGATGGTTGCCGAATTGCGCGATGACAACCGGAAGCTCCACTCCAGGCTCGAAACGGTCAAGGAAGAGGCCGAAAGCGTTGGCGACAATGCCACCAGCGGCATCGTCGACGACTGGATCGACCAGGCCGAAGAACGCATCTGGTTCCTCAACCAGACCAGCAAATAGGCGCAGGGGCGCATAGCAATTCACCCGCCCGGCGGCTTTCGTCGCGGCGGGTTTGCTGTATCTGGAGCCCCATGGCCGACGTGAACATCATCGAGAACGCCAGCGACGCGGACATCGCAGCCTGGCTCGAACAGCAGCTTTCGCAGGTCTTCGCCTCGCGCGACGGGCCGGTGACCATCACCGTGCCGGGCGGTTCGACGCCGTTTCCGATCATGGCGAAACTGCTCGAGGCCGACCTCGACTGGTCGCGGCTGGTGGTGTGGCCGGGCGACGATCGCGTGGTGCCGGAAGACCACGAGGCTTCGAACACCGGCAAGCTGCGCGCGCTGTTCGAACCTGCGGGTGCCGAGGTGGTGACGCTCACCATCATGGAGCAGGTCCCGCATTTCGACCTCGCGTGGCTGGGCATGGGTGCGGACGGGCATATCGCGTCGCTTTTTCCCAACACCGACCCGCGGCTCGACGAAGAGCGCAGCATCCTGCGCCTGACGCCCGATCCGCTGCCGCCCGAAGCGCCGTTCGACCGAATAAGCCTTACGCTGCCCGCGCTGCTCGACAGCGACCGCGTCGCCTTCGTAATCCGCGGCGAAGAGAAGCGCGCAATTTTCGAACAAGCGGCTGACGGGAAAAGCGATTTGCCAGTTGCGAGGTTGCTGGCAGGCGCTACACAACCTGTCATATGTTTCACCTGATCCCTGCACCGCTGCATCGCCTGGCGCTGAAGATTGCGCATGACCTGCGCAACAGGCAGCGCAGCGTCAGCGGGAAGACGCGCGACGGGGTGAGCGTGATAGGTCGCGATTTCGACGGACAGGTGCTGCTCGTGCGCCATAGTTACGGGCCGAAGGAATGGTTCTTTCCGGGCGGGGGCATAGGCAATGGCGAAACGCCCGAAGCGGCGGCGAGGCGCGAATTGCTCGAAGAGACCGCCTGCGAAATCGAAGGGCTGAAGCTGGTCGGCACTATCGAGGAAACGCTCTCGGGGGCACCGCACACCGCGCATATTTTCGACGGCGTCATTTCGGACATGCCCGAGGCAGATGGCCGCGAAGTGGTGGAAGCACGCTTCTTCCCGACCCACTCTCTGCCCGAACCGCTTAGCGCCCGCACGCGCGAGCGTTTGAGGATCTGGCAGGCGCGCAAGAGCTAAAGCAGCGAAAGCTGGGCGTCGGGGCGCGCGGGCTCCTCTGCCCCGTCGCGATCCAGCTTGGACAGCGTCAGCCCCATCAGCCGGATCGGCATGGGCAGCGGCAGGACCTCTTCCAGCAACTGCCGCGAAAGATCGGCGAATTCCTTCTTGTCGGCAATCGGCGCGTCCACCGTCCTGGCGCGGCTGAAGATCTGGAAATCGGTGTATTTCATCTTGAGCGTGACGGTGCGCCCCCTGGCCTCGGCCCGCTCGATATAGCCCCAGACGATATCGATGATGTCCTCCAGCGTCTCACGCAATTCGCTGCCGGAGGACAGGTCGCGGCTGAAGGTGCGTTCACCGCCGACCGATTTTCGGACGCGGCTCGACCGGACGGGGCGCAGGTCGATGCCCCTTGCGGCGCGGTAGAGATAATCGGCGAAGCTGCCGAAATGCGCCCGCAGCCACTCGATATCCCTGGCGGCCAGGTCTGCACCGGTTTCGATGCCGAGCCGTGCCATCTTCTCCGCACCCTTGGGCCCGACCCCGTGGAACCGCCGCACGGGCAGCGACTGGACGAACCGGGCACCCTGGCCGGGGCGGATGACGCATAGTCCGTCGGGCTTGTTCTGGTCGCTGGCGAGCTTGGCGAGGAACTTGTTGTAGCTCACCCCCGCGCTGGCGGTCAGCTGGGTCGTCTCGCGGATCTCGGCGCGGATGATCTCGGCGATGCGGGTCGCGCTGCCGATCCCGTTGATGTCGGCGGTGACGTCGAGATAGGCCTCGTCGAGGCTCAACGGCTCGACCAGCGGGGTGTGGCGCTTGAAGATTTCGCGGATCTGGCCCGAGACCTCGCGATAAACGTCGAAGCGCGACTTGCAGAAGATCAGGTCGGGGCAGAGCCGCTTGGCGGTGACCGAGGGCATCGCCGATTTCACTCCGAACTTGCGCGCCTCGTAGCTCGCCGCCGCGACCACGCCGCGCCCCGACGACCCGCCGACCGCGACCGGCTTGCCGCGCAGGCTCGGATTGTCGCGCTGTTCGACGCTGGCGAAGAAGGCATCCATGTCGACATGGATGATCTTG
>CAYOWF010000076.1:0-9474 GCA_964407585.1 uncultured Qipengyuania sp.
CGGAATTACTTCGCCCCATCCCATTCGGCGCAGCCTTCGGCAGTAGTCGGCACGCCGTATCGCTTGCGCCGGAGGTCGAACACGACCGCCTTGACGATGGCGATCGCCATCAGCGCCACTACGAATGAGAATGGCAGGGCACCGATGATCATGGTGATGCGGATCGCGTCGATCCCGCCGAGGATCAGCATCGAACCGACCACGAAGGCCAGCGCGCCGCCCCAGAAAATGATATGATGTTGGCGCTGCCCTTCCGTCTCGCCCGCGCCGTTGATCGTGTTGACGATGAGGATCGCGCTGTCTGCCGAGGTCACCAGATAGGTCATCAGCAGGATGACGACGAGGCCGAACACGACATTGGCGAAGCCGGGCGACAGCAGCACCGATAGCGTCGCGAAGAGCTGGTCGGAAATACCCGCTCCGACGATCGAGCCGCCGGCGGCGCCGCTCAACTCCAGGTCGATGGCAGTGCCGCCGACCATGGTCATCCACACGAAGCACATGAGCGAGGGTACGAGGATGACGCCCAAGACATATTCGCGGATCGTACGCCCGCGCGAAATGCGCGCGATGAACATGCCGACGAAGGGCGCGAAGGCGATCCACCAGGCCCAGTAGAAGACCGACCAGTCGAGCTGCCACTGGACCAGCTCATCGGCCGTCTCGCTGCCGCCGGGGAACATGGTGAGCGAATTGGGTACGATCGTGCGCAGGTAGTCCCACAGCCCCACGCCCAGGAATTCGAGGGCGAGCAGGCCCGAACCGACTATGGCAAACAGGGCCAACAGCGCGAACGACAGCCCCATGTTGAGATTGGACAGCCATTTGATGCCCCGGCCAACGCCCGAAAGCGCACTGATGGTCGATGCCCCCACGAGTATCACGAGCGCCACCACGACGGCTGCGACCGAAGAAGTGCCGTCCGGATCGAGCAGCCAGTCGCCGAGGCCGAGCCTCGCCAGCCCGGCAACGAATTGCTCGACCCCAAGGCCCATGGTCACCGCCACACCGAGGATGGTCGCGACGACCGCGACGATGTCGATCAAGTGCCCCCACAGGCCCGACATCCTCAGGCCGAACAGCGGAGCCAGGGCGGAGCGAATGGTCAGCGGCAGGTTGCGCCGATAGGCGACATAGCCGATCGCCAGCCCGACCAGCGCATAGCTGCCCCAGGCGGCGAAACCCCAGTGGAGGAAGGTGTAGATATAGGCAGGGCGGACGGCTTCTTGCGAAAGCGGTTCGATGGTGCCGCGGATGATGTCCGGATTGTTGGCGAAATGCGCCAGCGGCTCGCCGGTCGAATAGGTCAGCATTCCGATGCCGATCCCCGCCCCGAAGAGCATGGCGAACCAGGAAAAGCGGCCGAATTCCGGCTCTTCGTCCTGCATTCCGATCCGAAGGCTGCCGGCTCTCGGCCACAAGGCGAGAAGGAAACATACGAACATCAGTGCGGCGACGAGGTAGATGTACCAACCGGCAAAGCTGGAGATGATGGTCGAATTGGCCGCTGTCAGCGTTTCGCTTGCACTCACCGGGAAGAAGATCGCCCACATGATCAACAGGGAGACGATGATCTTCGATGGTATGGTCACGGCTCTGCTGAATCCGTCGTAGAATCCGCGATCATGCGTGTTGATGGGCAATTCGATAAGCGGAGGCGCGACGGGGGCGTCGTTGGGGGCGGTCATTCGCAAGGGGGTCTCTTTGGTCGCTGTCTGGGGAGCGGCGTGTCGTCCCCTCAGCATAGGTACCTGCCGCAACATTGCAAATCGCGCCGGAAACGGCACTCTGGGCGCGCCTGCCCGGACCAGACGCAGAGCCGGGAAAGCCGATTGCTTTGCAGCTTCAGGCGGATATGCTCCTCTCTCAAGGAAAGAGGCGAGATCTATGAATGCAGACGAGTTGGCCCTGCGCCACGAGAAGGTAGACAGCGACGCCGAAAGCTATTGGCTCGAAGAGGCGAAGCGGCTCGATTGGGAGACATTCCCGACCAAGGCCAACCGCAGTTCCTTCGACGAAGCCGATTTCGGCATCCGCTGGTTCGAGGATGGCGAGCTCAACGTCACGGTCAATTGCCTCGACAGGCATCTGGCGGAACGGGGAGACAAGACCGCCATCGTCTTCGAGGGGGACGAACCGGGCGAAGGCCGGAAATTGACCTATCGCGAAGTCCATGAGGAAGTCTGCCGCTTCGCCAATGGGCTGAAGGAGTGCGGCGTGGGCAAGGGCGATCGCGTGGCGATCTACATGCCGATGATCCCCGAAGCGGCCTTCGCCATGCTCGCCTGCGCGCGCATCGGGGCGATCCATTCGGTGGTCTTCGGCGGTTTCTCCCCCGACAGCCTGGCCGACCGCATCCAGGATTGCGGTGCCAAGCTGCTGGTCACCGCAGACGAAGGCGTGCGCGGCGGGAAGCGCATTCCGCTGAAAGCCAATGCCGACAGGGCGATCGAGAAGGCGCCGGTCGATGCGGTCATCATGATACGGCGCACGGGCGGCGCAGTCGATTTCGTCGAAGGCCGCGATCGCTGGTGGCACGAGCTGCGCGAGCAGGTTTCCGCCGATTGCCCGCCCGAGAAGATGAATGCAGAAGACCCGCTCTTCATCCTCTATACCAGCGGATCGACCGGCAAGCCGAAGGGCGTGATGCACACGACCGGCGGCTATCTCCTGTGGGTCACCGCCACGTTCGACATGCTGTTCGGCGCCGGGGACGACGACGTGTTCTGGTGTACCGCGGATGTCGGCTGGGTCACCGGGCACAGCTATGTCGTCTACGGCCCGCTCGCCAATGGGGCGACAACGGTCATGTTCGACGGTGTGCCGAACTATCCCGACTTCGGGCGTTTCTGGGAAACGTCGAACCGGCTGGGCGTGACCATCTTCTACACTGCGCCCACCGCCATCCGCGCCCTGATGCGCGAAGGCGACGACTGGGTGACGCGGCACGACCGCTCGCAGATCCGCCTGCTCGGCACGGTGGGCGAGCCGATCAATCCCGAGGCGTGGAACTGGTATCACGAGGTCGTGGGCGAGGGCCGCTGCGAGATCGTTGACACCTGGTGGCAGACCGAAACCGGCGGTGCGCTGATCGCGCCGATCCCCGGTGCGGTCGAAACCAAACCCGGCAGCGCTACCAAACCGCTGCCCGGGGTGTACCCGAAGCTGGTCGACAACGAGGGCGGGGAACTTGCGGGAGCGACCGAGGGAAATCTGTGCATCGTGGAAAGCTGGCCGGGCCAGATGCGCGGCGTGTGGGGCGATCCCGAACGCTTCTTCCAGACCTACTTCACCACTTATCCCGGAAGCTATTTCACCGGCGACGGCTGCAAGCGCGACGAGGATGGCTATTACTGGATCACCGGCCGCGTGGACGACGTCATCAACGTGTCGGGCCACCGCATGGGGACGGCCGAGGTCGAGAGCGCGCTGGTCGCGCATCCGCAGGTTGCCGAAGCTGCGGTGGTCGGCATGCCGCACGACGTAAAGGGGCAGGGGATCTACGCCTTCGTCACGCTCAACGCCGGCATCGAGGATAGCGAGGAACTGCGGCAGGAATTGCGCCAGTTCGTCCGCGGGGAAATCGGGCCGATCGCCTCGCCCGATGCGATCCAGTTCGCGCCCGCCTTGCCCAAGACCCGCAGCGGCAAGATCATGCGCCGGATCCTGCGCAAGATCGCCGAGGGTGAACCCGACAAGGTCGGAGACACCTCGACTTTGGCCGACCCCGCCGTGGTCGATTCGCTGATTGCCGGGGCGCAGGTCTGAGTGCAGGCCGCCGCACGGCTTGACTTGGCCCGACAGGCTTGGTTCCAGCGCCCGAAACAACAAGAGAGGTAATCGAGTGTCCCGTCCCGCCAGCATCCCGGCCCGTCATCGCTCATGGCTGTTCGCTCCCGGCGACAGCGAGAAAAAGATGACCAAGGCGACCGAAGGTGATGCCGATATCGTTATATTCGATCTCGAGGATGCGGTGGCGGAAGAAGCCAAGCCGGAGGCGCGCAGCGCCATCCATGCTTTCCTCAACACGCGCGACAATGCGGAGCACGAACGCCTGTGGGTGCGGGTCAACCCGCTCGACGGGCCGCATACGGCGGACGACCTTGCGGCGATCATGCCCGCACGACCGGGCGGTATCATGCTGCCCAAATCGCGCGGCCGACACGATGTCGAGGAGCTCGACCGTCTGCTGACGCCGCTTGAAATGGAACTTGGCATCGAGCCGGGCTCGACCCCGGTGATCGCGCTGGTCACCGAAGTGGCCGCGGCGATGTTCACCACCGGCGATTATGCCGGCGCGCCGCGGCTCGTGGCGATGACATGGGGCGCGGAGGACCTTGCCGATTCGATCGGGGCTCTGGCGAACCGGGGCGCGGACGGGGAATATACCTTCACCTACGAACTGGCGCGCAGCCTGACGCTGCTCGGCGCCGCCGCTGCGAATGTGCCCGCCATCGAGACGATCGATGCCGATTTCCGCAATCTGGAGGGCCTCGAGGCGCGTGCAGAGAAGGTGCGCCGCGACGGCTACCGCGGGATGCTGGCGATCCATCCGGCCCAAGTGCCGGTGATCAATGCCGCCTTCACCCCGAGCGATGAGGAGATCGCCGAGGCGCACGAGATTATCGCCCTGTTCGAAGCGAACCCCGGGGCGGGGACCATCGGTCACAAGGGCAAGATGCTCGACCGGCCGCACCTCAGCCGCGCGCGGCAGTTGCTGGCGCAGGTCGGGGACTAGGCCGAAAGCTTCGCGACTTCCGCCAGGATCCGCTCGGCCCATTCGGGACGGCAGATCAGCAAGTCGGGCATATAGGTATCGGCCTGGTTGTAGCTCAGCGGGCTGCCGTCGATGCGGCTGGCATGCAGGCCGTGGGCGAGAGCGACTGCCGCCGGAGCCGCGCTGTCCCATTCGTACTGTCCGCCGGTGTGGAGGTAGATTTCCGCTTCGCCGCGCACCACCGCCATGGCCTTGGCACCTGCCGAACCCATGGGCACCAGCTCGGCGCCGATCGCCTCGGCCACGGCTACGGCCTCCTTCGCCGGACGCGTGCGGCTGACGACCATGCGAGGGCGCTCCGCCGATGCGGGCATATCGATCGGCTTGTCGCTGCGCAGAACGCAGTCCATGCCGGGCAGGGCGACTGCGCCGGTCTCGGGCTTGCCATCGACGCACAGCGCGACATGCACGGCCCAGTCGGTACGCGCTTCGCCATATTCGCGGGTTCCGTCGACCGGGTCGACGATCCACACGCGTTCCTTCGCCAACCGCTCGTCGGTATCCTTGCTTTCTTCGGACAGCAGCCCGTCATCGGGCCGCTGTTGCGCGATGGCGTGGCACAGGAACTGGTTCGCGGTCTCGTCGCCCGCCTTGCCCAGCGCCTTGCCTTCGAACATGCCGCTCTCCCGCACTTCGATCAGGATCCGGCCTGCCACTTCGGCAAGGTGGGCAGCGAGTTCGGCGTCGGTCATCGGGTGTCCCTGTGAAGTTCGAAAAGAATTCGGGGGCCGCATGGCAGACCGAAGCCTCCTTGCGAACCCCCGAAGATTCTTCGCGATTGCGAATGTTTATGCGGCGGCGGGCCTTCTCGCGAAGATGCCGAAGCCGGCGATGATGGCATAGCAGGCGATCGGCAGGATCATCGCGAAGGCGAGGCTGCCGCTGGTATCGGCCAGGACGCCGTAGAGCAGTGGAACCACCGCGCCGCCGAAGATGGCGACATTGATGATGCCCGAACCGTCTGCCGCACGCGGACCGAGCCGTTCGCATGCGAGCGAGAAGATCGTCGGGAACATGATCGAGTTCATCAGGCCGACGGCGAGCAGGCTGTAGGCCGAAACCTCGCCCGTAGTCATGGTGCTGATGACGATCAGCGCGATGCTGCCCGTCGCGTTGAAGGCGAGGATCTTACCCGGCGAAAAGATCCGCAGGAAATAGGAGCCGATGAAACGGCCGACCATGGCACCGCCCCAATAGAGGCCGATCATCCAGCCGATGACGCTTTCGGGCTGTCCGAGAACGCGATCCTGCGCGAGGTAGTTGATGATGATCGAGCCGATCGAAACCTCCGCACCCACATACAGGAAGATGCACAATGCGCCGTAGCTGAACCGGCTGCGCCGCAGCAGGTCGTTGTCGTAGAGCCACGTCATCGGCGCAACCACGATCAGCAGGACACCGAGCCAAGCATTGACCTGGATGGCGAGCAGCGCGCCTACGACGATGAGGGCGAGGCCGACGAGGTAGCGTCCATTGGACACGAACTCGTTTTCGCCCATCATTTTCGAATCGTGCGGCAGGCGATTGCGGAACAGCCAGACGGCAAGCGCGACGATGGCGATCAGCGCGGCGACGCCGAGGTAGCCCTGCCAGATGGCTTCGCTTTCCGCCTGGCGATAGGCGAGCAGCTCGGCACCCGACAATTCGTCTGCCGTAACGTTGGCGAGGCTGCCGAGAATGACGGCCGCACCCACGATCGGGAAGACGGTCGTACCCAGCGAGTTGAAGGCTTGCGCAAAGGTCAGGCGGCTATGGGCCGTCTTTTGCGGGCCGAGCAGCGAGATAAGCGGGTTCGCCACGACCTGCACGATCACCACGCCGCTGGCGAGGATGAACAGGGCGAAGAGGAAAATCTCGTAGGTCGCGGTCTGGCTTGCGGGGATGAACAGCAGGCAGCCGATCATCATGGTCAGCAGGCCGGCGACCGCTCCGCGCATGTAGCCGAGTTTCTTGACCAGCTTTGCACCGGGTATCCCGATGACGAGATAGGCGAAGAAGAAGCAGAACTGCACCAGCATCGCTTCGGTATAGTTGAGCGTGAACAGTTCCTTCAGCTTCGGAATGATCACGTCGTTCAAGGAGGTGATGCCGCCGAAGATGAAGAACAGTCCGAAGACGAAGTAATTCAGCCCAGGCGCGTTGATTCCGCCGCCTTCTTCCTCGATCGGCATCGGATCGGTGCTGGACGAAACGTCCGGTGCAAGTGCCATTGTCAATTTTCTCCCAAGACCCGGAGCTTGTTTTCTACCGCCCGGTGTTGTTGCATGCCTTTTCTGACAGCCTTTGGCTTTCACTCAAAGCAAATACGAATTCGCGTCAGAACGAACAATCGGTCCCTTCCGCGAATTCCTCGCGCACGACCGTGCCGATGTTCATCGCAAAAGCTCCTTCGGAGGCGAAACCGATAAGCGGGGCGAGATCGGCCGCGCATTCTTCGGTAAGGATCATTTCGCGCCAGCCCTTGCCGGCCGCAACCGACATTTCGTGGGTCACGTCGATGCTTTCGTCTCCGACCTTGAGCGTGACCGTCTGTTGCGGACGATTCAGCACTTCATAGGCGATCCGGTAGCCGACGCCCTCGTCGCCGCCCGCCTGGGACAGTTCGAAAGCGCCGCCGGGTGCGAAGGTAATGGTCCGCGCGTCTTCCTGCGCGTTGCGATCGAGGCCCCTGGCCGTCACGCCGCCTGCCACGCCGCGAAGATTGTCGAGTTTCCCCGTGGCGGTATTGGCGAGCACACCGTCGGCAAGTCGCCCGTTGACATACCAGTCCGCTGCCGCACCGGCAGTGAGTGGCGCGCAGGTCTCGTCGAGGACGGGCGTTGCCGAAGTGTCCGAAAGCGAGCGCCCATAGCCGACCGGAAACAGCGCCCCATCGGGCCCGTTGAGCGGGCCGAAATCGCAGGTCGCGGGCCAGCTGAAGCCGAGCTTGCCCGTTGCCGGAGCCTTGCCGGTGAGGACATCGGCAATGCCCGCACCCTCGCTGCCCGGCAGCCAGCTGGCCACGAAAGCATCAGCTGCGTTCATTTCGCGGTTCATCCACATCGGGCGACCGGAAAGGAAGACGGCCACGGTGGGCACGCCTTCGGCCTTGAACTTGCGCAGCAGTTCCAGCCCTTCTTCGTCGGTGAATCCGAGGTGTTTCCGGTCACCGGCGAATTCGGCATAGGGTTCTTCGCCGAAGACGACCACGGCGACATCGGGCTTGGCTTCATAGCTGCCGTCTGCCGAAAGCGCGGCGCTGCCGCCGCTTTCGGTCACTGCCGCCTCAAGCCCCTGCCAGATCGAGGTCGCACCGGGAAAATAGCTGTTGTCGAGGTCCCCGCCGCCCTGCCAGGTCAGCGTCCACCCGCCCGAAGCCTGGGCGATATCGTCGGCCGCGCTGCCGGCAACGAGGACATTCGCCCCGTCCTTCAGCGGCAGCACGCCATTGTTCTTCAGCAGTACCTGCGATTTGGCCACCGCTTCGCGGGCGATGGCACGATGTTCGGCGGAACCGAGCAGTTCATACTGGCCGGCATTGGGACGGCCCGAAGGCCGGACCATCTCGTCGAGCAGTCCGGCGCGCATTTTCACGCGCAGCACACGTCCGACGGCTTCGTCGAGGCGTGCCATGGGAACGGTGCCGTCCTCGACCTGCGATACGAGGGTCTCGAGCAGGCCCTTCCAGTCGTCGGGCACCATGTAGATGTCGAGCCCGGCGAGCAGCGATTGAGGGCAATCGGTATTGGTGCAGCCCTTGACCTGGCCATGGCCGTTCCAGTCGCCGACCACGAGGCCGTCGAAGCCCAGCTCGCCGCGCAGCACGTCGGTGAGAAGGTATTCATTGCCGTGCATCTTGCGGCCGTTGATGGAATTGAAGCTGGCCATGATGGCTTCCACGCCTGCATCGATCGCGGCGGGGTAGGGGGCGGCATGGATCTTCTTCAGCGCTTCGATATCGCCGGTAACCTCGCCCTGGTCGACACCCTTGTCGGTTCCACCGTCGCCGAAGAAGTGTTTGGCCGTCGCGATCACATGTCCCGCGCCGAGGCGATCGGCATCGCCCTTGCGGCCCTGTAGGCCCTCGACCAGCGCCGCGCCGAGCGGAGCGACGATGGCCGGGTCTTCGGAATAGCTTTCATAGGTACGACCCCAGCGGTCGTCCTGCGCCACCGCGATGGTGGGCGAGAAATTCCAGTCGATGCCGGTAACCTCGATTTCGATCGCTGTGGCTTCACCGATGCGGCGGATCAATTCGGCATCGCGGGTCGCGCCGAGCGCAATATTGTGCGGGAAGACGGTCGCGCGAATGACATTGGTGTGGCCGTGGACGGCATCGGTGCCCCACATGGTCGGGACCACCGGCTCGTCGCCCGCCAGCGGTTCGATCGAAGCGAGATACATTTCGTCGGCCAGCTTCAGCCATTCGCTGGCTTCGGCATATTCATCGCCATAGGGGCCGCCATTGCCGCCGTTCAAATAGCTGCCGAAGCGATAGCGGCGCATGTCTTCGGCGGTGAAGCTGTTGATCTGCGGCTGGATGAGCTGGGCGACCTTGCGTTCTACACTCATGCGCGAAAGCAGGTCCGCCACGCGCATGTCTTCCTGCGTATCGGCAGCGACGACCGGAGTGGATTCGACCTCTGCCGGAACCCCATTGCAACCTGCCAGGGCGAGTGCCGCGCCCGAAGCCAACCAAACAGCTTTCATATCCATCA
>CAYOWF010000077.1:0-9392 GCA_964407585.1 uncultured Qipengyuania sp.
CACACAATCATGCAGGAGCGACTGGCATGGCACGTAAAGGCACCGGCTTCTTCGATGCGAGAGGCCATTATTTCAAGACGCCGGAAGAGGCGACGGTCAGCGACCTCGCAGGAATTCTCGGCAAGATCGGCGACGGCGAGAGCCTTGCGCCCGGCATTGCGAACATGATGCTCGACCGGCGCAGCGAGATCGAACGTCTGTTCGCCGAACACGATGCGATGATGGCGGAATACCAGCCCGTTGGGGCCGGCAAGGTCACCCGGCTGCGCGCCTGATCAGCTTTCGATCATCGCGACGGCGCGGATCCAGCCCGCGCTTGCGCGTTCGATCTTCACTGGGAAGCAACTGAAGGTGAAGCCGTGCGCAGGCAGGGCCTCGAGATTGGTGAGCTTCTCGATCTGGTAATAGGGCCGTATGCGACCGGCCTTGTGGCCTTCCCAGATTATCGACGGATCGCGCGTCTCCGCCCAGCGCCTGGCGGTGTGACTGAAGGGCGCGTCCCAGCTCCAGGCATCGGTCCCCACAACCTCCACCCCGCGCTCGGTCAGCCAAAGGGTGGCTTCCGCCCCAAGACCCACACCCTGATCGGTGAAATTGTCCGTGCCGTAGACGGCACCCGATTGCACCAGCACGATGTCGAGCGGTTGGAGCTCGTAACCGATCTTCGCGAAGGCCTCCTCCAGCTCCGCCGGGCTCACGACATGGCCATGCGGCAGGTGACTGAAATCGAGCTTCACCCCCGGCCGGAAAAACCGGTCGAGCGGGGCTTCGTCGATACTCGGTGCAGGGCGTGCGCCGTCATCGGTAGTCGAGTGATAATGCCACGGCGCGTCCATATGCGTGCCGTTGTGCGTCGAGAGTTCGAGCATCTCGACCGCCCAGCCTTCGCCGTCGGGCAAGTCGTCCTTTTCCAGGCCGGGAAAGAACATCGCGATCTGTTCCCACGTGTTCTCGTGGGTCATGTACTGGATTTTGGGGCGCATCACCTCTGGGTCGGAAACGACGTCGTTGGTGATGGGAATCGACAGGTCGATGAAACGGGTCATGCGCGGCAGGTTAGTGCGCCTGGAGCTCCTCGTCGAGGAAGGCGGCCACATCCGACAGCTCGACGTCGCGGGCGAGATAGGCCTCGCCGATGCCGCGCAGCAGGATGAAGGGCAGGGTACCGGCGTCCATCTTCTTGTCGTGGAGCATGTGATCGGCGAGCTTCCTGCCGTTCGCGTCCATGCCGAGCGCGGCGATCTCGCTCGGCAGGCCCGCCATATCGATGGCGCGGACCACGCGTTCGGCCTCGCCCAGCGACATCAGTCCGCGCCGCGCGGAATAGCGCGCCGCCAGCACCATGCCGAGCGCGACCGCCTCGCCATGGAGGAGCCTGTCCGAAAATCCAGTCTCTGCTTCGAGCGCATGGCCGAAGGTATGACCGAGGTTGAGCAGCGCGCGGGTACCCGTGGTCTCGCGCTCGTCCTCGGCCACGATGTGCGCCTTGGCGGCGACGCTGCTGGCGACAGCCCGTTCGAGCGCTTCGGGCTCGAGCGCGAGTACCTGCTCTCCCTTCCCCTCTAGCCAGTCGAAGAAGTCCGCATCGCCCAGAACGCCGTATTTGAGCACTTCGGCGTATCCTGCGCGCAATTCGCGGGGGGGTAGGGTAGACAGCGTGTCGAGGTCGGCGAGGACCAGCGAGGGCTGGTGGAATGCGCCGATCAGGTTCTTGCCCGCAGCGGTGTTGATGGCGGTCTTTCCCCCGACCGAACTGTCGACCTGTGCCAGCAACGTCGTGGGCAATTGCACGAAGCCGCAGCCGCGCTTCAGTATGGAGCAGGCAAAGCCGGTCAGGTCGCCGACGACGCCACCGCCCAGCGCCAGGACGTGATCGCCGCGCTCGACGCCCTCGTCCAGCAGCCAGTCGGTCAGCCGCGCGAGGCTTTCCCAACTCTTAGAGCTTTCGCCGGGTTCGACATCGTACCAGCGTGGCGTCTTGCCCCCAGCTTCAAGCGAGGCATCGATCGCCGCGCCCCAATGGGCGCGCGCATTGGCATCGGCGACGATCGGCACGCTCGGCTTGCGCAGGAACGGCGCCGCCTCTTTCGCGATATCGCCAAGCAATTCGCGCGCCACGCGCACCTCATAGCTGCGGCCAGCCAGTTCGACCGGGATTATCGCCATGCTGCCAGCTCCTGCAGGATTCGTTCGACAGTGGCCTCGTGCGGGCCGTCGTCGGTCACGACATGGATTTGCGCCTGCGCATAGGCGGGGCCGCGCTTTTCCTTGAGACCACGCAGGATCTGGCGCGGATCGCCGGTCTTGAGCAGCGGGCGGGTGTTCTTGCGCGACGTACGCTCGACCAGCGTATCGAGGTCGCAATCGAGCCAGATGGCGAGGCCCTTTTCCAGCACCAGCGCACGGGTTTCCGGATCGACGAATGCCCCGCCGCCGGTTGCGATGACCCCGTGCCCCTCTTCCATCAGCCGCGAGATGACTCGCCGTTCGCCATCGCGGAAATAGGCTTCGCCGTGCTCTTCGAAGATTTCGCCAACGCTGCGATCGGCGGCGCGTTCGATTTCATCGTCGGCATCGATGAAGCTGCGATGCAGCGCATTCGCCAGCCTGCGTCCGATGGTGGATTTGCCGACGCCCATCAATCCCACAAGCACCAGCGGGCGGTCGATCCGCCCTGCCTGTGCGGCGAGATTCTCGCCATGGTTCGAACTATGCGCGTTGCTCATTGCCGCTCGGCCTATAGATGCGCTAGGGCGCGGGCAAGGCATCGGTTTGTTGCACGAGGATACGAAAAACTTGGCCGTGAAACGTTCAGCCATCCTGTGGGTCGTACTGCTGGGTATCGTCGGAGTCGTCGTGACCGCATGGGTCGATGGGGGAGAAGAGCCGCTCCGGCCCATCAGCCAGACGGTCGAATTGCCGGAGGGAACGCTATGACGCGCGGCTTCCTGCTGTCCGGCGCCGCGCTGGTGCTGACCTCCACGGTGGTTCTGGCGCAGAGCGCGCCGGAAAGCATCCTGCCGCCCGGATTCGACCAGCCCGCACCACCACCTTCGCCCGCACCCGCGCCTGCGCCTTCAGCCGCACCGGCCCCGTCCGCTACACCGGCACCGTCGGTCCCTGGCGGCGGTGAAATCGTGCAGCCCTTGCCGGGCGCGCCCGGGCCGGTCGACCTGTCGGGCGTGGACCTGTCCGATATCCCGTCCGTCGAGGAACTGGAGGCGATGACCAGCGAGGAGCTGGACGAGCTCTTCGGTTTCAAGCCCCGCTACGACATCCCGCCCGCGGCACGGCGCATGACCACCGAAATCGGTGTCGTCTCGGCGGGCGAGGGCGGCCTGCCGCTGCGATCGCTCGCGCGCCAACCAGCCTCCATCGTGCGCGCCGCGCTCGTCGGCACGCGCGGGCCGCTGGTCTCGCGATGGGGCCATATCCTGCTGCGCCGCACTCTAGCGAGCCGGCTGAATGCTCCCGATGGCATGGACGCAGTCGAATTCGCCGCGCTGCGCGCGAGCACGCTCAATACGATGGGCGAACATGTCGTAGCCCGCGCGCTGGTGCAGGATGTGGATACGGCGGAATACGATGCAGCGCTGACAACTGCCGCGATTGGCGCCTATCTCGGCACGGCGGACATTATCGGCGCCTGCCCGATCGTGCGGCTCGGTACGGTCGATGGAGAGGGGCTGCAATGGTCCATGTTCCAGGGCATCTGCTCCGCCTATGCTGGCGAAACCACCAGTGCGCAGAACGACCTGCGCCGCCTGCTGAGCCGCACAGAGGATGACCGCATCGATATCCTGCTGGCGCAGCGGTTTGCCGGCGCCGCTGGGCAGGGGCGCCGCGCCGTGACGATCGAATGGGACGGCATCGAGGGCATGAACCCCTGGCGCTTCGCCATGGCCACCGCGCTGGGCGAGCCGATCCCCGAAGATCTCGCCGAGACGCTCGGCCCCTATTACCTCAAGTCTTCGGCACTGATACCCGCCCTGCCGCCGCGTGAACGGCTGCGCGGGGCCGATTTCGCCGCAGCTTCGGGAATCCTTTCCGCCCGCGCGATGGTGGATCTGTACTCGCAGCTTTACGCCAATCGCGAGGAAGAGGAGCAAGGCGTCGGGCTGACGCTGGCGACGCGCCTGCGCGATGCCTATACCGATCCCGATCCCGCAGATCGCCTGGCCGCGATCAAGGATGTGTGGGGGAATGATTCGACCGATTACGGCAGGCTCGTGCTTACCGCCTATGCGGCCGCGCGCCTCACGCCGAGTGAGGATTTCGCGGACGATGCCGCGCCGCTGATCGCATCCATGCTTACCGCCGGGCTGGAACGCGATGCGCTGCGCTGGTCGGGTGTGGTGGAGCAAGGTTCGGTCGGCTGGGCGCTGCTCGCACTGGCAAACCCGGGTGGCGGACAGGTCACCGACGGGCAGCTGGACAGGTTCCAGGATGGCGACGATTCCTCCGGTCAGCGCAAGTCGCAAATGCTGCTTGCTGGCCTCGCCGGCCTTGGCCGGACCGATGCGAGCAATATCAGCGAATACAGCCGGCGGCTGGATGTGAACCTTTCCGCCCCCACCGCGTGGACGCGGATGATCGAAAAGGCGGCGGACGCGGACAATCCCGCGCTTGTAGCCATGCTCGCAGGGCTCGGCATGCAGGGGACCGGCTGGGAACGGATGACCGCGCGGCATCTCTATCACATCGTTTCGGCGCTCAACCGCGTGGGGCTGGAAGCCGAAGCCCGGATGATTGCCGCCGAGGCGGTCGCCCGCGCGTGACGTGAGCAGCATCGACGACTTCCTCGCCATGCTCGCCGCCGAGCGCGGCGCGGCGAGGAACACGCTGCTCGCCTATGGCCGCGATCTCACCCAGGCGGAAGAAATGCTCGGCGGCGATCTGGCCGGGGCTTCGCCTGCGCAATTGTCGAAGCTGGGACAGGGCTGGTCCGCGCTCGCCCCGTCGACATTGGCGCGCAAGGTTTCCGCGCTGCGGCAATTCTTCGGCTTTCTGGTCGACGAGGGCGAGCGCGAGGACGACCCGACCCATGCCCTGCCTCGCCCCTCTGCGCGCCGCCCGCTGCCTAAGATCCTGAGCCATGCGCAAGTCGAGGCGCTGTTCGCCCGCGCGGAGGACGAGGCGGCGAGCGACCGCCCCGAAGCCGTGCGCCTGCTCGCCATGCTGGAATTGCTCTACGGTTCCGGCCTGCGGGCCACCGAACTGGTCTCGCTGCCGATTTCCGCCGTACCGCGCGACGAACCCTTCCTCACGGTAACCGGCAAGGGTGGGCAGGCACGCCTAGTCCCGGTCAGCACGTGTGCGAAGAAGGCCCTCGCTCGCTGGTTGGCCCTGCGGCCGGACGGGTCGCGTTACCTCTTTCCGTCGCGCAGCGGGCATCTCTCGCGCATCCGGCTCTACCAGCTGCTCAAGGAACTCGCCGTTCGGGCCGACCTCCCGCCGGAAAAGCTCAGCCCGCACGTGCTGCGCCACGCCTTCGCTACGCATCTGCTCGAGGGCGGGGCGGACCTGCGCGCTTTGCAGACGCTGCTCGGCCATGCCGATATCGCCACCACGCAAATCTATACCCATGTCGACGCCGCGCGCCTGGTGAAGCTGGTCAACGAACGCCACCCGCTTGCGCGCACGCGCCGTAGCGACTAGCGGACTTGCGATGGTTTCCTATCTCGAATTCGAAAAGCCGGTCGCCGACCTCCAGCAGCGCATCGATGAGCTGCGCGCCGCGTCGGAAGGCGACGATGTCGACATCTCCAACGAGCTCAAGCGGCTCGAGGTGAAGAGCGCCGCCCTGCTCGAAAGCACCTATGATTCGCTTTCGCCATGGCAGAAGACCCAGGTTGCACGGCATCCCTCGCGGCCGCATTTCCGCGATTACGTGCAGCATGCCTTCGAAGAGTTCGTGCCGCTCGGCGGTGACCGGAACTTCGGCGAGGATGAGGCCATCATGGGCGGCCTGGCCAAGCTCGACGGGCGCAAGGTCGTGCTGATCGGGCACGAGAAGGGCCACGACACCGCCAGCCGCATCCGGCACAATTTCGGCATGGGCAAGCCGGAAGGCTATCGCAAGGCGATCCGCCTGATGGACATGGCGGGCCGGTTCGGCCTTCCGGTGGTGACTCTGGTGGATACCTCGGGCGCCTTTCCGGGCGTCGAGGCCGAGGAGCGCGGGCAGGCGGAAGCTATCGCGCGTTCGACCGAAGCTTGCCTCGCCTTGCCGGTTCCCATGGTCGCGAGCATCGTGGGCGAAGGCGGGTCGGGCGGGGCGGTTGCCCTCGCCAGCGCCGAACGCGTGCTGATGCTCGAACACGCGGTCTATTCGGTCATCTCGCCCGAAGGTTGCGCCTCGATCCTCTGGCGCACCGCGGAAAAGGCTCCCGATGCGGCGGAAGCGATGAAGATCACCGCGCAGAATCTCGAAAAGCTCGGCGTCATCGATCGCATCGTCAACGAACCCGTCGGCGGGGCGCATCGCGATCCGAAGGCTGCAGCGGAAGCGCTCGGCCAGGCGATCGGCGAGGAACTCGACATGCTGTCGCGCCATTCCGCGGTCGAATTGCAGCGTATGCGCGAAGAGCGTTTCCTGCGGATGGCCGGCTGACGGGTCACCAAAACGGGGCGGGAACTAACCGCCCCATCTCCTTGTTCTCCCAAAGGTAAACAATCGGGCCGCGCGCTGGTGGGAACCGTGCGCGCCTTTCCCAAGGGGAGATCCCATGTCGCGTACCAAATCACTCGCCTCCGCTTCCACCGCCGTTCTCGCGCTTGCGCTGGGCGGTTGTGCGATGGGCGGACCCATTCCCGACGCATCCGCGCCGATTACTCAGAGCGAAGCCCAGATCGGCGCCGAGGCGCATCCGCAACTGTTGGCCGAATTCGGCGGGGCGATGACCGGACCCCAGGCGCAATATGTCGAGCAGGTCGGCAAGACGATCGCGGTCCAGTCAGGCCTCGGCAATGCGCGCGACAGCTTTACCGTCAGCCTGGTCAACAGCCCGGTGAACAATGCCTTCGCCATTCCCGGCGGCTATGTCTACACCACGCGCCAGCTGGTTACGCTGATGAACAACGAAGCGGAACTCGCAGGCGTGCTGGGCCACGAGGTCGCTCACGTCGCCCTACGCCATTCGCAGCGCCGCCAGCAGACCGCGCAGCAGAACCAGCTGCTCGGTGTCGGAGCGGCGATCCTCTCGAGCGTGCTCCTCGGCAGCAATCCGCTCGGCCAGCAGCTCGGCCAGGCGGCGCTGCAGGGTTCACAGATGCTGACGCTGAAGTTCTCGCGGAGCCAGGAACTCGAAGCCGACGAGATGGGCATCCAGTATCTGAACAGCGCCGGTTACGACCCGCGTGCGATGGCGACGGTGCTCGCCAGCCTCGCCGCCCAGAATGCGCTCGATGCGCGCCTGCAGGGTCGCGACGATGCGAGGTTGCCCGAATGGGCTTCGACCCACCCGGATCCGGCAAGCCGCGTGCAGACTGCGCTTGCCAAGGCCCAGGGCGGAACGGGCGTGACCAATCGCGACACCTTCCTCACGCGGATCGACGGGCTGACCTATGGCGACGATCCCGCGCAGGGCCTCGTCGAAGGCAACCAGTTCATCCATCCGGAACTTATGCTGGCGTTTCGCGCGCCCCAGGGTTTCTACATGGTCAATGGCACGCGCGCGGTGACCATCAACGGGCAGAGCGGGAAGGCCCAGTTCACGCTGGCGCCGTATAACGGCAATCTGCAGACCTATGTGAACAGCGTGTTCGCCGGTCTCAGCGAACAGCAGCAGATTCGCCCGTCGAACATCCAGACGACGACGGTCAATGGCTTGCCCGCAGCCTATGGCACGGCGCGCGTGCCGCAGGGCAACAGTGCGGTCGACGTGACGGTCTTCGCCTATGAATTCTCGAACGACCGCGCCTACCACTTCCTGGCGATCACCCAGGCCGGACAGGCCGGCACCTTCAATTCGATGTTCTCGTCGATGCGCCGGATCTCGCAGCAGGAAGCGGACAACGTGATCCCGCGTAAGATCGACGTGGTCACCGTCGGCAGCGGCGACACGGTCGCTTCGCTGGCGGGCCGCATGGCCTATCCCAATGCACAGGAAGAACGCTTCCGCGTCCTGAACGGTCTCCAGTCGGGCGAAGGCGTACGCGCGGGGCAAAAGGTCAAGATCGTCGTTCGCGGTCGGTGAACTTAAATGAAAATCTCGCCTGCCATCGTGGCGGGCGAGACCCGGGCCCGGTTCGTTTCGGGCAAAAGAAAAGGCGGCGAGGTTTCCCTCGCCGCCCTTCTTTTCAGCGAAAGCCGCTTATTACGGGGTGTTCGTGGTGTTAGCCGAAGCCATTTCCGCCGAAACCGTGCCGAAGGTTGCGCTCAGCTGGTTGCCGAGTGCGCCCATTGCGGTGATGGCAGCAACGGCGATGAGAGCAGCGATCAGGCCGTACTCGATAGCGGTTGCACCTTCTTCGTTGTTGCGCAGCTTGTTGATGAACTTCATGTTATGTCTCCTGGTTCAGTCTTCGGTACCCGACTCTCACCGCGTCCATACGGCTTGAGCTATCTTCGTTTTGACGCCGACTTGTTGACAATTTGCTAACGTCGTCGGCAATAATTCTCGCAATTACGGTGTGCCTGCTTCAGCCATCTTGGTACTAACGTTGTTCCACATCCGGATCGTCGTATCGCCAAAGGTCTGAACAGCCCCCATCATCGCGAGAAAGATCAAAGCGATGATCAACCCGTATTCGACAGCGGTCGCTCCCCGGTCGTCTTTCCGTAATCTCTTTAGAAATTGGACCACTTGGATTGCCCCCAATGTCAATTCGTAGCTGACACTCGAAGAGGTACGCCGGGAGTTCTTAAGAAAAAGTTTCGAGGATCATCGCGATTGGAAAATAATCCGACATGGACCCCGGTGGTAGCACTGGCCCTGCATGGGCAGGACGGGCGCTGGCTGATGCATTGCAGGCCCGATGGGAAGCATCATGGAGGGCTGTGGGAGTTTCCCGGCGGCAAGGTCGAAAAGGGCGAAAATCCGCCCGCCGCGCTCGTGCGGGAGATTGCGGAGGAGCTGGGAATCGCCATCGATCCGGCTGCTCTCCAGCCTGCCGGTTTCGCGCAAGAACCACCCGATGCGCGGTCCGCGCCGATTGTCATCCTCCTTTACACCTGCCGGTCCTGGCAGGGCGAACCTCAGGCGCTGGAGGGAGGTGCCATCGGATGGTTCTCGAAGAGCGAGGCCATGGCGCTCGACAAGCCGCCGCTCGACGTCGAGCTGGCGAGGGCGCTCTTTGCAAAAATGCCCGATTAGGTGTTGCCAAGGGCACGGCACCTGCCTATGTGCCGCCCTCCAACGCGCCAGTAGCTCAGCTGGATAGAGTACCTG
>CAYOWF010000078.1:0-9381 GCA_964407585.1 uncultured Qipengyuania sp.
TGATCGTCCACCGCAGCGTGGCCGAAGAGCGCGGCCGCGGCATGTGCGAGCGGCTCAAGGACCTCATCCCGCGCCACCTGTTCAAGATCCCGATCCAGGCCGCGATCGGCGGCAAGATCATCGCCCGCGAAACCATCGCGGCCCTGCGCAAGGACGTAACCGCAAAATGCTACGGCGGTGATATTACGCGCAAGAAAAAGCTGTTGGAAAAGCAGAAGAAAGGGAAGGCAAGGATGCGCGAGTATGGCAATGTGAGCATTCCTCAGGAAGCTTTCATTGCCGCGCTACGCATGGGCGAAGAGTGATATCATTCTGAGGATGCGGGAGCGCCCGGCAGTGAAGCTGGTCGTAGGCCAACGGCGGCCTGTCCCCGCGAAAGCGGGGAGGAACGTAAGTATTCCGCAGGAGGCGTTTATCGCCGCGCTGCGGATGGGGAGGAGTGATTTCACTTTACACGTCACCTCCTTTGGTTGACGTCATAAAGCGACGGAACATCTCCCGAAAAATCATAGGACTTGCTGCCCCCTCGGGGATGTCTTTTCAGTTTCGCGTAGTCATCCCGATTTGCCCAAAGCTGACTTGCTAGGGAACCGAACGACAGCGCCCGCCGCGCCTTCTGGCGCGAAAGCCAATCAGGGGCGCGTCTGGCCCGACCCGTGGACGAGGTATTTGAAGCTGCACAGCTGTTCGAGCCCGACCGGGCCGCGGGCGTGCATCTTGCCGGTGGCGATGCCGATTTCCGCGCCCATGCCGAACTCGCCGCCGTCGGCGAACTGCGTGCTCGCGTTGCGCATGACGATCGCGCTGTCGATGCCGGTCATGAACCGGCGCGCGGCATCGTCGTCCTCGGTCATGATCGCGTCGGTGTGGTGCGAGGAGTGTTCGGACACCCAGGCGATGGCCTGGTCGAGCCCGTCGACCACCTTCACCGAGGCGATCGGGTCGAGATATTCGGTGTTCCAGTCGGCCTCGGTGGCGGGGGCGATGGTGCCGTCGATGGCGACCGCTTCCTCGTCGCCGCGGAGCTCGCAATCGCCGCCCATGATGGCGGTGAGGCGGGGGATGAATTCCTTTGCCACCGCGCGGTCGACCACGATGCTCTCGGTCGCGCCGCAGACGCCCGTGCGGCGCAGCTTGGCGTTGCGGATGACTTCGGCCGCCTTGTCGAGATCGGCCGCCTCGTGGACGTAGCTGTGGCAATTGCCGTCGAGGTGGAGGAGGGTGGGCACGCTCGCCTGGTCGCGCACCAGCTCGACCAGCCCGCGGCCGCCGCGAGGGATGACGAGGTCGACATATTCGTCGGCCTTGAGCAGTGCGGCGACGGCTTCGCGATTGGTGGTGCCGACGGTCTGCACCGCGTCTTCGGGCAGGTTCGCGGCCTTGAGGCCGGCGCGCATGGCGTCGACGATCACGCGCGTCGAGTGGCGGCTTTCGCTGCCGCCGCGCAGGATCACGGCATTGCCGCTCTTGAGGCACAGCGCGCTGGCATCGGCGCCGACATTGGGGCGGCTTTCGTAGATCATGCCGATCACGCCGATCGGCACGGCGACGCGTTCGATCCTGAGGCCGTTGGGACGCTCGAAGGTCGCGAGGTTGCGACCGACGGGGTCGGGCAGTTCGGCGATTTCCTCGAGCGCTGCGGCCATGCCTTCGATGCGGTCTTCGGTCAGGCGAAGGCGGTCGACGAAGCTGTCGGGCTTCTTGCCGGCGACGCTTTCCACGTCCTTGGCATTGGCTTCGAGCAGTTCGGGCGTCGCCTCACGCAGCGCCCTGGCGGCTTCGCGCAGCGCGGTGTTCTTCGCTTCGGTGCTCGCCGAAAGCAGGCCCTGCGCGGCCTTGCGGGCGTTCTGCCCGAGCGTGGCGATATGGATCTGCGGGTCTAGGGTCTGGTCGTTCATGATATCTCTCTTGGTCTGGTTCGTGGCGGGAGGCGCTGGGGCTCAGCGCAGCTCGACCGCCCGGTCGTAGGCTGCCTGCAGTGTAGCATGCAGACGGTCGGAAAGGCCATTGTCGCCGTTCAGCGCCTCGAGGCCGGCGGCGGTGGTGCCGCCCTTGCTGGTCACCGAATTGCGCAATTCCTCGAGGCTCGGCGCCGACGGTTCGCTGGCCATGGCGATGGCGCCGCCGATCGTGCCGAGCACCATGTCGCGCGCCTCGTCCTCGTCGAAGCCCTGCGCCATGGCGGCTTCGGCATAGGCGCGGGCGATCTCGAAGACATAGCCCGGACCCGAGCCCGCGACGGCGGTCACCCGGTCGAGCTTTTCCTCGCTGTCGACGGTGATCGTCGCGCCGGCGCGACGCATGAAGGCTTCGGCATGCATCATGTGATCGGGCGAGGCATGGGGACCGGGGCAGATCCCGCTGACTCCGCGGCCGATGGCTGCGGGCAGGTTGGGCATGGTACGCACGACCGGTGCATCGCCCATCGTCTTCGACAGGCGCGCGGCCGAATAGCCTGCCGCAATCGACAGGATATATCCGCCCGTTGCGACGTTGTCCTTATAATCGGGCATGATGTCGTCGATCATCTGCGGCTTCACCGCCGCGACAATGCAATCGAAGCGCTGACCCGAGACGTGGCTGCGGTCGGTGACCAGCGTCACGCTGTCGGGAAGCCCTTCCGCCACGGGGTCGACCACGGTGATCGCTTCATCCCCGCTGACCCATTGGGAAAGTAATGCGGAGCCCATTTTTCCGCAGCCGACAATAAGAACTGAATTGATGATGTCGAAAATCCGTTTCTGCGCAGATGCGCGTCATGTAATTCTTGTAACGTGTTCAAATCGAAATACTGTGCAGCGAAGTCTTGGGGGTTTCTAAATATAATACTTAGAAAGACTTGCGCATTCGATATTCCGAGAAATCCGGTTGTGCAGCGCACAATCCCTATCTACATTGTAGGTCAGAAATTTCAAGGCAGATACATTTTCCCTTTATGACTAAAAAACGCAATATTGTTGTCAAGATCGGCTCGGCACTCCTCGCGAATCAGGAACTCCTGACACCGCGATATGGTTTCCTGCAGCGCCTCCTCGAAGACGTCGCCCTCCTGCGTTCGGAAGGCAACGACGTCATCCTGTGCTCGTCCGGCTCGGTCGCGCTCGGCCTGCGGATCATCGGCGAGACCCCGCAAAGCGCAGGTATTTCGGACAAGCAGGCCGCTGCGGCCTGCGGAATGCCGATGCTGCTCAACGCCTACAAGCAGGTCGGCCACGAATTCGGCTTCGAGATCGCGCAGGTCCTCCTGACGCTGGGCGATTTCGAGGACCACCGCCGCTTCCTCAACACGCGCAACACGGTGACGCGGCTGCTCGAGGCGGGCGTGATGCCGATCGTCAACGAGAACGACACGATCACCACCGAAGAAATCCGCGTCGGCGATAACGACCGTCTTGCGGCCAAGGTATCGCAAATGGTCGGGGCGACCGATTTCATCATCCTGACCGGGGTCGACGGGCTCTTCGATCGCAATCCGGACGATCCCGACGCACAGTTCGTTCCCGAAGTGACCGATGTCGGCCCCTATATGGAGGCCACCAAGGGCAAGAGCACGCTCGGCACCGGCGGTATGGAAACCAAGCTCCAGGCCGCCAACATGGCGCAGGAAGCCGGAGTCACCACCTGGATCGCGCAGGGCGAGGTCGATCGCCCGCTGTCGACCGTGCTCGACGGCAGCCGCCGGGCAACCAAGATCCTGCCGCATCCCAACCCGCTTTCCGGTTGGGACAGCTGGATCGCCAATCGCCTGCAAATGGCCGGAAGCGTGGTGGTGACCGAAGCCGTGGCCGATGCCCTGGCGCAGGGCAACCGGCCGATCAGGCGGGCCGATGTCATCTCCATGGACGGCGATTTCACCCGCGGCGACGTGCTCCACGTCTATGACAGCAAGGGGATCGAGCGGGCGCGGGGACTGTCGGATTTCACATCGGAAGAAATCCGCGTGATGACCCACAATCCGGATACCGAGGCCGAACAGTTGCTCGGCTACAAGACCCGCGGCGAGATCGTGCGCAGCAACAATCTGGTGATGCTCGAAACGCGCCACCTGCTGTGGGAAGCGCCCGAAGCCATTACCGAAGGCTGATACGCACGTGGATTTCGCCAAGAACTTCACTTGGCGTTCAGCGGGGTGCTGGCTATAGGCTCGGCCCTATGACGACCAATTCGCGCACAAGCCGCACTCTCGCCCTCGGCGCCCTTGCCGCAGCCACCGTGTTCACCGCCGCCTGTGGCGGCGGCTCGAACCGGCCTAAAGACACGGCCTATGTCGCGCGCGATGTCGAAAGCCTCTACACACAGGCCAAGACGGATCTCGATAAGGGCAAGGCGCAGATCGCTGCCGCCCTGTTCGACGAGGTCGAGCGCCAGCATCCCTATTCGCCCTGGGCCCGCCGCGCCCAGCTGATGAGCGCTTTCAGCTATTATGTGGCCGGCGATTACAACAAGTCGATCCAGGCGGCGCAGCGCTTCCTGTCGATCCACCCGGGCAACAAGGATGCGCCTTACGCCTATTACCTGATCGCGCTCAGCTATTACGAACAGATCAGCGATGTGCAGCGCGACCAGAAGGTCACCGAACAGGCGCTTACCGCGCTCACCGAAGTGAATCGCCGCTTTCCGCAAACGGCATATGCGACCGACGCGCGCCTCAAGATCGACCTCGTGCAGGACCACCTTGCCGGCAAGGAAATGGAAATCGGACGCTATTACCAGCGTTCGGGCAAATGGATCGCAGCGCAAATCCGTTTCCAGAACGTGGTCGATACCTACCAGACGACCAGCCATGCGCCCGAAGCGCTCTATCGCCTGGTCGAGAGCAGCCTTGCCCTGGGCATCCCTGCCGAAGCGGTAAAATATGCCGCCGTGCTGGGGGCTAACTATCCGGGCAACGAGTGGTACGAAAAGGCTTACGAGCTGGTCCAGGACCATGCTCCGGGCGTCAGCGCAAGCTGACACGCCGGTTGCTATTCACAGGCTGATCATAAGGGGAACGGTGACGTGGGCGTACGCCTGCGTTAAGGGGGCGTGATGCTCACCCGCCTGTCCATCCGCAACATCGTTCTGATCGAGGCGCTCGATCTCGATTTCGGGCGCGGGCTCGGCGTGCTGACGGGCGAAACCGGGGCGGGCAAGTCGATCCTGCTCGATTCGCTGGGGCTCGTGCTCGGCAACCGGGCCGACAGCGGGCTGGTGCGTGCGGGCGAAGAAAAGGCGAGCGTATCGGCC
Organism: uncultured Qipengyuania sp.; assembly: GCA_964407585.1. GTDB lineage: Bacteria > Pseudomonadota > Alphaproteobacteria > Sphingomonadales > Sphingomonadaceae > Qipengyuania. The sequence continues at coordinate 5,227 of CAYOWF010000078.1, forward strand.
AGTTTCGAATTCGCGCAGCTGCCCGATGCAGTCGTTCAGGCGCTCGACGAAGCCGATATCGAAATCGAGAAGGGCGAACCGCTCATCATCCGCCGCCAGTTGAAGGCGGACGGTGGCAGCAAGGCTTTCATCAACGACCAGGGTGTCGGCGTGGCCCTGCTGCGCGAGCTTGCCGCCTCGCTCGTCGAGCTGCACGGCCAGCATGACGATCGCGGGCTGGTCAATCCGCGCGGCCATCGCGCCTTGCTCGACCGTTTCGCCGGAGCCGACACCGCGCGTGTCGAACAGGCCTGGTCGAGATGGCGCGAAGCCGAAGCGCGACTGTCCGAAGCGCGCGAGGCGGTCGAGAAGGCGAAGCTCGACCAGGACCTGCTGCTGGCGCACCTTGCCGAACTGACCACGCTCGAACCGCAGGCGGGCGAGGAAGCGCGGCTCGCCGAAGCGCGTGCCGACATGCAGAAGGGCGAACGTCTGTCGGGCGATCTCGAGGAATTGCGGCACTTGTGGGAAGGCTCGGATTCACCGCTGGCAAGCCTGCGGGTTGCCGCGCGCAAGCTCGACCGGATCGCTCCGGAACACGTCTTGCTGGCTGAGGCGCTGGCCGCGCTCGACCGCGCCGTTATCGAAGCGGGCGAGGCTGAGGACAAGCTCGAGGCCGCCGCCGAGGCGCTGGTCCACGATCCCGCCGCCCTGGAAGAAGCCGAAACCCGCCTGTTCGAACTCCGCGCGCTCGCCCGCAAGCATCGCTGCGAGGTCGACGAACTGCCCGAAGTCATGCGCAGCATGCGCAGCCAGCTCGATTCGATCGAGGGGAGCGAGGCGGAGCTCGATGCGCTCGAAGCGGCTGCCGAAGAGGCGGGCAAGCGTTACCGCGCCGAAGCCGAGGCGCTCCACGGCCAGCGCGTGGCCGCGGCCCTGCGGCTGGACGAAGCCGTGGCGCGCGAACTGGCGCCGCTAAAGCTCGATGCGGCGCGCTTCCAGACGGCGGTCGCTGAACTGCCCGAAGAGCGCTGGGGCGCGCAGGGCATGGACACGGTTGAATTCCTGATCTCCACCAATCCCGGCGCCGATTTTGCGCCGCTGAACAAGATCGCCAGTGGCGGCGAGCTGTCGCGCTTCATCCTTGCGCTAAAGGTTGCGCTGGCCGAACAGGGCGGGGCGGCGACTGTGATTTTCGACGAGATCGACCGCGGCGTGGGCGGCGCTGTGGCAAGCGCGATCGGCGAACGGCTGGCGCGGCTGGCTGCGGACGGGCAATTGCTTGCCGTCACGCATAGCCCGCAGGTCGCCGCGCGAGGGCGCACGCATTACATGATCGCCAAGAGCTCCGACGGCACGGTGACCCGCACCAGCGTCGCCCTGCTCGACGAGGACGGACGCCAGGAAGAAATCGCGCGGATGCTGTCCGGCGCGGAAGTCACGCCCGAAGCGCGTGCGCAGGCGGATCGGTTGCTGGAAGGGGTTTGAGCGCTATTCGGTCGTTTCCGGCTGCCCGAGGTATATCAGAACGAAGAACCCGAAAGCTGCAAAAGTGAATGCATCGCTCATCGAACCGTGCCCTACCTGGGTCTGCCACATGTTGTAAGCCGCACCGCCGAATACGTTGAACAGGCCGAACCAGGTGAATACGACAAGTCCGCAACCGACCTTGGCGATCTTCAGTGCGGCCGAGTAGGCGGAATTGTCCGACCGGCCGGTCCATAGCTTGATGCCACCCCAAAGGCTTATGATGCCGGCGGCGATCTCGCTGACGAAGATGACGACCAGTACGATCCACGCCACACCCGGCCCCATGGCGGGCATAAGATTTGCCGGATAGATTTCATGGTCCTTCTGCGACAGCACATAGCCGATGTTCTGGTGCGCTGCCGTCAGATTGATCAAATTGTGGCCGACATAGAACAGGGCCATCAGGCCCAGCAGCACCATGAAAAGGGCTTTGAGATTACGGTCGATCATAGTTTCCCCCACCTGTGAAACCGCGACCCCATTGCGGCACTTTTCCCCGTGCCTTCGCTCATGCATAGCGAGGGAAAGGGGAATCGATCAAATGCCCGCGAGCAAGCCTGTGGACATGACTGAAGCCGAAGCCGCCAACGAGTTGATGCGGCTCGCGCGCGCGATCGCGAAGCACAACCGGCTCTATCACGCCAAGGACGACCCCGAGATCACCGACCAGGAGTTCGATGCTCTGGTACGGCGCAATGCGGAACTGGAAGCGGCCTTCCCGCACCTCGTACGCGAGGATTCGCCATCGAAGGTGGTGGGCCACGAGATTGCCGCATCGCCGCTGTCCAAGGTTCGCCACGATGTTCGGATGCTGAGCCTCGACAATGCCTTCACCGAGGAGGAAGTCGAGGAATGGGTGGCGCGGGTGCGGCGTTTCCTTTCGCTGGACGAAAGCGAGCCGGTGGCGATCACCGCAGAGGACAAGATCGACGGCCTCTCCTGCTCGCTGCGCTACGAGAACGGCACGCTGGTGCGCGCCGCCACGCGCGGGGACGGGCAGGTGGGCGAGGACGTAACGCCCAATGTCGCGCATATCCCCGACATCCCGCAGCGGCTTTCGGGAGATGTGCCCGAGGTCTTCGAGATCCGCGGCGAGGTCTATATGTCGCGCGCCGATTTCCAGGCGCTCAACGCGGCGCAGGAAGAGGCGGGGGGCAAGCTCTTCGCCAATCCGCGCAACGCCGCCGCCGGCTCTTTGCGGCAGAAGGACGCCTCGGTCACGGCGAAGCGTCCGCTCAAATTCTGGGCGCATGGCTGGGGCGCGGCCTCGGATCTGCCGGGCGACACGCAGGAAGAAGTCGTCCGCCAGATCGAAGGCTGGGGGGTGCCCGTCTCCCCTTTTTTCACGCTGGTGCACGACGTATCGGGGATGCTCGCACACTATGCGAGGATCGCCGCGGCACGGCCAGACCTGCCGTATGAAATCGACGGTGTCGTCTACAAGGTCGACCGGCTCGACTGGCAGCAGCGGCTCGGCTTCGTCGCCAAGGCGCCGCGCTGGGCGCTGGCGCACAAGTTCCCCGCGGAACAGGCCGAGACGACGCTCGAGGCGATCGACATCCAGGTCGGGCGCACGGGCAAGCTGACCCCGGTCGGACGTCTTGCGCCGGTTCTGGTGGGCGGAGTGACCGTCACCAACGTCACGCTCCACAATCGCGATGAGATCGCGCGGCTCGGCGTGCGGCCCGGCGATCGGGTGGTCGTCCAGCGCGCCGGCGACGTTATTCCACAGCTTGTGGATAACCTCACGCGCGACGTCGAGCGCGAGCCCTTCGTCTTCCCCGACCGCTGCCCCGAATGCGACAGCGAGGCGGTGGCGGAAGAGGGCGAGGTCGATGTGCGCTGCACAGGCGGTCTCATATGTCCTGCGCAACGTACGGAAAGATTGAAACATTTCGTCAGCAGGGGCGCGCTGGACATCGACGGGCTGGGCGAAAAGACCATCGACCAGTTCTTTGCCCTCGGCTGGCTCGAGAGTCCGGCCGATATCTTCCGCCTCCACCAGCGTCGTGACGCCATTCTGGCGCTCGAGGGATGGCAGGAACGCTCTGTGGATAAACTTGTGGAAAGCATCGAGGCGCGGCGCGAACCCGATGCGGCCAGACTGCTCTTCGGCCTCGGCATCCGCCATGTCGGTGCCGTCACGGCGCGCGACCTGATGAAGAATTTCCAGGAGCTGCCCTCGCTTCGCGAAGCCGCAGAGGCGGCTCGCGCAGGCGACGAGGAGGCTACTCTGGCGCTCACCTCGATCGATGGCATCGGCAGCGCGGTGGTCGAGGCGCTCGGCGATTTCTTCCACGAAGATCACAACAAGGCCGTGTGGGACGACATCCTCTCCGAAGTCTCGCCGCCGCCCTATATCGTCGAGACCAGGCAAAGCCCCGTCAGCGGCAAGACGGTGGTGTTTACCGGAAAGCTCGAAACCATGAGCCGCGACGAGGCCAAGGCGCAGGCCGAGCGCCTCGGTGCCAAGGCAAGCGGCTCGGTCAGCGCCAAGACCGACCTGCTCGTCGCGGGGCCGGGGGCGGGCAGCAAGCTGAAGAAGGCCGCCGATCTCGGGATCGAGGTGATCGACGAGGCAGGATGGGCGGAAATCGTCGCGTCGGCCGGTTGAGCAAGTGACGATGCCTATCCAAACGTCGCAAT
>CAYOWF010000079.1:0-9320 GCA_964407585.1 uncultured Qipengyuania sp.
CCCTTGCCGCCGCCATTGGTAAGGCCGTCGACCTGGACGATCTTGATGCTCTCGATCGCTTCCATCGGCTTGGCGCTTTCCTTGACCAGTTCGGGCAGGACCTTGAGCAGGGCCATCTTGGTCTGCAGGCTGATCTGGTCCGAGGACAGGATGTTCGCCGCCTCGTTGATCGCCTTCTGACCGGCTGCCTCGACTTCGAAGCGGACGCGTGCAGCTTCGGCACGCAGCTTCTCGGCCTCGGCCTCACCCTGCGCTTCGAGGCGCAGCGCTTCGGCGCGGTTGGTGGCAGCGTCCTTCTCGGCCTCGGCTTCCACGCGGACGCTGATCGCGTCGCGCTCTGCCTGCTTCGATGCCTCGATCAGCTCGATGCGCTTCTGACGCTCGGCGATCTCGGTTTCGCGGCTGGTCGAGACCTGCTCCTCGGCGGCAACCGCCTTGGCGCGGGCTTCGTCGGCCTCTGCCTTGGCCTGGCTTTCCTCGCGGCTCTTGTTCTGGACCGCGATCTGCTGCTCCTGCCGGGCGATTTCGAGCGCACGCTGCTGGTCGATCCGTGCCTCTTCGACGAGACGGTCGGCTTCGATCTGCTGCGCGTCGACCTGCTTCTTCGCCTCGATACGGGCGGCGTCGGCCTCGCGGCTGCGCTCCGCCTGTTCGCGGGCGATTTCCGAAGACTGCGCGGCGCGGCGGATTTCCACCTCACGCTCCTGCTGGAGGCGGGCGTATTCCTTGTCGCGGGAGATTTCGAAGCTCTTGGCGTCGGCCTCGAGATTCTTCGTCTCCATTTGCACGCGCGTGTCCTGCTCGATGTCGTTGCGCAATTTCTTGCGCGCCTCGATCTGCTCGGTCAGCTTGGTCAGGCCTTCGGCGTCGAAGGCGTTGTTGGCGTTGAAGTGCTCGATGCTGGTCTGGTCGAGACCGGTCAGCGAGACCGATTCCAGTTCCAGGCCGTTCATCGCGAGATCGTTCGACGAGACCTGCTGCACCTTTTGGACGAAGTCGGCACGCTGTTCGTGCAACTCGTTCATGGTCATGCCGGCAGCGACGCTGCGCAGCGCATCGACGAACTTGCCTTCGACGAGGTCCTTCAACATTTCCGGCTGCATCGTGCGCTGGCCCAGCGTCTGTGCGGCCATGGCGATGGCTTCGCTGTCGGGCTTCACGCGGACGTAGAATTCCGCCTTCACGTCGATCCGCAAACGGTCGAGCGTGATCAGCGCCTCGCCATCGCGGCGGACGACCGAAAGCACCAGCGTGTTCATGTTCACCGGCATGGTTTCGTGGAAGACCGGCAGCACCAGTGCGCCCCCGTTCATGACGACCTTCTCGCCGCCCACGCCGGTCCGCACGAAGGCGATTTCCTTCGAGGCACGGCGATACATCTTCAGCAGGAAGGTGATGATGATGATGCCGAGTAGGGTGGCACCTCCGATCATTACCAGTGACGTTCCAAATAGACTTTCCATTGCTCCTCCTTCTTAGTTGACTGTGGGCGACAGGCGACGCTCGGCGAGCGCGGTCGCGTAGAATTGATTGCCCTCGCGGCGGACGAGGAGGACCTCGTCGCCTGCGTGGAGTTCTGATGCCTCTTCATGCGGTTCAACCATCACGTGATGTGTCTGGCCGTGCACGTCCTTGACCCTGGCCCGTGCCGGCGATCCGGCACGGGCGACACCGACCGTAATCTTCGCGCGGCGGCCGACGAGGCTTTCGGTGTTCACGGCAGTGGTATGGTCCTTGGGCATGATGCGCCCCAGCGGCCGGGCGAAGATGCCGGTCACCGGGATGGCGGCGCCGCCGGCGATCACCGCTGCGAGCCAGCCGTAGAGCGGACTGCCGGTGAGGCTCTGCGCGAGTTCCTGGATCGACAGGCCGATGCCCGCGAACAGGAACAGGAACAGCGCCAGCCAGATCGTCAGCGGCAGGCGTCCGATACCGAGCAGCGTCAGCAGCCCGTCGAACATTCCCGCGTCCGGCATGCCTTCGCCGTCGATGTCCAGATCGAGATCGGCATCCCCGAAATCGGCGACACCGATCATCTGTACGACCGCGAGGACCAGCATGATGCCAAGAGCGGCCGCAAACGGCATGTTATGCGGCTCGAACAAAGTCATGATTTCCCCCCTTTCATAGGCGCAGGAAGATTCGCTCCCGACCTGAGCCGAAAGCCTATCGTCCTACTGTTTTATCCATGTCATTCACCTAGCATAAAACTGCGACGAACCGTAGAATTATGCGACGAACCGAGTTCGATTCTTCCCACGTATGCATGGGTTTGACTTGAATGGGGGTCTTTTGGTCTTCAGGCGGCTACAAACCGGAGCGGCAGTGTCTTGAGCCCGCCGACAAAAGTCGATTTCGAGCGTGCAGGTGTGCCGGCCAGTTCGACGGTCTCGATCCGGTCGAGCAGCACTTCGAACAATATGCGCATCTCGAGCCGCGCGAGGTGGAGGCCCAGGCACTGGTGCGCACCTGCCCCGAAGGCGAGATGGCGGTTCGGGCTGCGCGCGGCGTCGAAGCGGCGCGGATCGTCGAACTGTGCCGGATCGTGATTGGCGGCGACATAGTTGATCATCAGCCAGTCGCCTTTCGCGATTGCCTGGCCGCCGACCTCTGTATCCTCGGCCGCGGTGCGCATGAAATGCTGCACGGGGCTGGTCCAGCGGATCGCTTCCTCGACGATACCGGGCAGGAGCGAACGATCCTCGCGCACCCGCGCCCATTGTTCGGGATCCCGCGCCAGCGCGAGCATCGCACCTGCCGTGCTGGCGCTGGTGGTGTCATGCCCCGCGGCGGCGACGATGATGTAATAGCCCATCATGTCGCGGTCGTTCAGCGGTTCTCCGTCGACCGTTGCATTGGCGATGGTGCTTGCGACATCCTCGGTTGGATTGGCGCGCTTTTCCGCGGTAAGCCCGGCGAAATAGGCTTCGAAATCCTTCACCGCACCTGCGACAAGCTGGGTGATCGCTTCGGGCGGAAGGTCCTTCATGCCCGACTGGTTGAGATCCTCGTCCTGTCCCCCGAACATCTGCTGGGTGAGCATCAGCATGCGCGGTTCGTCCTCTTCGGGCACGCCGAGGATCTGCATCACCACATGCAGCGGATAGGGCTGCGAGACCAGCTTGCAGAAGTCGGCACAGTCTTGGTCCCCAAACCCGCCCCTCCCGGCATCGAGAAGCCGGTCCACCGTCCGGTGCGCCAGCTGGCGAACCTCGTCTTCGATCCGGCGCAGGTTCTTGGGCATGAACCATTCCTGCGTCAGCTTGCGATACTTCATGTGGATCGGCGCATCGAAGGTGACCAGGCTGGCGACCATGTGGGGGCTGCCGCCGGTCAGGTTCTTCGCGAATTCGATACCTTCGGTCAGGCTGAACACGACGGTCTGCGGATTGTTGAGGAAGGTCGTATTGTCCTTCGAAATGCGCATCACGTCGTCGTAGCGGGTCACCAGCCAGAAGGGCGGATGGCGGCTTTCCGGATCTTCGACCCAGGCGACCGGATTTTCTTCCCGCAAGCGGTCGAACGTGTCGAGAAGCGGATCCCATTCCGCATAGCTTTCCGGCGAAATCACCTCATAGGCGGTGTCCGGGTCGAGCCTCGGTTTCTCCCGTGTCGCCATCAGGCCTGCTCCGTTTCTTCCTCTGCCCTGCGCTGGTATTCATCGCGCAATTCGCGCTTGTAGAGCTTGCCATTGGCCTCGCGCGGCAATTCCGCGCGGAAGTCGAACAGCTTGGGCATCTTGATCTTCGCAAGGCTTGGCGCGAGGAAATCGCGCAGTTCGGCCTCCAGCGTATCGCCGGCATCGCCCATGTCCTTGGGCTGGACCACTGCGACGACCTTTTCGCCGAAATCGGGACAGGGGGCGCCGATTACCGCGGCATCCATGACCTTGTCGTGCGTCACCAGCAGGTTCTCGATCTCCTGCGGGTAGATATTGACCCCGCCGGAAATGATCATGTGGCTCTTGCGATCGGTAAGGTAGAGATAGCCGTCCTCGTCGAGATGGCCGATGTCGCCGAGCGTCATCCAGCCTTCGGGATGCATGGCTTCGGCGGTTTTCTCGGGATCGTTGTGATAGGTCGGGATAAGGTCGTTTTCGAAGAACAGCAATCCGTCCTGTCCTGCCGGCAGCGGCTTGCCCTCGCTGTCGCAGACGTGGATCTTTCCATAGATCGCCTTGCCCACGCTGCCGGGATGGTCGAGCCAGTCCGCCGCCTTGATCAGGGTCATGCCGATCCCTTCGGAGCCGGCGTAATACTCGTTGATGATCGGCCCCCACCATTCGATCATCTCGCGCTTGATCGGGATCGGGCAGGGCGCGGCGGCATGGAGAGCTCGCTGGTGGCTGGAAAGATCGTAGCCTTCGCGCTCATGCGGTTCGAGCTTGAGCATGCGAACGAAATGGGTCGGGACCCACTGGCTGTCGGTGACCCGGTATTTCTCGATCGTTTCGAGCGCGTGCTGCGGTTCGAAATGCTCCATCACCACTACCGTGCCGCCGAGCCGATGCGCCGTCGTGCACCAGCCGAGCGGAGCGGCGTGATAGAGCGGGGCCGGGGAAAGGTAGACCATGCTGCCATCGGCCGGCATGCCCGCCCCCATGACCGCCAGTCCGACGAGCGGATTGGGCGCAAGGATATCGTCGCTGTCGGGCGGTGCTGGGCGGACTCCCTTGGGGCTACCCGTCGTCCCGGAGGAATAGAGCATATATTGGCCGGGTGCCTGATCGGGAATCGGTTCGGCGGGCTGGGCCTCGAGCACCGCTTCGTAATCTTCTCCGCCTTCGCCGCCGACGATGAGGAATTCCATGCCCGGGCAATTGGCGCGCATATCGTCGATCCGGTCGTCGAACTTGCTGCTTGTGACGAGCAGCTTAACGCCCGCATCGTTCAGGATGTAGCAGATTTCCGTGGCAGTCAGGCGCGTCGAGACCGGCACCATCATCGTCCCCGCCCGCTGCGATCCCCAGACCAGCGGCAGGTAATGGATGTTGTTTTCCAACAGTACGCCGAAGTGATCGCCGCGCCCTATTCCCTTCGACCGCAGCAACTGCGCCACGCGATTGGCGTAGGCGTCCATCTCGCCAAAGCTCATCGTCTCGCCGCTGCCTGCCATGATGATGGCAGGGTGGTCGGGCCGTGACTGGGCATGCGTAATCGGGTGCATTGGGCGTCCTCTCTCTCTCCGGCGGTCCGCTTGGCGGGACTCGTCCGGTTGCAAGGTGAAACGTAACCGCCTGTCGCTTGGTCGCAAGAAAAAAGGCGGCCGGGTCATCCCCGCCGCCTTTTCTGCAATCCCGAAGAGCGTCGAGCCCTGCCGGATTATTCTTCGTCGTTACCGCCCTTGCCGCCTTCGGCCATCGCCAGTGCGAAGGCCTGCTGCGCATCCGATTCGACCATATAGGGGACCGGGTTCACGGCATCGCCGTCGATGCGGACTTCATAGTGCAGGTGCGGGCCGGTCGAACGGCCGGTCGAACCGACATAGCCGATCAGATCGCCCTTTCTGACCCAGGTGCCGTCGGCAACCGCGATCCGGGACATGTGCGCATAACGCGTCTGGATGCGGGCACCGTGTTCGATCGAAACGTAATTGCCGTAGCTCGAATACCGTTCCGCCTTGGAGATGAAACCGTCGGCGGTGGCGTAGATCGGCGTGCCGGTCGGCGCGGCAAGGTCGACACCCTTGTGGCCCATGCGGCGCTTGAGCACCGGATGCGTGCGGTCGCCGTAGTCGCTGGTCATGCGCGCATTTTCGAGCGGCATGCGCGACGGAACCGAAACGACCGGACGAATTGCCGCGGTCGGCTGGCCGGGATTTTCCCACTTGGCGAAAAGTTCGGTGAACTGAGCGTCGCCGTCTTCGGCCGCCTGCGCGGACACCTTCGACATGTCGATTGCGCCCACTGCAGCTGCCGTATTGGTATCCGCCTGCGCCGGCGAAGCGGCGATGGTGAAAACTGCTGCAGCCATGGTGAAAGCAAGCGTAGTGCGCTTGGTGTTCATGCTTAACCCGTCCGTCCGGCGCTGGTCTCGGCGCCCTTTTGTCCCAAACCGAACAGGGCGTCCCGGCCCAGATCGGTCGTATTTCTAGTCTCGCCGGAACCCCCCGGCATTTCGTGAGTATGGGTTATGGCTGTAAAGGTTAATCAGGCAATACTTTCGTAGAAGTCCCGCGACAAACCGGCTGCGGAACGCGCCGAGTCGTTGAATGGAGGCTTCAGCCCCCCGGAAAAATGCGTTTTGACCAATTTTCGCCATGATTCCGGCGGTTTCTCGCCGCGCGCAGAGCATACGTTGCGAAAGTGCTTGGCACCGTAGGCGACATGGCGAATTTCGTCGTCAAGGATTCGTTGAAGAATTTTCGCCCCGTTTTCATCGCCTTGTGCACGCACCCTTTCGAGCGTGGCGGGCGTAACGTCGAGACCCCGTGCCTCCAGCACCATGGGCACGATGGCGAGCCTGGCGGCGACGTCATGCGCAGTGTCCTGCGCCGCACTCCACAGCCCGTCGTGCGCAGGCAACGCTCCGTAGTGCGAATCGAGCGAGTGGAGTTTTCGTTCGAGCAAGGCGAAGTGCATCGCCTCGTCGGCGGTGACGGAAAGCCAATCCGAAACAAAGGCTTGCCCCATCGAAGCGCCGAATCGCCCGGCCATGTCCAGCGCCAGGTCGATCGCCACGAACTCGATATGGGCGAGCGCATGCCACAGAGCGATGCGCCCCTTTTCGGAGCCGCCTTTGCCGCGGCGCGGCATGTCGCGCGGCAAACGCAGTTCGAGTTCGGCGGGCCATTCTGGCCGGTCGGGCATGGTGCAGTCGAAGGTGAAGTCCAGCCGACCCAGGCGCCAGTCGCGCGCAACCTTGCGGGCGGCGAACACCTTGCCGGTCTTGTCGCCGGTTAGCAGCGCATCGCGAATGGCGCGGGCGACGGAAGTCATCCGGCGCGTGCGGCCTCGAGCACCTCGTCGACATGGCCCTTCACGCGAACCTTGGGCCACACGCGCAGGATCGTCCCATCTTCGCCGATCAGATAGGTCGATCGGATCATGCCCATATAGGTACGGCCGTAATTCTTCTTTTCGCCCCACACGCCGAGCCGGTCGGACAGGCCGTCTTCCTCCGCATCGGTGGCGAGGTCGACGGTGAGGTCATGCTTGGCGATGAAATTCTGGTGTTTCTTCGCCGAATCCTTGCTGACGCCCAGGAGGTAGGCGCCGGCCTTCTCGAACTCGGCTTTTGCTGCGCTGAAGTCCTTCGCCTCGGTCGTGCAACCGGGTGTATTGTCCTTGGGATAGAAGAAGATCACGGCCTTCTTCCCGGCGAGATCCGCCTTGGTCACCGTACCGCCATCGGGCGTTTCCATGGTGAAATCGGGAAAGGCATCGCCTGCTTCGTATGTGCTCATCAGTCCAGCTCCAATGTCTCGCCGAAAATCTGTTGCCATTTGTCTGCCACCTTCCCCCGTGCCTCGGCGAAGCGGGCGAGTAGCGTTTCGAAATCTTCCGCCTCGCACAGCCGCGCAAGGATAGCGCAAGGCGCCTTGCCGGGAATGGCGAGATCGGGTGCGAGAAGCCGCGTACCGACCAGCAGCCGGGTCATCAAGCGATGCGCATCGGCCAGTCCGGAAAGTTCGGGGAGGGCAGCCAAGGCCTCGTCGATCCGCGGGGTCAGTCCCTTGCGCTCGCTCAGCTGGAGAAAGTGGACGAGGAATTCCAGATCGACCAGCCCGCCGCGCAGCAGCTTGGCGTCGAGTGCGCCCTTGGCGGGTTTATGCTCCGCCATCTCCCTTCGCATCTCGAGCAGGTCCTTGCGCACGGAAAGGGCGTCACGCTCGCGGCACAATACGTCATCGAGGATCGAGCCGACCTTTTCTCGCGCAGCTGCGCTCCCGGTCAGCGCGCGTGCACGCGTCAGCGCCATGTGCTCCCAGGTCCAGGCGTCCTCTTTCTGGTAGCGCTCGAAACTTTCGAGGCTGACTGCCAGCGGGCCTTGCGCGCCCTGGGGCCGCAATCGCGTATCGACTTCGTACAGCGCGCCCTCTGCAGTCGGCACCGAGAGCGCCGCGCTGACCCTTTGCGCCAGCCGGTTGAAATAGAGTGTCGCTCCCAGCGGCCGCTCGCCGTCGCTTTCCGCTTCGTGGCTGCCCGTGAAAAGATAGACGATATCGAGATCGGAGGCATAGGTGAGCAGACCTCCGCCCAGTCTTCCGAGACCGAGAACGATCAGTTCGCCGCCTTCGATGCGCCCATGTTTTTGTGCGAACTCTTCTTCCGCCACCTCCTGTGCGCGTTCGAGGGCAGCCTCCGCTACACGCGAAAGGGCGGCGGCGATTTCGAGCGGGTCGTGTGCCGCCTCGATGAGCTGCACACCGAGGGCGAAACGGGTTTCGCCGGTAACGATGCGGATGCGATCGAGCAGATCCTCGTAGGTATCGCCGCGTTCGCTCAGGCGCATGGCATCGGCAAGCTTCATGCGGCTTCCCGGCAGGTCGAGCGCGCTGCGATCGATAAGGGCATCGACGAGACGCGGCGTGCGCGCGATCGCATCCGCGAGCGGCGGTGCCAGCGTTAGGCAGTCGGCCAGCAATTGCAGCAAGCCGGGGCGCGCCTCGAGCAGGCGGAAGAGGTTGATGGCGGTGGGCAGATGCGACAGCAGCGTCTCCCAGCGCGCCACCGCGCGCTCCGGATCCGCCGATGCGGCCAGCGATTCGAGCAGGGTCGGACGGATGGCCTCGAAGGCTTCGATGGCGGCCGGGCTGCGTAGCGAAGCGTAACGTTCGTCGGTCCATGTTTCCACGCGCGCCTTCAGTTCCGGGTCGAGTGCGGCGACTTTCTCCGGTGCTACAAGGTGCGGGCTGTCTGCGGGGACCGAGGTCGCATCTTCCGCCAGCAGTGCATCGTAACGTTCGGCAACGGGCGCGGCGAGACCTGCAATATGTTCGATCCAGGTCGGGCCATCGGCAAAACCGTCGAGCCGCGCGACATTGTCCAGCGCTTCGCCCGACGGCAGGCTGTGGGTCTGCTGGTCGGCGACCATCTGCAGCCGGTGCTCGATGCGCCTCAGACCGTCGTAACTTTCGCCCAGCGCCCTGGCGTCGTCCGCCCCGATGCGCCCCGTCGCCGCCAAGGCATCGAGCGCCGCGCGCGTGTGCTTGTGGCGCAGCGATGGATCGCGCCCCCCGTGGATGAGCTGGTGCGTCTGCGCGAAGAACTCGACTTCGCGAATACCGCCACGCCCGAGCTTGACGTTATAGCCCGGGGCCGGCTCTCGCGGGCCCGCCTGTTTGTGGCGAATGCGATGGGTCAGGCGGCGGACCTCGTC
>CAYOWF010000080.1:0-9277 GCA_964407585.1 uncultured Qipengyuania sp.
AATCGGTCTTGCCCATCACGATGGCGACCTTGCAGCGCGGATCGCCCACGCCCGAGGACCACCACTTGCGGCCGTTGATGACATATTCGTCGCCATCGCGTTCGATGCGCGTTTCGATGTTCGTCGCATCCGAGGAGGCGGTGAAGGGCTCGGTCATGAGGAAGGCCGAGCGGATCTTGCCGTTCATCAGCGGCTCGAGCCATTCGTCCTTCTGCTCGCGCGTGCCGTAACGGAAGAAGACCTCCATATTGCCCGTGTCGGGAGCGGAGCAGTTGAAGACTTCCGAGGCGAAGCCGATCCGGCCCATTTCTTCGGCGCACAGCGCATATTCGAGATTGGTGAGGCCGGGGCCTTCGAATTCGAAGGTCTCGTCGACATGGTGGTGGCTGTCGTTGCGCGGCGGCATGAACAGGTTCCAGATGCCCTGGTCCTTGGCCTTGGCCTTCAGATCTTCGACCACCTGGATGACTTTCCAGCGCTCGCCTTCGGCATCCTGCGCCTTGTAAGTCGGCACGGCGGGGCGGACATGCTCTTCGATGAAATTCTTCACCCGATCGCGCCAGTAGGTTTGCCTCTCAGTGGGTTCGAAATCCATCGGTCGTATCCTCTCTTCAATTCTCAAATTCGGTTTCGGCTTGAAACTGGCATAGGTTCAAGGCCTGCGCCAAGGCATTTCTTGCAGCTTTCGGTCAGGGCACGATCGTGCCTGCGTCGATATCCCCCCTTGCCGCAGCGTCGAGCGCTTTTCTCCGTCGCAGCGCAAGCGTCTCTAGGCGGGCCTCGTGCTCCTGGCGACTGATCGGGAATCGCCCGAGCCAGTATGCCGCAAGGATTGCGAGCACGATGCTGGCGCCGCCGTAGTAGAGAATCATGTCCTGCAATATCCCGATGTCCACCTGCCCCGCCTTCGCGCGGTCGGGAAGTCCCGATAGCCCCACGATCTGCCCGGTGACGAAAATCCCTGCACCGGTGGCGCATTTCTGGATCAGCCAGTTGCCCGAATAGAAGGCCGCTTCTGCCCGGCGGTGCACGCGTTCCTCGAAAGCCTCGACGATTTCGGCGATCATCGAGGTGGCGGAAATCATCATCACCACTCCGAACATGTTGGCGAAGAGCAAGAAGCCGAGAAAGGTAAAGGTCGAGGCGGGGCTGCCGATTTCGGGCCAAAACCCGCCAAGGAAAAGCGCATAGGGCGCGAGGCCGATGATGGCGGCCCCGTAGGCCCCGACCACCGCCGTTTTCGCCTTCCCGAACGCCCGGTGCATCTGTCCGACGACGAAGAACATCAGCACGACCGACAGGAACAGGGTGAGCGCGTAGCCCAACAGGCCGGTGAACCATTCGGGCGCACCGGGAACCATCGGCTGGTCCAACTGCCACACGAAGACGTTGAGGTAATTCGAAATGGAAAACGTCATTCCCTGGCTGACGTAGGCAGCCAGCGCGCCCGCCGCGAAAATCAGGAAGCTGTGTTCGGAAAAGGCATCCGAAATTTCCGAGAATGCGGTCTTCAGCGAGAAGGGCGGGGGCTTTTTCTCGGGAAGCCGGGCAACCAAGCTGTGTTGCCCCAGGGCCGATCCCATGACCGAAAGCACCATCAGGAAGGCGCCGAATATGCCGAAGCCGAGATAGCCTTCCTGCTGCAGCAGGCCCTCGGGCCCCGACATGAAGACCGTATAGGCAAGCACCATCATGACGATGCCGCCCACCCAGCCCGACAGGAAACGATAGCGGAACAGCGTCGTGCGGTCGTCGTAATCCGAGGTGATTTCGGGAACGAGGCTGACCGACGGGACTTCGCAGGCCGAGAGCAGGACCCGCACCCCGATGGCAATGCCGACGAGACCGACGAAGCTCGGAGCCTCGCCTCCCGGTGGGCTCCACAGGGTGACCCAGGCAAGGGCGAGGGGGATCGGCGCGAGGTAGAGCCACGGCAGCCGGCGGCCCCAGCGGGTGTAGGTCCGGTCGGACAAATTGCCGATGATCGGATCGATGACTGCATCGACCAGCAGGGCTATGAGCAGGGCGAGGCTGACGAGCCTCGCGTCCATGCCCAGGACCTGGTTGTAGAAGATCAGCAGGAAGAAGCTGAAGCCGAGGTCCTTCACCCCGAAGGCCACGGAGCCGAAGCCGTGAACGATCTTGAGGCGCTGGGGCAGGGGACCTTTGACGAATGCCATCAGTTCCGGCTCTGGGCCTGTTTCTCCATCGCTTCAAGGGCTTCGAACATTCCCGGCGTGTCTGGGTCCCAGCTGTGCCGGGGTCCCATCGTGAGGCCGCCGTCCACCATCATCGAGGCGCCGGTCATGAAACCGGCCGCATCGCTGGCGAGGAAAGCGACCGCTTCGGCGATGTCGCGCGGCTGGCCGCCGCGCATGACGGGCTGCGCATTGGAGGACATCTGCGCGATCGCCGCCTTGGCCATTGCGACCATGTCCTGCGGCATTTCCATGGAAGAAGTGAAGATGTTGGTGTTGATGAAGCCGGGCTGGACAGCGTTCACGCGGATACCGTGCTGCGCGAGATCGGTCGCGGCGCATTTGGTCAGGTGCAAGACGCCCGCCTTGGCTACGGCGTAGGTCGAAGGCGAATAGCCGGGACCCACTGCCGCCACGCTCGACACGTTGACGATGCTGGCGCCCTTCCGGCCTTTCATATGCGGGACTGCGTAACGGATGCCGAAGGCTACCGAACGAAGCAGCAGGTCCATCGTCCGGTCCCAATCATCGGGATCGATCTCGTCGATCGGCTGTCGCGCGCCGCCGGCGCCGGCATTGTTGAAGACCACGTCGATGCCGCCGGTTTCGGATGCAGCACCATCCATCAGCTTGCGAATGTCCTCCACCGAGCTGACATCGCAATGGCGGTAGCGCACATCGCCATCGGAATCCCGCTCGAGCGCCTGGCCGCCCGCATCGTCGATATCGGAGGCGAAGACCGTCGCTCCTTCGCTGGCGAAAAGCCGCGTCGTTTCGGCGCCGATTCCCGAAGCCGCACCAGTAATGACCACGGTCTTGCCGCTGAATCGCATCGGTCTCTCTCCCGGATTTCCGTGCTTTCCAGCTTAGGGCAGCGATGCATCGCGTCAACGCAAACCGCCTGACGCTACGGCATGGCGCTTCGCCGTCATCGCCCTTGCGGGAGAAGGCCGAATCACCCTAACGTAAACGTCAACCGAGGAGATCAGAGAGAGGAGTCGGTCATGTCCGATCTGGAGAGTTTCCGCGCCGAAACTCGCGAATGGCTCGAAGCCAATTGCCCCGAAGAAATGCGCAAGCCGGTCCGCGACGAAGGCGACGTCTTCTGGGGCGGCCGCAATGCGAGCTTCAAAAACGATGCGCAGAAGGCTTGGTTCGAAGCTTGCCGCGACAAGGGCTACACTGTGCCCGAATGGCCGAAGGAATACGGCGGAGCGGGCCTGTCTCCGGCGGA
Organism: uncultured Qipengyuania sp.; assembly: GCA_964407585.1. Classification (GTDB taxonomy): domain Bacteria; phylum Pseudomonadota; class Alphaproteobacteria; order Sphingomonadales; family Sphingomonadaceae; genus Qipengyuania. The sequence goes on from CAYOWF010000080.1 coordinate 3,433, forward strand.
AGGAAAGGTGCTGCGCCAGGAAATGTCGCGCATCAACGCGCGCCCGCCGCTGTCCAGCTTCGGGATCTGGATGCTCGGCCCGGCGCTGCTGCATTTCGGGACCGAAGGCCAGAAGAAGCGCTTCCTCAACGAGATCGCGGAAGGCAAGATCCGCTGGTGCCAGGGCTATTCCGAGCCGGGCAGCGGCAGCGACCTTGTCTCGATGCAGACCTTCGGCGAGGACAAGGGCGACCATTGGGTCGTCAACGGCCAGAAGATCTGGACCTCCTATGCGGACGAAGCGGACTGGATCTTCTGTCTCGTGCGCACCGACAAGGAGAACAAGTACCAGGGCATAACGTTCATGCTGTTCGACATGGCGGGCAATGGCGTGTCCACCAAGCCGATCAAGCTGATCTCGGGCAACAGCCCCTTCTGCGAAACCTTTTTCGACGATGTCGAAGTGCCCAAGAGCTACGGCGAAGACTGCCCTGGATACGTCGGCGAAATCAATCGCGGCTGGGACGTGGCGAAATACCTCCTAGGCCATGAGCGCGAAATGATTTCGGGTGCCGGCGGTGGCGATCGCACCGCGGCCATCGGAGCGGCGATGAAGCGCAATGCGGGCGAGCTCGATGCCGTGCTGCGTGCCGAAATCGCGCAGTTCGATGTCGATGCGCTGGCCTATGCCGCGATGGGCGAGAAATTCCTCGACGAACTCAAGGTCGGCAAGGCGCATCCGGCGCAGCCGAACATGATGAAATACGTCGGAACGGAACTGAACAAGCGCCGTCACGAATTGATGATGGCAGCCGGTGGCAGCCGCGCTCTCGAATGGGAGAGCGAGCAAACCAGTGGCGGGAAGCCGTCGCGCAACTGGCTCCGCACCAAAGCCAATTCGATCGAGGGCGGCACGAGCGAAGTCATGCTCAACGTCATCTCGAAGCGTATTCTCGACCTGCCGGGAGCCTGATCGATGCCTCTCTATTACGACGACGACCAGGCGATGCTCGCCGAAACAGCCCAGTCCTTCATGGCGGAAGAAGGTGCGATCGCGAAGCAATTGCGCCACTGGCGCGACCGCGACTGCAAGGACGGCTTCGGCCACGAATTGTGGAAGCAGTTCGCCGAAATGGGTTTCACCGGCATGCTGGTGGACGAAGACGACGGCGGTCTCGGCATGGGCCATGTCGAAGCGGGCATCGTGCTCGAGAACATCGGCCGCAACCTCACGCCCTCGCCCTTCCTTACCAGCTCGGTGCTGGCGGCGACGGCGCTGAAGCATGGCAGCGACGATGTCCGCGGGCGCTGGCTGCCGGGGCTGATCGAGGGTGAGAAGGTCTACACCGTCGCGATCGACGAAGGTGCCAAGCACCGGCCCGAACGCATCGCCACGAAGGCGGAGAAGTCGGGTAACGGCTTCCGCCTCTCGGGCCAGAAGGATTTCGTCCTCCACGGTGCGAGTGCCGACATGATGGTGGTCGCCGCACGGACATCGGGCAGCGACGAGGATGCGGACGGCATCACCCTGTTCGCGGTGCCCAAGGATGCGGCGAACATGAGCCACGACGCGGTCCGCCTCGTCGACAGCTCGATGGCGACGCACACGAAGTTCGACGGCGTCGAGCTCGACGGCGATGCCGTGATCGGCGAAGTCGACGGTGGGCGCGAACTCCTCAATGCCATGTTGATGGCCGGCCGGATTGGTGCCGCTGCCGAAGGCGTCGGCGTTGCCAGCGGGGCGATGGATATGACCGTCGACTATCTCAAGCAGCGCAAGCAGTTCGGCAGGCTGATCGGCGAATTCCAGGCGCTGCAGCATCGTGCCGCGCATCTCTATTCGGAAGTCGAGATCGCTCGCGCGGTCACGATCAAGGCGGCGCAGCTGCTCGATGGCGGAAGCGGTACGGCCGACCTGATGGCCAGCGTCGCCAAGGCCAAGGTCGCCAAGGCGGCGGGTCTCGCGGTGAAGGAAGGCGTGCAGATGCACGGCGGCATCGGCATGACCGACGAATACGACATCGGCCTCTATATGAAACGCGATCGGGCGCTGCAGGAATTCCTCGGCGACCAATATTACCACGCGGGCCGCGTGGCCGAAATGAGCGGTTACTGAGCGGGAGAGAAGCGATGACCCTCGAAGACATGTTCAGCCTCGAAGGGCGCGTTGCGCTCGTGACCGGTGGCAGCCGCGGCATCGGTCGCATGATCGTGGAAGGTTTCCTCGCAGCGGGTTGCGCACGGGTATACATCACTGCGCGCAAGGGCGGCGAATTGCACGAAACCGCCGAAGAGCTGGGCGAAAGGGTCGTTCCGATCCAGGGTGACATCTCGACGCTCGAAGGTATCGACGAACTGGTCGGCGAAATCTCGAGCCGCGAGAGCCATCTCGACATCCTCGTCAACAACGCCGGCGCTGCCTGGGGTGCGGATTATCTCGATTTCCCCGAACAGGGCTGGGACAAGGTGATGGACCTCAACGTCAAGACGCCCTTCTTCCTTACGCAGAAGCTGCATGCGCTGCTCACCGCGAATGCCAGCCAGGACAAGCCGGGCAAGGTCATCAACATCGCGAGTATCGATGGCCTGAGGATCAATCCGTGGGAGACCTATTCCTACCAGGCTTCCAAGGCTGCGCTGATCCATTTGACCCGCCGAATGGCTGCGCGCCTGGTCAAGGACCACGTCTATGTCACCGGCATCGCGCCGGGTGCTTTCCCCTCCAACATGAACAAGGTCGCTCGCGACCATGCCGATGCCAGTGCGGCCGGCATCCCGAACAAGCGCGTGGGCGACAAGTTCGACATGGGCGGCAGCTGCGTCTACCTCGCAAGCCGCGCTGGCGATTACACGGTGGGAGAGACCATTGCGGTCGATGGCGGCATCGTGAACGCCCACCTGCCCACGCATTTCGCGGATCCCGCCGGCGGGAGATAACCCGCCGGCCGGTCGCCGGTCAGTTTTGCGATACGGCGAACCGTTCGAAAAATCCCTTCTCCATAGCGTCGGGTATTTCCGCCGTGATTCCGTATTCGCCGGGTTCGAGATTGAGTGTGAAATAGCCCGTCGAGCCCTCCGGCATGTCGTGGATGCCGCCGACGAAGCGCGCCGGAGCCGGCGTTTGCTGCCCGTCGACCGGGAAGAAATCGGGCCATTTCGCTGCCGCATCGACATCGGTATCGCCCTCGATGCGGAAAACGTGCGCATCGTGGCCGACGAAACCGTTGTAGGCTTGCTGTTCGGCGAACCTGACCCGCACGGAATTTTCGCCGGGACGGAAAGCGCCATCCGAAATTGCATAGCCGCTATTGTCGAGCGTCAGGGTGACGTTGGCATCGGGTTCGGCCATTCCTCCGTCTTCGGCCACGACGGTGAGAGGCAGGAGCATGCCGAATTCGCCGGGTTCGGGATTGTAATTGTGCTGGACGCCGTCACTTTTGACGTAGCATTCGACGATGTAATTGCCCGGCTCCAGATACATTGTCGCTTCCCCGGTGACCCCGTCGGACATCATGCCCGGTCCGCCCATCCACGTCAGATCGGCAACCCACGCAGGCATGCCAGCCAGCAATTCCGCCGCCTTCTCCGTATCTCCGGCGATCGCCGCGGTCAGGCTCTTCTGGAACGGCTCGACGACCTCTTCGTCCACCATGTCCGCCGTGACTCCGTCGGGCAGGCGATAGACGAGGGCATGATGCGTCATCCCCCCCTTGTTGGCGACCCGAACCGTAGTCCATCCGGATTTGATCGTATCGGGCCCGACGAAGGATAGCCCCTGCACTTGGAGTTCGAGCACATTGGCCTGCGGGGCTTCGGTTTCGGGCGTCGCCGGGGAACAGGCCGCCAGCGAACATGCACATATGGTTGCCACGACGAATTGCTTCATTTCGATCCCCCTTCGAACCGCGACCCTCCGCACGATGAAAGCATGACATTCGCGCCGTTGCAAATGCTGCCCTGCATCGCCGCCCGATTTGCCACTTGCGCGACCGAAGTTGCGGCATGCATAGTCCGTCGGTCAGGGGGCTTCGCCAATGCGCCATGCAGTACCATCGCTTCTGTTCCTGCTGGCGGCCGGTTGCGCCGATGCCGCGAGCGTGGGCGGCCATGCGAGCCTGCAAGCCATCGAGGTGCCCGGCTTCGACGGTTCCGACTACACAAACGAAGAAGACATGATTGCGCATGGCCGCCGCCTTTCGGAGGAAATCCTCGACTGCAACAGCTGTCATCTCGCCGATTATTCCGGAGCTGACTTCGGGGCATTCATTCCGCTGCTGGACGGGCTGTGGGCTACGAATATTTCGCGCACGCTTCCCGATTTCACCGACCAGGAGCTGGAAACGCTCTTGCGGGAAGGGACGCATCCGGAACGCGATATCTACCTCATGCCTTCGCGCAACAGCCAATTCCTGAGCGATGCGGACATGCGCGCGCTGATTGCCTTTCTGCGCACGATCGAGCCGACCGGCCAGGCCACCCCGCCTCCGCCGCCGGGATTCGAGGAGGCGGTCGTGGCACGCCTTCCGGATGACGGCTGGCGGATCGGCGAATATGGACGGAAGTTCTATCCCAATGCGCAAGAAGAGGTTCAATTCTATCGCAAATACCGCGCCGCCGCTGTCGGACAGGACTACGAACGGGGGCGATATATTGCCGCCGCCGCCTGCTCATCCTGTCACGGCCCCGGGCTCGATGGCTATGGCGAAGACGCGGGGTCGATTATCGATCTTTCGCGACCGGAACTCGAGGCGGACTGGGGAAAGAGCCATCCGTTCGATTCCCTGACCGCGTCCGAGGCCGAAGCGGTGAAGGCATATGTCGGGGAATTGGCGAGCCGCTCAAACAAGGCGGATCGGTCGCCCTGAAGCAGATCCCCTGCCCTGGCGACCTGCAATCAGTGCGATCAAAGATCGGACAGGTCGCGGCCCACTTTGCGTAGTTTCTGCGACGCGATATCGAGCACTTGCAGCTTGTCGAGGTAACTGGCGATGATCACCGGATCCTCGCTCATCTGGTCGGCCAGCGCATCGAGCATGTCGGCAATACCTTCCAGCTCGTCGCGCGACAACTTGCTCGACGGCAGGGCGCTCGCTTCGGCGCGCTGGTTTGCGGAGGGAGGGCCGCCCTCGAAAAGCGGCTTGATCGTTTCGAAAGCCGCGTCGACCATCAATTGCGACTGTGCCTTGTTGGGCAGCCAGTCGACCGGGTTGATCGGCCGTTCGAAGTGGACGCCGGCCTGCTTGCCATCGTTGCGGACCACCCTGCCCGTCGCGCTCAGCTCGCCCTTCCGGATCTTTACGCGCTCCCCGACCGGGGGCAGGGACTCGGCTTCGAGCAAGGCGCCGGAAATGGACAGATTGCGGACGCGCACCATCCCGGTCATCGACGCCGAAGAGATATTCGCCGTGACGAACAGGCGGGTACGCTCATGCGCACGTTTCGATGCCGGGGGCATCGCGAGAGAGATCGGTGAGCCTTCCATGTCGCTATCCGGGCGAGTGTCGCAAATTATGGTCAAGGCTTCCTTGTGGGAGGCCTACGGGGAACCACGTAAATCAGCGATTCTCGCGGTGCGGATCCAAGCTCGGCGCGAGAGGGGGAGTGCAGAACTGGCCGACGCCCAGTTTCAGGCCATCAATTCCCGAACGAAGGGGATCAGTCCCGTCTGCCTCGTGCGCTTCATGCGTTCGGCGTCCAGCACTTCGCGCACCTTGGCGAAGCAGTCATCGACATCGTCGTTGATCACGACATAGTCGTATTCGGCCCAATGGCTGATTTCCCCGCGGGCACGCTCCATCCGGCTGTCGATGACATCCGCGCTGTCCTGCGCGCGGCTTTCGAGCCGCTGGCGCAGCTCGGCGAGGCT
>CAYOWF010000081.1:0-9219 GCA_964407585.1 uncultured Qipengyuania sp.
TGTCGAGCAGTTCGGCGCGGAAGCCGTTCATCACGCTCATCACGATGACCAGCATAGCGACGGACAGCATGACGACGGTGATGGAAATGCCCGCAACCAGCGCGATAAAGGCCTCGCTCCTGCCCGGGAGCAGGTAGCGCTTGGCGATGGTCCATTCGAATGGTGAAAGCAGCAAGACGGCCCTGGGAGGTGGTTGAGCGTTGGCAGGGCGTTTAGGCAGAGAATTCTGGCGGCGCAATGAATGGCTGCAAAAACTCCCCCGCAGATCGCCGGACAAACCTTGTAATCCAGTCGTAACATCGCCATTGGGGCGGCATTCGGTTGGCAGCGCGGACAGCACCATGAATTGCACCCACCCCTTCCTCGATGCGGATGGCGACAAACTGCGCGAAGAGTGCGGCGTTTTCGGCGCGATCAACGCCGCCGACGCGACTGCGGTCACCGCGCTCGGCCTCCACGCCCTGCAGCACCGCGGACAGGAAGCTGCAGGCATAGTCGCCTGGGACGGCGCCGACTTCCGCGTTCGCCGCGGCCTTGGCCATGTGGCTGAGAACTTCTCCTCATCGGAAGCCATCGCCGAACTGCCCGGTCATATGGCTGCCGGCCATGTGCGCTATTCGACGACCGGCGGATCGGGCCTGCGCAATGTGCAACCGCTCTACGCGGACCTCGCCGGCGGCGGATTCGCCGTCGCTCATAACGGCAATATCTCGAACGCGGGCACTTTGCGGCAGGAACTCGTCCAGCGCGGCGCAATCTTCCAGTCGACCTCCGACACCGAAGTCATCATCCACCTCGTCGCGACGAGCCGTTACCCCACCATCGTCGACCGCCTGATCGACGCGCTGCGCCTGCTCGAAGGCGCCTACGCGCTCATCGTCATGACGCCGGAAGGCATGATCGCCTGCCGCGATCCGCTGGGTATCCGCCCGTTGGTGATGGGTCGTATCGGCGATGCCACCGTCTTCGCCAGCGAAAGCGTCGCCTTCGACGTGGTCGGTGCGGAGATGGTGCGCGAAGTCGAGCCGGGCGAGCTGATCCGGGTCGATTACGAAGGCAATGTGGATTCGCTCCACCCCTTCGGTACGCACAAACCGCGCCCCTGCATTTTCGAACACGTCTACTTCAGCCGCCCCGACAGTTTCTTCGCCGGACGCAGCGTCTACGAAGCGCGCAAGGCGATCGGGGCGGAGCTGGCCAAGGAAACGCCCGTCGATGCGGATCTCGTCGTCCCCGTGCCCGACAGCGGCGTGCCGGCGGCGATCGGTTATGCCCAGGAAGCGGGCCTGCCGTTCGAACTCGGGATCATCCGCTCGCACTACGTCGGTCGCACTTTCATCCAGCCATCGGATGGCGCCCGCCATTCGGGCGTCAAGCGCAAGCACAATGCCAACCGCAGCCTGGTTGCCGGCAAGCGCATCGTCCTGATCGACGACAGCATCGTGCGTGGAACCACTTCGATGCAGATCGTCGAGATGATGCGCGATGCAGGCGCCAAGGAAGTGCATTTCCGCGTTGCCAGCCCCCCCACGGCGCACAGCTGTTTCTACGGCGTGGATACCCCCGAACGATCCAAGCTGCTTGCCGCACGGATGGATGTCGAGCCCATGCGAGAATTCATCAAGGCCGACAGCCTCGCCTTCGTTTCGATCGACGGGCTCTATCGCGCCGTCGGCGAAAAGCCCCGCGTGAAGGAATGCCCGCAATTCTGCGATGCCTGCTTCACAGGCGATTATCCGACCTCGTTGACCGACCTCGCCAAGCGCGAAGACAAGCAGGCCCAGCTCGCATTCCCGGTCGGCAAGGTCGCCTGATATGACCAAGGCACTGGACGGCAAGCTCGCCCTCGTCACGGGCGCCAGCAAGGGCATCGGGGCAGCCACCGCCGTTGCGCTGGCAGAAGCCGGTGCACATGTCGTGCTCACCGGCCGCGACGTCCGAGCGCTCGAAACGGTGGAAGACCGGATCCACGATGCCGGCGGCGCTTCGACCATTGCACCGGTCGATCTGGGCGAAAGCGATGGCATCGCCCGTCTCGCTTCGGCCATCGCAAGCCGCTGGGACAAGCTCGACATCCTGGTTATTTCCGCGGCCTATCTCCCCGCGCTGACTCCAGTGACGCAGATCGACGGCAAACAGTTCAGCCAGGCGGTGACGACCAACATCCTCGCTACGCAGGCGCTGCTCGCCAATTTCGACCCGCTGCTGAAGCGCGCCGATGCCGGTCGGGTCATCGGGCTCACCAGCAGCGTCGGCAAGGACGCGAGGGCCTATTGGTCCGCCTATGGTGCGACCAAGGCAGCGTTCGACAACCTGCTCGATTCCTATGCGCAGGAGGTCGAGAAGATCGGCAATGTCCGCGTGGCCACGCTCGATCCCGGCGCGACTCGCACCGCCATGCGCGCCAAGGCCTATCCCGGCGAAGACCCGGCGACGGTCAAGCCGCCCGAAGACGTCGCGGCGCGCATCGTGGAGCTTCTGGTTAACGACTACCCCACCCGCCACCGAGAGCGCGTGGAATAATTCCGTTAACCCTGCTGCGTGACCATTCCTTAAGCCTGCTCGGAGACACTCCGAATAACAACGCGCGCGTCTCCTGTGCGTGGAAAATCGGTACTCGAACTCAGGGCAAGGGATCGCCGGACATGAATTACGATACGCAAGATCGCTATCTGACCGCCGCGCAGGAAGATCGCTGTGCGCCGCGCACGAAGCTCACCATCCCCGGCCAGCTCCGCGCCAGCGGCGGCCGCGCCTTCCAGACGGTGGTGCACGACCTTTCCATCTCGGGCTTTTCGGCTGCGGCGATCAACCGCATGCACGAAGGCCAGATGTGCTGGCTCACCCTGCCCGGCCTCGAATCGCTCCAGGCGCAGGTCGTCTGGTGGGAAAACTGCATGGTCGGCTGCGCTTTCAGCGAGCTGCTCTCGCCGATCGTGCACGACAATATCCTCGCGCGTTACAGCGGTCAGGGCGCCTACCGCCCTTACTGATCCAGACGAGCAAGGCGACGACACCGACAGCTTTGGCGGCGGCCTGATGGGCCTGGCCTGAACCTTGTCCGGATGGCTCGTCGTCGGTGGCGGTGCGCCCTCGTGGCCTCCGCCACCACTCGTATCCGCCCCTACGAAACCTAATCCGCGTTCAACGCGATCTCGCGCACCAGTTCCTGGAACCGGCCGCGATATTCCGAACTCGACGCAGTCGGCCAGTTGCTCACCACGGCCACGACGACGTTCCGGCTCGGCACGATCATAATCGCCTGACCGAAGATCCCCTGCGCCCCGTAATTTCCACCCGGATAGGCCCACCACTGGTATCCGTATCCGTAACCGGGAGCGCGCGGCGCGAAATCCACTGCGGGCGCGCCGGCTTCGCCAAACCACCCCTCGGGCACCACGCCCTCGCCCCCTTCAAGCACGAACTGGCCGAATCGTGCATAGTCCGACAGCCGAAGCGAAAGGCAGCACCCGCCTATGTTGCCGCCGGTAAAATCCTGCATCCAGAACAGCCGGCCTTCAAATCCGGCAGGTTGCACGATCTTCTCTGCCGAATAGGCCGCCAGCGACTTGCCGGTCGCCTCTTCGACGATAAGGCCTAGCAGATTGGTCTCGAGCGTCTTGTAGACCCATTTTTCGCCTGCAGGAGCTTCGCGCGAGAGCTGGCGGGCATAGGTGACGACTTGCGATTCTCCCTCGACCGTGTCGATGGCGAGCATGCGGGCGATGTCGCTTTCAGGATCGGTATAGTCTTCGTTCCACGAAACGCCCGACGTCATCGTCGCCACCTGGCCGACCGTGACGCCGTCATAGGCGGTGCCGCGCAATTCGGGGACGAAATCGGTGACGGGGTTATCGAGACTGTCGATATAGCCGTCCTCGATCGCTGCGCCGAGCAGGGTCGAAGTGAAACTCTTCGCCACCGAAAAGCTGGTCCAGCGGCCTTCGGGTCCGAAGCCGAGGCCGTATTCCTCGAAAACGACTTTGCCATCCTTGAGGACCATCATTCCTGCAACAGCAGTCGCGTCCATGAATTGGCGTGCCTTGGCGGCGGTCGACGGTTGGAGCGGCGTTCCCTCGACCAGCACCCTGGTTGCGCCGGCAGGCGCGACTTCAAGCCCCGCAACCAGGCTTTCCATGTCGCGAAAGGCGGCGGAACGCCGTTCGTCGTCCCAGAACAGGATCGATTTCGACGGGTCGAGGCTGACCATGGTTTCGGGCGTGGATTGCGTGACCGCCGGTACATAAGCCGGCCGTTCGGGCAGCGGTTCGTCGAGCGATACCGCGCACCCCGCAAGGGCAAGGGCCAATCCCGAGGTCAGAAACAGTCGCATTTTCAATCCTCTCCCTTCACCAGCGTAACCTGGTGCACATCGATACCGCCGCCGCGGAAACCGCCTTCGCAATACATCAGATAATAGCGCCACAGCTCGCAGAACTGCGTGTCGAAACCGGGCGGCAGTCGCCCTTCCTCGGCTGCGAGGTCGAAATTCGCGCGCCAGCTCCGCAAGGTTTCGGCGTAATCCAGCCCGAAATCGCGTTGGCCTTCCCAAGAGAGGCCCCGTTCTTCGGCGAGGCGGCGGAACTCGCTCGCTCGGATGAGGAGCCCCCCCGGGAAGATATACGCCTGGATGAAATCTGCGCTGTCGGCATAGGCGTCGAACAATTCGTCGCGCATCGCAATAAACTGGATTGCTGCGCGCCCGCCCGGTTTCAGGTTGCGGGCGATACAGTCCATGTAGGTCGGCCAGTATTCGCGGCCAAGCGCTTCGACCATCTCGACGCTGACGATCGCATCGTAACACCCGGAGGTGTCGCGATAGTCCTGCTTGCGGAAATCGATGTCGCTCGAGTGATGCGCCCTCGCCCATTCCAACTGCTCGTCGGACAGGCTGATCGCAGTGACATGGCTACCGCCTTGCGCGAAGAACGCCGCCAGACCGCCCCATCCGCAGCCGATTTCGAGAACCTTTTCCGCATCGCCGACACGTTCGCGCAGCGCGGCCCATTTGCGTTTCTGCGCATCTTCCAGCGTGCCTTCGCCGGTCTCGAGCGCCGAGGAATAGCTCATCGTGGGATCGAGCCATTCGCGGTAGAAATCGTTGCCGAGGTCGTAATGCGCGGAAATGTTCTTCTGCGCGCCCGCATGCGTGTTGCGGTTGACCAGATGCGCCAGCTTCAAACCGTGGCGGAATGGACCCTTGGCCCGGGCTGTATCGCCGAGCCTTTCGGCATGCTGCATGAACAGCGCAAAGAGCGGCACCGGATCGGGGCTCCACCATTCGCCCGCCTCCCACGCCTGGTACCAGCCCACCGAGCCATTGCTCGCAAGCCGGATCAGCGCATTGTAGCTGCGCAGTTCGACGGTACATTCGAAGCCCGGCGCGCGGCCGCCGAGCACGCGAGAGCTGCCATCGGGCAGCGTGCCGTGGATGGTCCCGCTGGTCAGCGCAGCGTCGATCCGCGAGAGAATCTTGGAGAATCCCGGTGCGATCAGGCGTGCCAGCCACCCGGGTTTGCGCGCGAAGGGTTTCGAACCCTCCACGAGGTCGCGTCCACGCTGGCTGGTCGGCATGTCCATACCGAAAACCTATGCCGCGCACTTGGCCGTGCGACAAGTCCGCTACGTCTTGCTTGCCCGGTACGCCTCGAGCGCCCGCTCGCGCGCTTCCCTGTGGCCGATCATCTTGACCGGATAGTCTCCGCGCATCGCATCCGGCGGATCGTGGATGCAATCGTCGTCCAGTCCGGCAAGCTCGGGCACATATTCGCGGATATAGCCGGCGGCATCGAACTTCTCGCTCTGCGTCAGCGGGGCCATGATCCGGCTGAACATGTTGCTGTCCACGCCGGTGCCCGAAATCCACTGCCAGTTCACGCCGTTGTTCCCGTAATCGGCATCGACGAGACAGTCCCAATACCATTGCTCGCCGAAGCGCCAGTCGATCAGCAGGTGCTTCACTAGGAAGCTTGCGGCGATCATGCGCACGCGGTTGTGCATCCAGCCCGTCTGCCACAGCTGGCGCATGCCGGCATCGACGATTGGATAGCCGGTCATGCCCTTCTGCCAGCACTCGAGGTCCTGCCGGATTAGATCGCCGGCGTTGGGATTCCTCCACAAGGTGCGCTCGTCGTAGTCGCGATAGCTTTCTCGCGGATAGTCGGGGAACTGGTCGATGACGTTCTGCGCATAATCGCGCCAGATGATCTCCTTGGCGAAGGTCTTCCACCCCTCGCTGCGCTTGTCCTTGAGCTTGTGCCAGACTTGCGCGGGACTGATCTCGCCCCAATGGAGATGCGGCGAAAGACGCGAGGTGATGTCTTGCGACGGCAGGTTGCGGCCATCGTCGTAAGCGGCCACTTCGCCTGCCCACCAGTCGAGCCGTTCGTGCGCGGCTACCTCGCCGAATTCCCAGAAATCGCGAATGCCGGCGGCCCAGTCGGGCTTGGTTGGCAGCAGGTCCCAGTCGCCCAGTTCGTCGCTATCCGGCCAATTCTCCGGCGAGGAGATGGTCTCCGGCTCGCCGAGGACATTGCGCGGAGGCATCACCTCGAGCATCGCCTTCGAAAAGGGGGTGTAGATCTTGTAGGGATCGCCCGATCCCGTGGTCACAGAACCGGGCGGCAGCAGGTAATTGCCGTCGTAAAGGCACAGCCTGCAATCTTCGCCCAGAGCGTCGCGCAATTCGTCCTCGGCTTCCTTCCACCAGGGCTCGTAGTGGCGAATGGCATGGATGCAGTTGGCCCCCATTTCGTCGGCGAGCGCGGCGAGCACCTGCGGGGCATCGCCCTTGCGCAGGACGATCTGCGAGTTCCGGCCGCCGAAGGACTTGCGGAGGCTCTCGAGGGAATAGTGCAGCCAGACCCGCGAGGCACCGCCATAGGCATGGTCCCCACCCCGATCGTCATCGAGGACATAGACCGGGATGACCGGACCTGCCTTGGCGGCGGCGTGGAGGGCGGGCTGGTCGGCCATGCGCAGATCGCGCCGGAGCCAGACTATCTGGGGTGAACTCATGCCAGCGGAACGGAAATGCGCGTAATGTGGTTCCACCCGACATGGATACCACGTCCAGCGACATCGTCGAGCCCGAACAAGGCCCCATCCCGGCCGAGACGGTTGCAATCCCCGAACGGGGGTTTGCAATCGACCGGAAGAAGGCGCTTGTCGCTGCTGCAATTCTGTGGGCCGGCTTTGCGCTGATGGCATGGCTGGTCCTGACAGGGCGGACGGGCGGGTTCGACGAGTGGGGCCTTATGTCCTATCGCACCGGAGAGGAACTGGGGCCGAGCGGTCCGGAACTGGTCTTCGAAAGCGTGCGCGACGTGACTGCTTTGGGCGGCGTATTCCTGCGCAACCTTTTCGCCCTGGTGGCAGTGGTGGCGCTGCTGTTTCTCAAGCTGCGGCGCGAGGCGTTCCTCTACGCCGCGACGGTCGTCACCGGCTGGCTGGCCAATACTGGCGTGAAACTGCTCGTCGGGCGCGAGCGGCCGCAGATCGTCCCGCATCTGACCGAGGCCGGCGGCGAGAGCTTTCCCTCCGGTCACAGCTTCTCCGCAGCGGTGGTCTATATCGGGATGGCAATCGCCTTCGCGGCGCTGAGCAAGCGGCATTCGGTGCGTTACACGGTCATCGGCTTCGCCATGGTCCTGTCCGCCATGGTCGCCTGGAGCCGCGTCATGCTCGGCGTCCACTTTCCCAGCGATGTGACCGCCGGCTGGCTGGGCGGAGCCGGATGGGCGTTCCTGGCGGCGGCACTGCTCTACGTGCCCGCCAAGGCGGCAGCCGATAGCGAGGCTGGGAAGAGGCTCGATCCGGCTAGTCGATCGGCTCACACTCCACATCTGCCAACGCGACGGTGAAGCGGTCGCGAGCCAGCGGATCGTAGAAGCGCGCATCGCGAAGCAGGACCGAACCGTCGGAAGCACGCTCGGCAAATGGGGCGCGGGACCAGAAAAGGAAGGCAGCGGACTGCGATCCGCCGGAGGCAAGCTCGGTCTCGCTTGGCCAGGCGCAGGCATTCTTCGTCAAAGGCTTGAGCGAGCGTTCGACAATCAAGGGTTCCGATCGCGAGCCGTCACGATCGACGACTTCCACCACATCCGGTTCGTTCGTGTGGATGAACCACCGACCGGTCTGTCCGACAAGCACTTCGCGCTTCCAGAACTCTAGCGGTATAGGGCTCGCGATTTCCTCCCACTGGCCCATTTCCGTTTCATCGAGTTGTGGTGGAGCAGCCCGCGAAATCGCTCCGTTCATTCCGATATAGACAAGCACGCCTGCAATGGCCGCACGAGCGGGACGCTGCCACTCGCCGCCAAGCCGCTCGCGCCGCAGCGAGAACCACATCGCGAAGCCCATCAGCGCCCAAAGCCACAGGTCGATGATGAACAGCGTATCGCCATAGAACCATCGGCTCGAGAACGGCTCGAGCAGGCGAACGCCATAGACGTTCAGCCAATCGAGCGCGGGGTGCGTCAGGCAGCCGATAAAGCCCAGCAGGAACAGCCATTTGAAGCTCACCGGAAGCCGATCGTCCGGTCGCTTTCCGCGGCTCGCCTGCCAGCGGTCGAAGCCGTAGAGCAGTCCGGCAAGGATCAGCGGCAGCAGCACCATGGCGGGCGGACCGTGCGTGATCCCGCGGCGGAAGCCGAGATGCTCCGTGCCCTCCAGCCAGAATAAACAGGCCGCGTCGACATCGGGCAGGTTCGCCCCAATGATCAGGGCGGGCATGGCAAGCCCGGTCTTCCGCTTGAGTCCCGCCTGGCCGATCAGTGCGCCGACCAGCGAATGCGTCAAATTATCCATCGCGGGTACGCACAGGTACTCGCAGGCCCGCAAGCCACGCCATTGTCATCGGTATTCGTCCAGTCGCCCGGCACCGTCGATGGTGCCCTGCCCCGAATGCCTCAACGGCCCGCCTTCGGCAAGCCGTGTGAGGAGGAAAAGCGTAGCCTATTCGGTGGTTTGCCGATCACACGAGGCGGCCACCCGGAATTGGGTCAGCCGCCCGCAATGCTCGCGGCGAACTGGTCGTCGGTCAGACGGGGTCCTGCGCGGTCCCGTCGACGGTCCAGGTCTGCCCTTTGGCGAGCAGCTTGGCGAGGTTCGCCTCCTTGCCGTCGGTCGCGCGGGCGCGTTCCTCGGTGACCTGGCTTTCGAAGGTGGGCTTGGGATCGTCGTAAAGCACGCCCAGCGCCTTGGGGAACGGGCCGAAGG